>DATIMA010000047.1:0-16301 GCA_035475915.1 Bryobacteraceae bacterium
CACGCCACCACGAGCGTGCGTCCGCCCTTTTCGCCGATTTTTCGTTTCAGCTTTTCAAAACGAGCTTTTCCTGCCATTTTCCGGATACCCTCCTCACCCAGCTTTCGTGCCACCAGGTCGAGCAGGAAAACGCCGATTGTGCAGCCGCACACGGCCGCAGCCACATACAGCAGATATCCTTTGTGATTGCGCGCCACCATGCCCACAATCAGAAGATCGTTTCCGAACGGCAGGAAAAGAAACGAAGCATCCAGAATCCCGAGCAGAAAAGGGCCGAAATAGCCCAGGTGGACCAGGAAGCTGAGCAGATGACGGAAAAAGGTTGACAAAGGGAATTGTACTCGTGATTCGGTCAGCGGCTCTGTCGCCTAATGAGATGCTCGACAACCACTAATGTTGCTGTGATACGTTTCTTTGTTGGAAGTTAGTTGAAATCTTGGAAGTTAGTTGAAATCGACACTTTGCGAGGTGAGATGAAAATCGTCCGTTATGCAGGCTTTTTCGCGCTGACCCTGGCTGTCGGGAGCCTGGCGCTCTATTCCAGTCGCGCCAAAGCGCAGCCTCCCGCCGTAAAAATGCCCCCGGGCCGGATGGCCCATGTCCTGGTGATTTCGCAGACAAAGGGATTTGAGCACGATTCCATTCCCGACGCCATGTCAAACATCTGGCGGATGGGGCACGATACGAAGCTCTGGGAAGCGACCCTCCGTACCGACACAGAGCTGATCACCAAAAAGGACATTAAGGAGCGGAACGTCAAAAACCTGAATTATTTCGATGCGCTTATTTTCGCCAGCACTACAGGCGAACTGGATCTTACCGATGACCAGAAGAGCGACATGATGTCTTTTATCAAAGATGACGGGAAAGGGTTCGTC
The DNA here is from genome assembly GCA_035475915.1 of Bryobacteraceae bacterium. GTDB lineage: Bacteria > Acidobacteriota > Terriglobia > Bryobacterales > Bryobacteraceae > Bog-105. The sequence goes on from DATIMA010000047.1 coordinate 879, forward strand.
GGCATCCACGCCGCTGCCGACACAAATTATAAGTGGCCGGAATATGGCGAAATGCTGGGCGGCTGGTTCGATCAGCATCCCTGGTTCACTTTCGAAGCGCCCATTATCAATGAGCAGCCGAACTTCCCCGCCGTTCGCCACTTCCCGCACGAGTTCGTGAAGCGGGATGAAATTTATCAGATCAAAGATTGGTCGCGCGACAAAGTAAACGTGCTCTTAAGTCTCGACGCTTCGAAGCTCGATTACAACAATCCGCGTGTCCACCGCCAGGATCACGACTTCGCCGTGGCGTGGTCAAAGATGTACGGCAAGGGCCGCGTCTTCTATTCCACCCTGGGGCACACCAAGGAGTCGTGGGATGATCCGGACATTCAGAAGATGTATTTCGAGGCGATCAAGTGGGTTCTGGGTATGACCGAAGGCAGCACGGCCTCGCATCCTAAGCCCGGCATGTACGCGGCCCAAAGTAGCTCGGTCAGCAAAACCGTCCGCCATCTGTGTTTGGGACTCGCGGATGAGGCGGTCCCAAAGCGAAGCCGGATCATGATCGAAGGCGAGCTTCGAGCGGCCTTTTAGGACCGACCAGGCGCCCAGCCGGATCTCCGCTTCCAACTGCCCCGGGGCCCAGCCTGCATATCCAAAATACAGACGAAATTTGGCCGGCGGGTCGCGTGAGGAAACCGATTTTTCAATCAGATCCTTGTCTCCCGTAGCATAGATATCCCCGGATATGTGCTCAAGCTGCTCCGCTTTTCCGGGGAGCCGGAGCAATGCCTGTCCCGTAGTCACGCCAACCGGGCCGCCCATGTATACCGGGTCGGCGCTTGCATGCTTTATCTCCGGAAAAATGCGGGAAAGCGGGATCTCGCTGGGCCGGTTGATGACCAGCCCGAGAGTGCCTTCGTCGCGATCGAATTGCAGCAGGAGAATGACTGCCTGGGCGAAATTGGGGTCCCCCAATTTTTCATTGGCCACCAGAATGTCTCCCACGGCGAGCCGCTGTTCGGTTCCATATTGCGCGGAAATGCACAGTATGGACGCCAGAACGCCCATCACCGCCAGTTCGCGCGACACTGCAACGATTGTCGCGCGTTTCAAAGTACGCCGGGGCTGGCCTGCTTACCTGTTACGATGAGGGTTCCGAACCACGCGATGGTGCTCCGAACCTCATCCGGCATTCTTGCCGATATTGTTCAGCATAAGCAGCAGGAAGTGGCGGAGCTGCGTCCTCGCGCGGCGCTTCTGGAACAACAGGCCCATGCGCGCAAATCGCGGGCTCGTGGTTTTGCCGCTGCCCTGCGCAAGGTCAACCCCGCCATCATTGCCGAGATCAAAAAAGCTTCTCCGAGCAAGGGATTGCTGCAGCATGAGTTTCATCCTGCACTGAATGCCCGCGCTTATGAAGAAGGCGGCGCGGCGGCTCTCTCGGTGCTTACCGATAAGCAATACTTTCAAGGCGAGTTGCATGATCTGGAGGCTGCGCGCTCGGCCGTTGAATTGCCGGTGCTGCGGAAAGATTTCACTATCGACCGGCTACAAATCTTTGAAGCTGCAATGCACGGCGCGGATGCTGTTCTCCTGATCGCGGCCATTCTCGAAACAACCGAGCTGCGTCAATTTCGGGAGACTGCCGCGTCACTGGGCCTCGATTCACTGGTCGAAGTCCACAACCCTGATGAGCTCGCCAAAGCCATAGATTCCGGAGCAGAAATCATCGGTGTCAACAATCGAAATCTGGACACGTTCGAAGTGTCGCTGGAGACTTCGCTACGTTTGAGCTATCTGCTGCCGTCTAACGTGATCCGGGTCAGCGAGAGCGGCATTCACAACAGGAGTGACATCGACCTTCTGCTTGGGGCCGGCTACTCGGGGTTTCTGATCGGCGAAGCGCTGATGAAGGCAGAGAAGCCGGCCGCTGCCCTCAAGCTGCTGATGCAGACTGCATGAACTCGTTCATTGTAAAGATCTGCGGCATCACATGTGAAGAGGACGCGCGCGTGGCAGTGGACGCCGGAGCAAATGCCCTCGGCTTCAATTTCTATCGAAACAGCCCGCGCTATATCGAACCCGAATCCGCGGCCCAGATCATTCACCGCGTGCCAGGGGATTATCTGAAAGTCGGAATATTTGTTGTGGAGCGCGCTTTCAGCCTGCCGCGCCTGCCTTCTGGCCGGCCCTTTCCCCTCGACGTGCTGCAGCTCTACGGTGAAATCCATACGCCAGAGCTGCCGCGCGATTGCCGCATCTGGCGAGCACTGCCGGCGAGCGCCGCACCGCAGAAACAGAATGACTTTGAAGCCTTGCTACTGGACAGCTCCGCGCCCGGCTATGGAGGCTCCGGCCAGACATTCGATTGGAGCCTTGCAAGAGCTTTGCCGCAACGCGTCATTGTTGCCGGCGGACTCGACGGCTCGAATGTAGCGGAAGCGGTCCGGACTGCGCGCCCGTGGGGTGTGGATGCCTGCTCGCGATTGGAGTTCGCACCTGGAAGAAAGGACCCGCGGCGGGTGCGCGACTTTGTGCAGGCTGCGCTCGCGGCCCTACGAGTTGCCGAAGGGATGACATTATGAGCTCCGCTGCTTTACCGGATAATTTGGGGCACTTCGGCCCTTATGGTGGGCGCTACGTCCCCGAAGTGCTGATGACGCCGCTGGAGGAGCTGGAACGGGCGTATTATGAGGCTCATAGAGATCCAGCCTTCGCGGAAGAGTTGAAGTGGCTCCTGCAGCATTATGCCGGACGCCCCACGCCGCTTTATCCAGCACGGCGGCTCACTCAGAAGCTAGGCGGGGCCCAGATTTGGCTGAAACGTGAAGATTTACTTCACACCGGGGCCCATAAGATAAACAATTGTTTGGGACAAATCCTGCTCGCGCGGCGAATGGGAAAGCAGCGGATCATTGCCGAAACCGGCGCAGGCCAGCATGGGGTTGCGACCGCAACTGTTTGCGCGCTGTTCGGCATGGAATGCGTTGTTTACATGGGCGAAGAAGATATGCGCCGCCAGAAACTGAACGTGTTCCGGATGCGGCTGCTGGGCGCTGAAGTGGTGGGCGTCGGGAGCGGTAGCCGGACCTTAAAGGACGCCATTAGCGAGGCCATGCGCGATTGGGTTACGAATGTGGCAACCACGCATTATCTGCTTGGCTCCGCGCTCGGTGCGCATCCGTACCCGATGATGGTGCGCGATTTTCATCGAGTGATCGGGGAAGAAACGCGAGCGCAATGTCTGAACCAGATTGGACGATTGCCGGATACGATTCTGGCGTGTGTCGGCGGCGGCAGCAATGCAATCGGCATTTTTTATCCCTTTGTCGGCGATTCAGCGGTTCGCCTGGTTGGAGTGGAAGCGGGCGGGAAGGGAAGTGAACTCGGTGAGCACGCCGCGCGTTTTAGCGGCGGTTCGCCTGGGGTGTTGCAAGGCACGCTCAGCTATTTGCTGCAGGACGATCAGGGGCAGGTAGGACTAACGCATTCGGTATCCGCCGGATTGGATTACGCAGCGGTAGGTCCCGAACACGCCTGGCTCCACGATGCCAACCGCGCGGAATACGTTTCGGCTACTGATTCGGATGCGCTGGCGGCGGCCCGGACGTTGTCTCGGATGGAGGGCGTTATTCCGGCTCTCGAATCGGCCCATGCAGTCGCGGAAGCGATTCGCCGCGCGCCCCAGGAGCCCGACGCTGTTTACGTCGTGAACGTCTCCGGACGCGGTGACAAGGACATCGATATTTATCGCGAGAACATGCCGGAATTGGATCGGACGGAATTGGACCCGAAATGATGGAAACCGCCATAACGCCCAGCTCGGAAGCGCGACCAAGAGGGAGCGATTCCACCACCCGCATCACTGATCTGTTCTCAAAGTGCCGGACCGAAAGCCGCAAAGCGTTCATTGCTTATCTCACTGCTGGCGATCCATCGCCAGAGCATACCGCTTCGCTGGTGTTTGCGCTCGAGCGCGGCGGCGCGGACCTGATCGAACTCGGGGTGCCATTCTCCGATCCGATTGCGGATGGGCCCGTTATCCAGCGCGCCTCCGATCGCGCCTTGCGCGCCGGGATAACACTCCCCAAGTTGCTCGAGACGGTGCGTGAGATCCGCCGGCAATCCCAAATTCCCCTCCTGTTATTTAGCTATTTGAATCCGCTTATGCGCTATGGCTTCGAAAGGCTGGCGCGGGACGCAGCAGCCGCCGGCATCGATGGCGTCCTCTTGACAGACCTTTGTATCGAAGAGGCAGCCGAACCGGTGCGCAGCCTGCGGCGAGCCGGTTTAGACACCGTTTTCCTGGCTGCGCCTACGAGCACCGAGCGTCGGCTCCGATTGGTGGCCGAGCATTCCTCCGGCTTTGTTTACCTGGTATCGAGAACCGGCGTTACAGGGGAACAATCTTCGGTTTCCGAAGCCGCCGCGCCGCTCACCCGGCGCATGCGCGGACTCACCCATCTTCCATTAGCGGTCGGCTTTGGAATCAGCCGGCCGGAACAAGTTTCTGAAGTCGCCCGGCTGGCGGATGGCGTGGTCGTCGGCAGCGCAATCGTCAAATGCATTGAGGAAAACGGGGATTCACCCGGCCTGAGCGCCAGGGTGGAAGCCTTCACCCGCCATCTCACTGCTCCCCTACGAGGCGCATGACCCAGCATTCCCCTGCCGATTTAGCGCGCTGCCGCGAGCGGATTGACGATCTGGATCTGAAGCTGCTCGATCTTTTGAACCAGCGCACAGCCATCGTGGAGGAGATCGGCCGCATCAAGCAGGATCTGCGCATGGCAATCTATGAGCCGAAGCGTGAAGACCAGGTCTTTGCGAATATTCTGGAGCACAATCGCGGACCCTTACCGGCGGACGCCATAAAGCGGATTTTCGAGCGCATCATAGACGAAATGAGGACGGTGCAGAAGCTGAAAATGGGCGATCACACCGAGGACGGGCACTAGAAACCATGGTAGTTGTCATGCAAGAAGACGCCACCGAAGCGCAAACCGAAGCGGTGATCAGGCGCCTGGTGGAAATGGGCTTCACCGTACACCGGTCCACCGGCGTGCGCCACACCGTACTGGGTGGTGTCGGGCCCATGGATGACTTCGACCCTGTGGCGCTTGAAGTGATGAGCGGCGTCAAAGAGGCCCACAGAATCGTTTCGCCATATAAACTTGCCAGCCGTCATTTCAGACCTTCCGGCACCACGGTCACGATCGGTAATGTGGAGATCGGCGGACGCAAACTGATCGTGATGGCCGGCCCATGCAGCGTCGAAACTGAGGAGCAGATTGAAGCAACTGCGGAAATAGTTGCTTCGGCTGGTGCGCGGGTTATTCGCGGGGGAGCCTTCAAGCCGCGAAGCTCTCCATACAGTTTCCAGGGCCTTGGCGAAAAGGGTCTCCAGATATTACGCGCGGCCGCGGACCGTAACCGTCTGCTGGTCGTAAGTGAGGTAATGGACCAGGTGCAGATTCCGCTGCTGACCGAGTATGCCGACATTCTGCAGGTGGGCGCTCGCAATATGCAGAACTTCAACCTGCTGCGCGAATTGGGAAAGCTTCGCAAGCCGATTCTGCTAAAGCGCGGCATCGCAGCTACCATCGAGGAACTGCTACTCTCGGCCGAATATATTCTCTCGGGTGGCAATTACCAGGTGATACTGTGCGAACGCGGTATCCGCACGTTTGAAACGAGCACGCGCAACACCATGGACATCGCTGCAATCCCGGTATTGCGCCGCCTCACGCACCTGCCGGTTATCGCCGACCCGTCGCATGGAACCGGAAAGCGGGATTACGTTGTTCCCATGGCCCGAGCCGCTGTGGCCGCGGGCGCCGATGGTCTGCTGGTTGAAGTGCATCCCGACCCGGACCATGCCTTGAGCGATGGAGCACAAACGCTGCCTCCCGATCAGTTCGCGGAGATGATGGAGCAAGTGCGAGCCATAGCCGCCGCGGTAGGACGCGCGGCTTAGGCCTGACACGATGCGTACCGTTGCCATAGTCGGAGTTGGACTGATTGGTGGTTCCTTTGGCCTGGCCCTTCGAGAAGCAGGTTTCGATGGGGAGATAATTGGCGTTAGCTCCCCGCAGGCGATTGCCGCAGGATTGCAACAAGGCGCAATTTCGCGTGAGATGAAATTAGGCGATGCCGCGCACTGCGCCGACGTAATTTACCTGGCGCAACCTGTGGATCGAATCCTTCGGACTCTTGAAGGCCTGGGGCCCCTGATTACAGACGATTGCCTTGTCACGGATGCCGGCAGCACGAAGGCGCAGATTGTAGCGAAAGCCGCCAAGTGCCTTCCGCGCGGCCAGTTCTTGGGTGGACATCCGCTGGCGGGTAAAGAGCAACGCGGGGTGAAGGTTGCCGACGCCGGCCTGTTCCGGGGTCGGCCATACGTTCTTACGCCCTCCAGTCCGGAAACACGGCGCTCAGAAGTTTTCAGGTCCTGGCTCTTGCGTTTGGGCGCGGAACTGCTCGATATGTCGCCGGAAGAGCATGATACGACAGTCGCGCTTACGTCCCATCTGCCTCAACTGCTATCAACTGCGCTGGCGCAAACACTCGCCAGGCAAGAGACTGTTCCAGTCCAGGCGGTCTTCGGGCAAGGGCTGCTCGATATGACGCGGCTGGCCTTAAGCGATCCGGATCTCTGGTCGAGCATTCTATCGACAAATCAGGACGCCATCAACGCCGCAATTGACAATTTCTTGCTGACTCTTTCGGAACTCCGAAAGTCGATCGGGACAGAGGATTTATTGAGACTCTTTAATTCAGCCAGCGCCTTTTCGGACAAGATTCGTAAGCCCGGTTGCACAAATTGAGATTTCTACCGGTAAATGCAGGAACCTGGAATTTTTCCCTGTGCATCGAATGTATAACTTCCTATAATCGTTGACAAACCCCGAGGAGAATATTGTGACCTCTCTTGCTTCTGCCGTTCGGAGCACATTGCTTGTGGAATCGGACGTGAGTCGTTTAACGGCGCTTCGCCGGTCGACAGCGGTGTTTTCACAGGATCAAACCGCGGATTCGGTGTACTACATTGACGATGGCCTGGTTAAGCTCACACGAAAAAACGGAGCTGGAGGTCGCATCATACTCGCGGTGTGCGGTGCAGGCCATATAATCGGGGAAGAAATACTCGCCGAGGGCTCGCTGACCTACTACACCGAAGCCGAGGTTCTTACCCAGGCCAATTTGTATCGGATTCCGCGCGAAGCACTGCTGCGAGCGTTTGCGAGCAATCCGGAACTGGCCGGCGCGTTGCTCGACCACATTGTGCAGCGGAAAATGGCCCTTGCACAGAAAGTGGAATTGCTCTGCCTTCACGACGTGGAGTATCGGATTCTGTACTATCTGGCTGAGCTATCGAAGCTGGTGAAACCCACTGAAGACGGCGAGGGCTATCAGCTTCCAATCACGCAACTGGAACTGGCGGACCTGATCGGCGCGACGCGCGAAACCACGTCTACTACCCTGAACCAGCTGGAGCGGCGTGGTTTAGTGAAACTGTCGCGACGTCTGCTAACAATTCCCTCTCCGCATACTCTGCGCGATGCGGCGAGCGCGAAAGTTGCCACTACAAACAGCAACGGCCACGCGGCTTCCTAGAGCCGTCGCGCTGAAATCGCGGTTTATCTTTCTATTTCTCCGCTACAGTACGCTAAACGTGCGGACGCCTCGATGGCGGACCGGCTCGCGCGGCACACGCCAAAATGGAACTGGACGGGACAGTATGGGAGCATGTGGAGCAACTGAAACTCAACGCGATCGAAAGCGGTTCGTGACAGCACTTATCCGCGCTGTTCTGGTATCCGCTATCGCGGCGACCCTGGCCTCGGGCGCAGACCGCAAGGAGGTTGATGTCAACGCGAACCAGGTCTGGACCGATACTGGCATCGATTTGAAAGCCGGTGAGGCGGTCACTATCACGGCGACCGGAACCGTAACGTACAGCGGTGTACAATCCACCGGGCCGGAAGGTTTGAAACGCGGATGGATGGACCTCCTGATGCAATTTCCGGTTAATGAAGCAGGCCGGGGAGCCCTGGTTGGACGTTTTGGCGATAGTCCGGCGGCCCGGCCGTTCCTGATTGGAGCACGAACGGAGCGAACAGCGCCCGTCGCCGGCCGGTTGTTTCTGGGCGTTAACGAAATGGCGAACGCCCTGGGTACGGGCAGCTTCCATGTGGTGATTGAATATACGCCGGTTCCCGCTTCGAAAGTGCAGGCCGCGCCGGTTCCTCTGCCCGCATTCACGCAGCAGATGCTGGACAGCATTCCGGCCCGCGTTAATGATGCGGCAGGCAATCCGGGTGACCGCGTCAACTTCATCGTCATCGGCTCGCAGGCTAAGTTGCAAGCTGCCTTGAAGGCGGCCGGATGGGTGATTGTAGACAAGACGAAGACGGACGCGATTGTGCGGGGCCTTCTGGCGAGCATGTCAAAAGAAGCCTATGTCACGCTGCCCATGAGTGAATTGGAATTGTTTGGCCGCGTGCAGGATTTTGGCTATGCGCAGGCGGACCCTGTGCGAGTGGTCGCGTCGCGCAATCATTTCCGGATCTGGAAAGCGCCCTTCACGGCCGGCGGCGAAACCGTGTGGGCCGGCGCCGGGACACACGACATCGGCTTTGAAAAGGATCAGCGCAACAACGGCATCACCCACAAGATCGATCCCGCAACCGACGGCGAGCGCGACTATATTGGACAAAGTTTGCAGCAGACCGGCATGGTTGTCAAAGAAGAATACCTGACGCCAACGCATCCCGTGAAAGAGGCTCGTACTGCGACCGGTGGCGGATTTACCTCGGACGGCCGGACACTCATTATCTACTTGCAGCCCGAAGCCCGTAACTATGCCGCCGATTTTGCATCGGTCTTCTGCTCCGTGCTGGCGCATGAGAATCCCGATGGAGGATCCTGGGGCACTTGCGACAAATATCTGGAAGGGGCAAATCCCGGGGGCGCGGCGCAGTTACCGCCGCTCACGCCTGAGTATCACGTAGTCATCGTGCCGGGTTTTCTTAGCTCCTGCTTCGCGGATACGCCGGCATTCCAAAAGGGCGCGCAGGTACTCCATGACAAATTCGGATTCACCGTCGATACCATGTCCGTGCCAAATGACCCGAGTTCCGCGAATGCCCGCCTTATCGCGCAGTTCATTCAGAATGCTACTGCAAAAGATTCCAAGAAGCTGATCCTGATCGGGTACAGCAAAGGGGCTCCCGATGTTTATGAGAGCCTGGCTACGAATCCGGCGCTTGTGGGCCATGTAGCCGCGTTTATCTCGGTTGCTGGCGCAATTGGCGGTTCGCCGATAGCGGATGCTCTTCCACAGCAGGCCGACAAATGGATTAAGCAGTTCAACTTGTCCGGGTGTAAAGGCGATGTCGATGCGGGATTCAAGAGCTTGGGCCGCTCGGTGCGGCAGGCATTTCTCGCCAGCTATCCGCATATTGCGGCGCCGGCCTATTCGGTGGTGGCCCAGAGTTCGCGAGAGAATACCTCAAAGGCTCTGCTTGAATCCTGGCAATTGCTTCAGACATTCGGCTCCGTGGAGGATGGGCAGCTCTTGAAGCAGGATGCGATTCTGCCGGACGCGAAATTTTTGGGCGCCGCACTGGCCGACCATTTTGCGATTGCTTTACCGTTTGAGACTTCAAGCCAGAAGTATTTGCAGTCCGGCATGGACAAAAATCACTATCCGCGAGCGGCGCTGCTCGAATCGCTGATACGCTTTGTCGAAGCGGATTTGAAGACGCAATCTGCGAGCCGGTGAGGGAGATCACGTAGTTTAAAATGGAAACATCCATTCAGGCGCGGGAGTAACTCAATGGTAGAGTCACAGCCTTCCAAGCTGTTGGTTGCGAGTTCGATTCTCGTCTCCCGCTCCATGTTTTCAACAACTTGCAAGACATTGAGTTTCACGGTTGTACTCCGATTACTCCGTTTTCTTCCCTGACCCTTCCAGACTGTCCATTTCAGGAAGCTCCAGCCGCTGAAATTCGGCGCTCTCGGAACGCGTCACTTCTGCTTCGAGCTTCGTTACGGCCTCGACTTTTTGTTCAAGGTCGCTAATCGCATACACATTCATGCTGACGCCGAGGCCATGACCTCTTTGGTCAGCCGAAACCTTGTCGTCAACCTTCGCCTTCCGTGACAGGCTGGCGTTCGTTCGACGCAAAACTTGGAAGTTCACCCAACCCAGGCCGACAACCTCCAGCCGCGGTTGAATCTCACGTTTCCATAAATTGTTTGGTCTGAGCGGTGTAACGAGAGTTTCTGACGGAAACAGATAGGCATCCGCTTCCCTGTTCTGCAGAAAGCTCCGCCACAATTCAATTTCCGAAGCCGTCGCGGGCGTGAGTCCAACGATACGTGTTGTGTCCTTGCCCTTGCGGCCCTTCGGGGAATCGAGTTTGCCTTCGTAGACTCGCTGATCGATAGTAATCGAGTCGTCGCCGATCTTTCCTAACCGGATCGCAAAGATTTCGCCCGGCCTCAAACCGCTAAAAATCGCGAGGCGAAAAATCAGCCGTGGCCGCAAATCAAGAACCCCGAGTGCGGTTCTCACCTGGTGAGGAGACATCGCCCGCTTTGTCGGCGAGGCCTTGCATTCTGGGATGTATAGCGCGCCGGCAGGATTATGGCTCACAATTCCGTCACTCTGAGCCATCTTGAAAATGGCGTTGAGATGCCAGCGAAGATGCCCGACGACACTCGACGAGAGATCGCCTGCGATGTCTTCAAGAAACGTTTGCATTTGTTCTCGCGTAACTGTTTCGAGTCGCTGATTTTGGAACGCCGGCAACAAATATCGAATGATATTTGATTCCGACGTTGTTCGAGTCGATTCCTTCCACATGCGGCGGCACACCGGAAGGAATTTGTTTTCCACGTAGTGTTTGAAGGTGAATAGCGGGACTTGAGACTTGCCCACCTCCTTGTTGAGCGGTTGCACGATTTGGCTTAGCATCATCTCGGCTTCGCTTTTCGGAATATCGGAATAGCGTCCGAGAATTTTGGTGCGTCTGCTGCCGTCTTCCCACCACTGAGCTAACCAAATTTTCTGACGACCGTGCTTGCGGGCACGGAGACTGCCTTTTAAGAATCGCCTTCGGCGCATAAAGTTTCCTTCCTGCGTCTGTAGCGTTGAATCCGACCATCTCTGGATATTAGCGGTTCTTGTTCGCTTCTAGCCATTGATTGAGCCATTCCTTTCGCACGAGCTTTCGGCGACCGACGCTTACGTGCGTGAGGCGCGGAATGCCGGTTACTTTTCCGTGAAGTGCGTTAGCCACATGAGCTTTTGAGCAGCGCAGTATTTGGGCAACCTCTTTGATGGTGAGGATTTCCTGGTTGGTCTCCATTGAGTCTTCCTACTCTGTAAGCGCTGGCGTAAGCCGTCCGTGACGTCTTATGCCGTGATCACGAGTAATTTCATAGGTTGGCTGTGTGTCGGAAGCCAAAAGCTCGGCATCCTGGGGGCGCTTAGCGATGCGGCCCGGATTATTGGACCTCGGCATTCTAGGGGCGCGAAAAATTCACTTCTCGTTGTGAACGGAGGGAGTTTTCCTCGGCAACAACGGGGCGGTTTTGTTCGGTTTCGTCGGCAGTCTCGGGGCTAAACGCTCGGCAAAGACGGGGCTATTGTCCTGTATTGGTCCTGTACCTAATCCTTTAGTCGGTTTCCACCTTTGTGGATTTCGTCGTGGGTGCCAATCCGCGCGCCGCAGCGGCGGAGAAAGTGTGCCTATCGCGAACGGCGCCTGGCGAAACCGTGGCGCGGTCCGCGTTGATACATCGGCTGCTCGCTGGCTGTTCGGGTGAACCGCTATCCCGATCCGCTCAAATTGAAAGCGCGAAAATTCAGCCCTATGTGAGCCGCATAGTGAAGCATTGCCTGTTACACGGGGAAGTGGATCGGCACAGGAACAGAGATTCTGGGCATATGGCCCGGTCGTGCACCTTCGAACGCTCTTTGGGTGGATGAATTTCGGGATCGGGACAGCCAGATAGTCTTGGGAGGAATGGCCGCTGATGCGCGATCATCACTCGAAATATCCCTCATCGGTCGGTACTGCCGGATAGGATTCTTTCCCGCATTGCCACGCCACGCCCAGAATGATCGTCTGAGACTCGCCAAGTCTCGTCTTGGCAACAGTCGTTCCGTCCTCGTTCCTCCGCCAGGTCCGCCTAATCACGAGTGGACTAGAAGCCATGCACGACAGATCGAGCGCCCACGGATGTTCATTTCGCCGCTGCCAGTTCTCCTTGTTCAAATCACAGTACTCTTTCGTTTCTCTCAGTGTGTAGCGGTTGTACGCACCCACGCGACCCCCGGCCGGCGCTATCCTTCCTTGCATACTGGCGAACCCGAGATGATATGTCTCGTGGCATGCCTTGCACAGAGGCATAAGGCGCACCAGACGCTGCACTCCGCAAACCATTTCTGAAAGTCCAAGTACAGGCTCGTGATACTCCCATAACTCATGACACTCAAGCCCATTCCAGAAGCCGCATATTTCACAATGTCCGCCAGACTCCGCAAAAGTCTTTCTTCGCAATTGTTCCCACTGATCAGGAACAAGCAGATGATGCAGGTTCGAACCCCAGGACGTTGCGGGGATGGAGTCACCACACCGTGGAACAATCATCTGCTTTGCAACGAATGGCAAAACGTCGTCCAGTGTCTGTAAGTCAACGGGCGAACCTCTGCGAATAACAGGAGCGCCGCTTTTGCTCTGAGTAGCTCCCGCCTGGAGCAGCCTCGGAAGGATCGGCGTATCAGAGGGGACCAGCAACGGAATCAAGTCGCCGATCCAAAAACTCGGGTGAATGTCATGCAGCGATGTAATGCTCCGAGAAGTCAACAAATGCGAAGGCAGGCTCGCGCGCAATTGCACAATCCTCTTCCGTCCAGTTCCAGCTCCTTGCATCATTTGTCTGTTCCGAGAAACTTTGCTAACAATTCTAACGACAACGTGCTCAACGGCTCGGGCCAGTCGCGGTAGATGCCCGCTAGTCACAAATTCCGATCCACCTTTCCGCGCAGGCGGCGTTCCGTAGATCTACGCCTAGCGCGTTTCTCGTTAAGTCGACCTTCTACCAGCTGGCTTTTTCATTTGGTGCTGACCTTCGCCGTATTCACCGCAACGGTGAAGCCAAAGTAACTTCTTGCGGGAGATAGGGTCACAGCCAAAGCCGCCGGGACGAATCCTAAGGCGGCGCGTCGACGCCAGGACATCGCGCGAGCTCCTCAACTTCGCCGCCATGAAGAGCGGGAATCTCTCTCCTCCTCGTAATCATCAAGCTTGATCAGCATCGTTTCATCTCGCCACCACAGGAGCGAGAGAACAAGGCTATTGTAGGCGCGCATTGAATGCTCATGCAGCCGGTAACGGCCCGCGAGTTCATGATCAAACCAAGCCGATGCAGGAACATCGCCGGCAGCTTCGATTTCCGTTCCGGCGAGAACATCGCCGGCATAAGTGTCATGACCCGGCTTGATTGGCCATAGGACTTTTGTTCCAGAACTCCGAATAAACCATTCCACACCGTCGCCGTTGGAACACACAAGCATTGAAGGAAGCGGGCCGTGTTCCACAAGCCGAATGGCTGTCGCCGTTAAGCTCATGGTGAAGTCCTTCGCGAGGGATTTCACCGCCGTAAAGTCGATTCGCTTTTGTAGCTTTGCCCGAGGCTCAAACATAAACAGGGGCATCAGCAAATCGCTCGCATATCGATTCGCGCGTGTTTCAGGATTGTTCTTCGACCATTCTTTAACGAACAGGTTTTCTTCGCACGAGAACATCGACACCTTTCCGCGATCGAACATCCAGTGGCCAAGTTCGTGCCCCGCCGAGAAGCGCTGTCTTTCTGGGCGCGAATTGCTATCGATGGTAATGATCGCTTGCTCGCCGTTCCCAGTTATCCGCGCCGCGCATCCTTCCAATGGCTTGTAGAGAATCGTCGCATTGCAGTGCTGCGCAATCGCCGTGACGTCGATCTCGTCCGGGGCCGTGATTCCTAGGTCCTCAAGAAGCGCGGTGGGGGACGTGAAAATCGAGCTACTCATTTGGCTTCTGAGGATCGGCCGGCAAGAGCCCTAATGCTCCAAGTTCTTGGAGTAGGCTTTCGACGTCGGTCGGAGACATGTTTTCGAAGTCCCTGAATTTCGCCGTCAAAACGTTTCCGCGCTGGGCTTGTTGCGCCACCACCGATTGTAGAAGTGCTTGCCGTTCTGCGGGCGACTGAGGCAGTTGGAACGATGTCTGTTGTAAACGTTGAACCTGTTTTCCATAGGCTTCCTTGGCTTCAATCAGTTTCCTCTTCTGAAACTTCTTCGCAGTGTCCAAGAACATTGCTTTAAGCTCAGCCGCATTTGCTTCGAGGTTGAAGCCAGAGGCCTTCGCATCCTCGACAATCTCTTCGTCGGTGGCTTCGGCGACGGAACGCGCAAGGGCATTGACGACACCTTTGAACTGGCGGTCAAATCGATCTTTAGTGGACATGGCGTACTCCTCTGGTCGGATCGAGAATTCCAGCTCGCTCTATGGTTCTCCGCATCCTAACGATAATTGTGTTGTATTCCTTCTGTGACAGTCCCCAAAAGTCGCGGGTTGATGCTGGGTCATACCCTTCCTGAAACGCTTCCAGCACTTTCAGCACCTCCGGGTCATCCACGAACAGCACCTCGATTTGCGAGAGCGTCTCATTGTAGAGGAGCATCTGCGCCGGGCTCACCTCCGTAGATACGAACTCCTCAACCGGATCGGATAGCTCCCCTTCATCTGCTTCCTGGACTAGCTGAGCAGCCAGGACGGGCTGTTCTGTGGGGCTGTATTTCTTCTTCGACCAACCGTCTGAAATGCTCTCGATCGCCCCATAGAGAAAGCCCATGAAATCGACCTTCGTTTTGTCCCACTTTCGCATTCGCTGAAGCAGTCGCTCAAACGCTACGTGCAGTAAGTCTTTCCCTCGCCGGTCCCCAGCTTTCTCGCCGAGAAGAACAATGTAGTAATCCGCAAATTTCCGAAGCCTGGCCCAGTCGGCGAGTGACAACGACTCAATCGCCGCGTGCACCTCTTCGGGCGTAGCGGCTCGCTCCTCCGGCACCCGTCTCGGGGATTTATCAGCCATTGATCCTTGGAAGTCTCGCGTTCAATTGTACTGATTCACGACCTCCGGTTATCCCCTGCTACGCCGGGGGCGGCAATCGACACGCCAACGGAAAAAAATATTTCGATCCGTATGTCGACGGAGCCCTGAATCCTAGCAGTACTTAGTAGGGAAGCCCCGTCCAGGTGATGCGGCTATCCCGTAACAGATTGAAAGGACGAGCAGATGTCAAAAAAGCAAACACCTCATGTGGTTCCTCGCGGTGGGAATTGGGCCGTTCAGCGTGAGCACGCAACCCGAGCATCCTCA
>DATIMA010000048.1:0-5829 GCA_035475915.1 Bryobacteraceae bacterium
GCAAGCGATGGCGCTCTATATCAAGCACCTGAAGCCTGAAGGCGTGATTGCTTTTCACGTATCGAACAACTACCTTGACTTGGCTCCGGTGGTTCGCCAGATTGCAGAACACGCGGGTTACCAGGCGGTCCTGGTTCATAGCAAGCAGCAAACGAACGACCTGATTCTGAACGCTGACTGGGTACTGGTCACTAGAAATGAGAGTGTCCTTGGAAACGCGGCGGTGCGGAATCAGGCGAGGCCGATTGCTTCGCGCGCCGGATTGCGGCCCTGGACAGATCAGTACAGCAGCCTGGTGCAGGTTTTGAAGCCGCCGGAGATGAGGTAGCTGGACCGGACAATCACTTTGTCTATACAGTTGTGTATAGATGCACGGCTTCGCTTGGGACGAAGGCAAAAACCGAATCAACAAGAAACGGCACAAGCTGACTTTCGAAGTCGCGCGGCTGGTCTTCGGAGATCCATTCGCATTAACAGCCGAAGATTATGTGGACGAGAACGGCGAGACCCGATACAGACGCTCGGGCTGGTAAACGGGTTGCTCGTGTTCGTCGCCCATGTTTATCGAATAATCGCCGGAGAAGAGAAGACATGGGTTATCAGCGCAAGAAAGGCCGTGAGCTATGAAGAACAAATCTACTGGACGAACCAGCGCAAGCATTAAGCGTGAGATCGAGGCCCTGAAAAAGATGCCCGATTCCGAGGTCGATTTTTCAGATATACCAGCTCAGAATCCAAACGATCCGAAGTGGGGAAATGCCGTTGTAGGAAAGTTCTACAGGCCGATTAAGAAACCCATAGCGCTGCGCCTGGACGCGGACGTGATTGCCTGGCTGAAATCGCAAGGAGCGGGTTACCAATCACGCATCAACGAGATACTGAGGCGGGAGATGAGTAGCGCCGGCAGGACGCGCAAAGAGCGGCGTTGAATGCTTGGCGCAAGGAGCACGCGGCTGGATCTGAACGAATTGAGATATCCTCTTCCTATTACGAGGAGGATCTTGCTTGTCCTCAATTGACGTACCTTTACGGCGAGGCCGCTTCGGCACCACTTCGCGCCGCGACTTATGGTGGGTGCAGCCGCTGCTCACCATCCTTGGGCTTTCGCTATTTATCGCTTATTCAACCTGGGCGGCGCTACAAGGTACGCATTACCGGTTCGGCCCATATCTATCGCCGTTCTATTCACCGGAACTATTGGGCGATCCGGCTCATGCCTGGTTGGGCGGATGGCCGCACTGGTGGCCGGTATGGATTCCGGCCTCGGCCGCGTTGCTGATCCTGTGGGCTCCCGGTGGATTCCGCGTGACCTGCTATTACTATCGCGGCGCGTACTACAAGGCATTCTGGGCCGATCCGCTTTCGTGCACAGTCACCGAGCCGCGAAAGAAATACCGCGGAGAACGTTCGCTTCCATTGATTCTGCAGAACGTTCATCGGTACTTCCTTTATCTGGCGCTGATCTTTCTAGTAATACTGGCGCTCGATGTGTGGCGGGCGCTTTGGTTTGAGAATCCGCAAACCGGGCGGGTGGAGTTTGGAATCGGCATCGGAACGCTGGTTCTGGCTGTGAACGTGGTGCTGCTAGCCTGCTACACGTTCGGCTGCCACTCGCTGCGCCACTTGCTGGGAGGACGCCTGGACGAAATCTCCAAATCACCGCTACGCAGCAAGACCTACACCTGTGCCGGATGTTTGAACCACCGGCACATGCTGTTCGCTTGGACCAGCCTCTTCTCCGTGATGTTTGCCGACCTTTACATACGGTTGTGTGCGATGGGCATCTGGTCTGACTGGAGAATCTTTTAATGACCGAATACCAGACGCACGAGTATGACGTGCTGGTAATTGGGGCGGGAGGAGCAGGATTGAGAGCGGCGATTGAAGCAT
Source organism: Bryobacteraceae bacterium (assembly GCA_035475915.1). Taxonomy (GTDB): domain Bacteria; phylum Acidobacteriota; class Terriglobia; order Bryobacterales; family Bryobacteraceae; genus Bog-105. The sequence goes on from DATIMA010000048.1 coordinate 1,891, forward strand.
CGGCTAACGGGATGCGGGTCGGCGTAGTCACGAAAAGTCTGCTGGGCAAGGCCCACACGGTCATGGCCGAGGGCGGCATCGCGGCAGCCATGGCCAATGTCGACGAGCGGGATAACTGGAAGGTTCATTTTTCGGATACCATGCGCGGCGGACAATACCTGAATAACTGGCGCATGGCGGAACTGCACGCCAAGGAGGCGCCGGACCGGGTACGGGAACTGGAGTCCTGGGGCGCGCTGTTCGACCGCACTCAAGATGGGCGCATTCTGCAGCGGAATTTTGGCGGACACCGGTATCCGCGGCTCGCGCACGTCGGCGATCGGACGGGTTTGGAAATGATCCGGACGCTGCAGGACCATGGCATTCATTTGGGCATGGAAGTCCACATGGAATGCACCGTTCTTACTCTGTTGAACGACGACGGGCGCATTGCCGGTGCGTTCGGGTATGAACGCGAGCGAGGCCGTTTTCTGCTCTTTCGAGCCAAAGCGGTTGTGCTGGCGACGGGAGGCATCGGCCGGGCATACAAGATCACCAGCAACAGTTGGGAGTATACGGGCGACGGGCACGCATTGGCTTACCAGGCAGGAGCATCCCTCATCGATATGGAATTTGTGCAGTTCCATCCAACGGGAATGATCTGGCCGCCCAGCGTGCGCGGCATCCTTGTAACCGAAGGGGTGCGGGGGGATGGCGGCGTTCTGAAGAACAAAGAGGGCCGGCGGTTTATGTTTGACGACATTCCCGAAAACTACCGGGCGCAAACCGCGGATAACGAAGAGGAGGGCTGGCGCTACACGCAGGGGGATCGGAATGCGCGGCGGCCGCCGGAGTTGCTGACGCGGGATCACGTGGCAAGGTGCATCGTTAAGGAAGTTCGGGAAGGGCGGGGCAGCCCGCACGGCGGCGTGTTTCTGGACATCTCGTGGATCAAGAGCCGCTTGCCGGACGGCGCAGCATACATAAAGAGAAAACTGCCGAGCATGTATCACCAGTTCAAGCAACTGGCGGATATCGACATCACCGAAGAACCGATGGAGGTTGGGCCGACGACTCATTACATGATGGGCGGGGTCCGGGTAGATGCTGATACCCAGATGTCGGAAGTACCGGGATTGTTCGCGGCAGGCGAATGCGCCGGGGGCTTGCATGGCGCGAACCGTTTGGGCGGAAATTCGTTATCTGACCTGCTCGTGTTCGGCAAGCGCGCGGGTGAATATGCAGCCCGGTTTGCTAAGGAGAACAGCGAGGCAAGTGTGAATCCGGACCAGCTTGAGCGAACGGCGCGGCGCGCACTTGAACCCTTCGGACGCAGCGGCGAGAACCCATATCAGATTCAGCACGATCTTCAGGATCTGATGCAAGATCGGGTTGGAATCGTGCGATGCGAGAAAGATATGCAGAGCGCCCTTGCCGGTTTGCGCGAGCTGGAGCAACGAGCGGATCGGACAGCGGTTACCGGTAATCGCGAATACAACGGCGGCTGGCATACCGCGCTGGATCTGCAAAATCTCTTAACTGTTTCGGAAGTCATCGCGCGCGCGGCGCTGGAGCGCCAAGAGAGCCGCGGAGCACAATTTCGCGACGACTATCCGGGAAAGGACGACGAAAGATGCCGCTGTACGATTGCCGTTCGCCGCGGGGATTCGGGAGAGATGAAGGTGAGACGGGAGCCGCTAAGGGAAATGCCGGCGGAGTTGCAGCAGGTGATTGCCGAGATGAAGTGAGGAGAGAATTGGAATGCCAAGCGCAACGTTTCGGATCTGGCGGGGAAGCAACGGGGAGGGCCAATTCCGTGAGTACACGACCGAGATCTCCCCGGGAATGGTGGTGCTTGATGCCGTGCACCGCATTCAGGCCGAGCAAGCCAACGATCTGGCGGTCCGCTGGAACTGCAAGGCGGGCAAGTGCGGTTCGTGTTCGGCAGAGATTAACGGCAATCCCCGATTAATGTGCATGACGCGCCTGAACGCTCTTCCGCTTGAGCGGCCGGTCATGGTTGAACCGATGAAGGCGTTCCCTTCGATAAAGGATCTGGTGACCGATGTTTCCTGGAATTATCGGGTAAAGCATACGATTCGGAAGTTCGATCCACGCCGGCCGGATTCCGACGGAAGCTGGCGCATGGCGCAGGCTGATGTGGACCGGGTGCAGGAATTTCGTAAGTGTATCGAATGTTATCTGTGCCAGGATGTGTGCCACGTGCTGCGGGAGCACAAGCTTCATACGCAGTTTGTGGGGCCGCGTTTTCTGGTCTATACCGCTGCGCTGGAGATGCATCCGCTGGACAGTGCGAACCGTAGTGGCGATCTCCGGCACCAGCATGGCATCGGGCTTTGTAATGTTACTAAGTGCTGCACGAAGGTCTGCCCCGAAGGAATCCGGATCACCGATAACGCCATTATTCCCCTCAAAGAGCGAGTGGTGGACGAGCATTACGATCCTTTACGAAAGCTGTTTCGGATTTTCAAAACGTGAAAGGAGCACAGGATGGAGTTCGAATTAAAATCACTTTCGGCAGATGCGATTCCCGAGGCTCTGTCGAAAGCGGAACGATACCGCTTGCTGGAAGAGCCATCTCAGGCGGAAAGCATTTGCCTGGACATTCTGCGTATCGAACCCGGAAATCAGAAGGCGCTAGTGATGCTGCTGCTCTCGCTAACCGACCAGTTCGGAACGGAAGCTACACCGACGCGCGCACGCGAAGTGCTGGCGAGGATAAAAGGTGATTACGAACAGGCTTATTATGCCGGTATCATCTGTGAACGATCGGCAAGGGCCCGGATGCAGCAACGGCTCCCCAGCGGCCGGTCGAGGGCGTACGCGGATTTCGCCGATGCGATGGGTTGGTACGAAAGAGCGGAGGCATTCCGCCCGCCCGGTAACGACGATGCTATTTTGCGCTGGAACACCTGTGCCCGAACATTGATGCGACACAAGGATTTGCGGCCGGAGCCCCAGGAGAGACTGGAGGCGGTGCTGGACGATTGAGGTGCGAATTCTTATCGGCCCAAAGCTTCGCGATCAAGCTATTGAATCAACCCGTATTCGCGCAGGACGGCATCTACTTCGATGTCGCCGGTGGGCACATCGCATTCCGGTATTTTCGCCCCCGCAGCGAGTAATAGCCGCGCCACTCGAGGATAATCGCCTCCGCGTTCGCCGCAATTCTGCAATCCATGTGCGAACCAACCCGGAGGCGTCCCATGAAATTCCTCATCCTCGACTGTCAAGCCGGCGCCGTGATCCAGAACCAGCTTGACCAAATCGGTATAGCCCTTCCAGCATGCCCAATGCAATGCGGTACCGGCCATCAATATCACTGCACCGAGAGTGTCGCCGTTGCCGTGATGCTGGAATCTACGGTACTGGTCGCCGTGATCGTGACGGTTTGAGGCGATGACACGCTAGCCGGCGCTGTATAAAGCCCGGTTGAACTTATGCTCCCCGGGCCGGAAACGGTCCAGGTAACCACATTGCTCATATACCATCCCACCGCATACAGTTGAAGCGTCTGCGCTACACCCACGCCGGTCTGCTGCTGGGTGTCGATTGCCAGAAATGGAGCGGTTGTGTCCGGAATGATTTCGATTCCGCCGATCTCGGGCGCCGAGGTGCCCTGCTGGCCGTCGGGAACGATGATCCGCATCGCCGCTGTCAACCTATTGTCAGTAACTTGAGCCGGGACGTAAAGATCTACTGGCGTAGCGCAAGCATAATTGATTGACTTACCGAAATCATAGTTATGCGCGACAGTCAGTCCTTGCACATCCACCATCAGCGGTGCATGAAGGGTGGCGCCGAATTTGCATCCGGACCAGGCAGCGCCGTTATACGGGTGCCCCAGCAGATATCGGACTTTATAGTTGCCGTTCGGAACGACAAAACGGTAGACAATATCGGAGCCGTAGGTGTACGATGCGCTCTGGTAGATATTGA
>DATIMA010000049.1:0-3059 GCA_035475915.1 Bryobacteraceae bacterium
GTTCGATCCCAACTGTCAGCCCAGAACTGTGCCTGACCACTCATCAGTTGATAGACGTGATCCATGTCGACGACGTCCGGCCCGTAAAACAGAGGATAAAAGCTGGCCATCGTTTCGCGCGGATCAGGCGCGCCCGGGTGCCACGCCGCGGCGCTTGCCGCGATGTATCCCAGCCAGAACGTTTCCGGACGCAGGCCCATATCGCCCCAGCCCGCATTTACGCTCCCGATCAAGTCGGCATTTCTTCGCGAAGAATCAAACGCAATTTTCTCGAACGCTTCCTGCACGCGGGGACGGCCGGCATAGGCCCCGTGCAGCCGTTGTGGTGCTGGCTCCACGAAATAATCCGGAAACAAACGCTCTTCGCCTTCCGATGATGTGTAGACCATCTGCCGGATTCCCTGCTTTCGATAAATCGCGTCGTACTCCGGTCCGTAGACCTCTCCATTCACCAAGAAGTTCGGCAAAGAGGGCAGATCATCCGGTTTCATTGGATATTCGCCCCAGAAGATGACCGTACGGCCTCTGTCGTGAAGATTGCCTCCCATCTTCGCGGCAAATTCGGCAAATAACTTCCCGACGGACCCAAGCTCCTTTGCACGCAGCGCTTCCCGACATTGCGAACTATCGGCTAAGCCGATGTAATACGGCTCATCGGTCGACAGATAAAAATACTTACCTCCTCTATTAGCGTCAAGTAAGTCGTTGATCATTCCATCCAGCAGCTTGTAAGTACCCTGATTCGTCGAGCAGAATTCGTAATTGCTGTCCGGATACTCGCGCAAATGCGAATATTCCGGGTGCTTCAAGATGAATGCGACGTGCGCGGGAGCATCCAGGTAGGGAATCACCTGTACGCCGTAGCGAAGGCCGTAATCGGTTAGCTCCTGAAACTGCTCCGGGCTGAGCGCGTAAGGTTCCACCAGCGCCGGCGCACTCTTGTATTGGAAGTGCCCTTCCAGCTTGATCGCGAAGCCATTTATTTTGTAGAACGCGGCTTGCCGGATCACGCGTTTCAATTCGTCCATGTGCTCCAGATGGTGCGCGTCATCCCAGTAAATGTCGCGGATTTCAAGATCAGGCCAATCGTCGATCTGTCCTCGCGGCAGGCGGAGCCGGGGACCGTCCGGGCGAAGAAGCTGAAGTAACGTTTCCACGCCGTACAAAGCGCCGGCCGCGCTATTCGCTTCGATTGCGATTCCGGTGCGGTCCAGCACCAGGCGATAGGCTTCCTTTGCCAGAGCATCTCTGTTGCGGTCGAGCGCCTTCCCCACCTCCACCGAACCAGGCTTCACTTTGATGCGGATCACTCCTGGTCCTTCGCCGCTCAGCATGAGCCCAAATCGCTCTCTCAATCCGTCACGCAGCACCTCGACGGCCGTGCTTGCCGACGCATCTGCCTCGATCTTCCACGCCGTGCCGAACGTGAAGTCTTCAGGCCCGAGAGCTACACGCTGCGGCGCAGGAATCACGTTATAGCCGCGCGCGAACAAAGCCGAGACCGTCGCCGCGCCGGAGTTACCCGCCAGCCACAGCGCACACGCGCTTGCCGCGATGGGAAGAAATGTCGACCTCATCTCATTAGGACTTCTGATGTCCGATGAACTTGTCCGCCCATTGAATGAAATCCTTTACGCTTGATTCACGAACAGCACCCCGGAGCGCAGCAGCCGTTTGGTTTGGTAGCACGAATAAAGGCGCTCAGAAATTTGCCTTCCACTTGGGGTGCAATAGCGTCCACGTCGATGCCTTCGCCAGACAGGAAGGCTCTTGCGTCTTCTATGTCATAAACGCGGGTAGGCTCAATCTCAACGGCGGAAAATCCTGCCGCAATTAGCTTCGCGCGGAACTCGCTTTCCTCTAATGCTCCGGCGATGCAGCCGACCCAAAGTAGCATGCTTCTCCGTACCTCGTTTGGCACATTTCCCCGGGTCACTACGTCCGAAACTGCGAACCGGCCGCCCGGCTTGAGTACCCGGAACGCCTCACGCAGTACCTTGTCCTTGTTTCCAGACAGATTGATCACGCAATTTGAAATGATTACGTCAACACTGTTATCGGGCAGCGGAATATGTTCAATCTCGCCCTTGAGGAATTCAACATTCTCGATACCAGCTTTGCGCTGATTTTCGCGTGCAAGCGCGAGCATCTCATCTGTCATGTCAAGCCCATACGCTTTACCGGCAGGGCCAATGCGGCGCGCCGAAAGAAGCACGTCAATGCCGCCGCCAGAGCCAAGATCCAGGACCGTTTCGCCAGGATGAAGTGCCGCCAGCGCCGTGGGATTGCCGCAGCCAAGCGACGCTCTTAACGCCGCTTCCGGAATTTGGCCAGCCTGCGATTCGTCATATAGATTCGAGGTAATCGGGTCGCAACACCCATCGAGCGCCGAACTGGCGCCGCAACAGCCATTGCTGCCTCCGCCACTGACGCGCCGCGCGGCCTCGCCGTATTTCTCTTTCACAATTTCTTTCACTTCCATCGCTTGGCTCCCTTCATAATTTCCTTATCTGCATACCTGCACAATTGCCTGAGGCTCGACTGCTTTGTTACGGGTACAGCATTCTGCATACAAGAAGCCGAGCAGTTCCTGCAGAACATCGGCATTGGCTGAATACCAAAGAAATGTGCTCTCGCGGCGCACCTTTACAAGATCTTCGTTCCGGAGCTTTTCCAGGTGGTGTGAGAGCGTGGACGCTGGGATATCCAACTCCGCACCAACATCTCCGGCAACCATACCGGTCGGGTGTGCTGAAAGCAGCAGCCGCATGATGCGCAGCCGGGGTTCCGTCCCCATCGCCGAGAACATATCGGCGTATCGCGCCACGTCGGGTTCGTTCTTGGTTTTGGTCATTCAATCCCACTCCTCGCTATCCCAGGCATCGAACGCGCAAAGAATACAACCATCCGCGGATTGGCCGTTCAAGCTTTTCAAAGCAGAGTCGGTAATGAAGGGCGCACCCGTTTCATGTATTTGCGGAGACTGGCTCGGAGGAGGGCAAAGAGTGCTGTTCGACGTTAGAGGCTCAGAATCCCGTTGCATATTTCTACAATTGCGG
>DATIMA010000050.1:0-5339 GCA_035475915.1 Bryobacteraceae bacterium
TGCAGGTAGCCTTGGTCCGCGAAAATTGAGATCTTATTGTCCTCTTCCAGGCTGCCCCTCGGAATGGCCAGCTCCGCGCTCCCGTCGGGATTCGTCTTAGTCTCGTTCAAAGTCGTCGTCTTAATCGCCGCACCCGAGGAAGGTGCGCCGTCCGGGTCCAGGACCAGCACGCGCACGCGATATGTCGTCAGTGCCCGGCTCGCATCGCGATCGTGAACCGCGCTGGTTATCATCGGCACAAAGGCAACGACGCAGATCGCCGCGACGACGATCGCGAGCGCCCTTCTCATCTCGCCCCCGGGTTTCGTGGCGAATTTAGCGTAAACCGTCACAATCACGGCGATCGCAAATGCCGCCAGCGTCCATGCCGTCTTCACGTCCGCTATCTCTTTCCACATGAGACCCATCCAGTTACTAACTCAGAGCAACCGCCTGATTCTTACTTTTGTTTTGCGTCCACCCTGTCCGAATAGCGCACCAGTGATTCGTGTGAGGGCATAACTTTCACATATCGCGTGAATGCTCCCGATTCGCCTTTAGGGACGGGATTATCTGCCCACTTCCGAATGGCGTCGTCAACCTGCAAGGGATCCAGACCGGCATCCATCGAGACATCCGATAGGGCGTTCAGACCTTTGCGCTTGCTAGGCATTGCGCGCCCAAAAGCGCCCGCAGGCAGATGGTTCTCCTGCTTTTTCAGAACCGCTTCTGCAAGCGAATCCGTGACTCTACGATTTTCCAGCGCGGCACGATCGCCGCGAGATCCAAGCACCACCGCCAGCGCGTAGTTCGGATTGGGAATGGTGGCAGATCCTTCCCACGGCGAATAGATTTGCAAGCCTGCGCGAGGGGCTCGGACCAGAACCAGGCTAACGGGTTCGCCAGGAAGCAGATTCGGGAGCAGCATGATTTGAGTTTTGCCGGCTACATCGGTCGGAGGGCTGGTGGATCCGCTGCTCTTTGCGGTGAGCACCACTCCGCTCATCGGCTGGTCGCGCACATCGCAGACCTGTAAGAGAAGGGTGGCGCTGTAAGCAGGGATCGCGGTGGCCGTCCATACGAGCGCCGCCAAACTCCGATGCCTCATATAGCCCGATATGGTAGCACCGATCGGGCGCGCCGTGCTGCGCGTGAATATTTCCTTGCGAAGCTCTTATCCTGCCGCGCCCAACTCCGCCCGGATAGCGTCGGCGATGCGGCCGGTCCACTTCTCCACTTCGTCGTCCGATGCGGCTTCAATCATCACTCGCGCCAGCGGCTCCGTTCCGGAAAAGCGAACCAACACGCGGCCGGTGCCGTTAAAGGCGTTTTCGGCGGCCTGTATTTCCGCCTGCACCGAATCCAGCTCCGCCAGCGGCCGCTTGTTCTTCACCCGCACGTTGACCAACTTCTGTGGAAGGGTCTTGATCTCGTCCGTGAGAGCGTCCAAACTCCGGCCCGAATCGCGAACAATCTCGAGCACGCGCAGCGCGGTCAAAAGGCCATCCCCGGTGGTTGCGAATTCGGAGAAAATAACGTGCCCCGATTGCTCGCCGCCCAGAACCGCCCCCCGCCGGAGCATCTCCTCCAGCACATACTTATCGCCAACGGGCGTTCGCAGCATGCTGATTCCCCTGCTTCCCAGCGCCTTTTCCAATCCCAGGTTCGACATCACCGTTGCGACAATCAAACTTCCGGGTAGTTTCCCGGCGCGATTCAAAGCGGAACCGGCCAGGAAGAGCACTGCATCTCCATCCACCACCTTGCCCGAACCGGCGATGAAGAGCGCTCGATCGGCATCGCCATCGAAGGCGATCCCAAGGTCAGCGCCAGTTTCAGTTACGCGCTTCTGGAGAGCCTCTAAGTGAAGCGACCCGCAGTTCAAATTGATGTTCTTACCATCCGGCGCGACAGCCATCCACTCAACTTGTGCGCCCAGCCGTTCAAAAAGATTCGGCGCAACCTGCGTGGCCGATCCGTTCGCACAGTCAATCACCAGTCGAAACGGAAGCTTCCCCGATACGGTCCCTGCCAGATAATCCGTGTAGACGTTGTCCAGGGCAGGATCGGCCTTCAACTCTTTCGGAGACGCATCTTCACCTTTTTCGAGCCATTCGCGCATCAGGCGCTCCAATTCCAGTTCAACGGCGTCAGCCAGCTTATAACCGGAATGGCTAATTACTTTTAGACCGTTGTCATGGTACGGATTGTGTGATGCCGAGATCATCACTCCGGCGGCGAACGGTCCGGTGCGGGTCAAGTACGCTACGCCCGGCGTGGTGATTACTCCGGCAAAGCGAGCCGATGTTCCGCTGCGCGCAAGCCCTCCAGCTACCTGTTCGGCCAGCCATTGGCCGCTCTCGCGAGTATCCATCCCGATCAAAACTTCAGCGCTGCCATCGCTCGCGTTCGCAAACGAACGCGCCCACGAACCAAGCGCGACCCCTAAGGCATAAGCCGTCCGGCGGTCCAACGGGGGCTCACCGGCTACCCCGCGAATGCCGTCCGTTCCAAATAGTTGTCTGGACAATTTTGCTCCCTGGGAAGTGGATCTCCGCAATCCCCATGTTAATGCCACAAGAGGTTGCTTTTAGAGCCGCAAAACGGCGCGCTCTCACTCTGTATCAATAATTTAGATCGGCATCCAGATTAGAATCATTAGCAGGGCCACGAAAATACTCTTGCAGATGCTTGCCATTCCGCGCCCAACCTCGGAAAACGGATGAATATCTCGGTGAAGAGCGAGTACGCCCTGAAAGCGGTGTTTGACCTCGCTTCTCAGTATCTGTCGGCAACCCGCGGATCTTCCATAGCGCCCGTAAAGATAGCCGATATCGCGAAGCGGCAAAAGATCCCCCAAAAATTCCTGGAACTGATCCTGTCCGGCCTCAAACAGAATGGATTCGTCGATTCACGGCGCGGCGCTGAAGGCGGCTATCTGCTCGCAAGGGCGCCTGATTCTATAACCATTGGCGAAGTATTGCGCGCGGTTGAAAACCTGAAGGGCGGCTCCCGTCAAAGTGCGGACGACCCGTTTGCCGCCATCTGGCAGCGCGTCGACGCGGCGGTTTCCGACGTTCTCGATCGCACCAGCTTTGCCGAGCTGGCCCGTGATTGGCAGCGCAAGCATACACAGTACGTTCCCAATTGGGAGATCTGAAAGGAATCGCTTTGGTCTATCAAGACAATTCGTTCAGCATTGGACGGACGCCGCTGGTCAAGTTGAACCGTGTGGTCGAAGACGCGAAGGCTACGGTTCTGGCTAAGATCGAAGGCCGCAACCCCGCCTTCTCGGTGAAATGCCGGATTGGTGCTTCCATGGTCTGGGACGCCGAGGAGCGTGGCCTGCTCAAGCCCGGAAAAGCGATTGTTGAGCCGACCAGCGGGAATACCGGCATTGCTCTCGCGTTCGTCGGCGCTGCCCGCGGCTATCCGGTTACGCTGATTATGCCGGACACCATGTCTTTGGAAAGACGCAAAGTTCTCAAGGTGCTGGGAGCGAATCTGGTGCTAACAGACGGCTCGAAAGGCATGAAGATCGCCATCGCCAAAGCGGAAGAGATTTTGGCCTCCGACCCCGACCGGTTCTTCCTGCCGCAGCAGTTCAATAACCCCGCCAATCCGCGGATTCACTTTCAAACGACAGGCCCGGAGATCTGGGAAGATACCGAGGGGACCGTGGATGTGCTGGTCTCCGGCGTCGGCACCGGCGGAACCATCACAGGCGTATCGCAATACATAAAGCAGCAGAAAAAACATCCGCTCATCTCGATTGCGGTTGAGCCCAGCACGAGTCCTGTGATCGCCCAGGCGCTTCGCCATGAAGAATTGACCCCCGGTCCTCACTCGATTCAGGGGCTTGGCGCAGGATTTATTCCCAAGAATCTCGATCTTTCAATCGTTGATCGCGTCGTGCCGGTCAGCAGCGAAGAGTCCATCGAGATGGCGCAGCGCCTGGCTCGGGAAGAGGGAATACTTTCGGGCATCTCCTGCGGCGCAGCAGTCGCGGCGGCTGCTCGCGTCGCGCGTGAACCGCAGATGTCCGGCAAAACGATTGTGGTGATTTTGCCCGATGCCGGCGAACGGTATCTGAGTTCACCGCTATTTGAAGGCCTGTTCGACTAAATAAAATCACTATCCAACAAAACGCCCCGCCTTGTAACCGTCAGGGGTCCTGCATCGTTCTTTAGTTACATCCCCGTAAGACGCGGGCGCTTTACCCCAATACCCGAAACCCCCAAGCGCCCGCACCCCCTTGTGGGGCTTTACTTACTCCTCAATTCTTTATCATCCGTTTATCTGGTTGGCAACCCCGCCTCAGCAGCCGCCGGTTGAAGCGCCTTTAACGCATTCAATTCGGAAACCAGCCGGTCCCATTGCTTGGGCTTGTTGTGGGTATTGATCGGCGCATTGAGGTCGCTGTAGTAATTCAACAAGCTCGTGCGGATCTCGGGTGTGGTGCTGCTGAATTTTTTCACAGCGAGCTTGTCCAGCCAGTATGCGCGCACATCGTCGCCAAGCCAGTAAACGCCCGCAGGCGTGAAGGTCCCCACATCATAGTTTGCGTCGGGCAACGATAACGTGTTGTGCTCGGCTTCCAGCAGTTTCTGCCGGTATTGCGTCGTCGCGCGGTTGAAGCTCGCCATGAACAACTTTTCAACCGGCGGTGTCGGCATTTTGAAGCGCAGCGCTTTTAAAGGCCCAATTGGCGGCAGCAGTTTCACCAGGAATGCGAGGAAGCGATCCATCGGCGTCGGCCGGTCGTAATCTTTGCCCCAGTTGCGTTCATAACTGGATCGCCGCATAGCATAAATGAACCTGTGCTTCGTTATACCGGGCTCGGTCTTTTGAATCTCATTCTTCTTCTGAGCCCAGGCGACGCGAGTAGCAGTGGGAATGGTTTTGCTAACATCGCGCCGATAGGAGCCGATGGCGCGATCGAAATCGTCACCAAAGACGTCTTTCAGATCGAGTCCGTACGTGTCGCGGAATGCGCGCTGCAGTACGTCCTTGGCTACATCGAAACCGATGAAGTCATGGTACGCCTGGGGCGCAAAATTACCTTCCGCGACCTCCAGAACATCGAAGCCGAATTCGGTCATTAAGTGCGCCAGCGGATCATCCTCATAAGTAATCACCTCGCCGTACTTACGCTGGAGTTTGGGATACAGCATGGGTTCGCCCACGTTCGTGGCGTAACGATGCCCGTCCAGATCTGCGACGTAATGCGAGAGCGCGCCAAGCGCAAACGCGTATTCATTCAATGTCTGCGATTCGGCAATTAAGGCGCGAATGAAATCGCCCGTCCGGACATAATGGGTTAGATCGCTGAACTTCTTACTGCCGTGTGGATAGTAGCC
>DATIMA010000051.1:0-6095 GCA_035475915.1 Bryobacteraceae bacterium
GGTGTTGACCAGATCGGCCGAGAATATGTGTGTCTCGCGCAGGCTTGCCACTTGTTCTCTTAGGCTCTCGATATCAAGCGCGAGCGGATTCGCGGTGGGCGTGCTGTCGGCGCTGTCGTCAACCGTGTAGTTTCCAGCTAGAGTGTCGCGCTCGGAAAGAATCTGATCGAGGCGCGCGGTTCCGAAATCTTCTCGGATCGTCTGCTTCGGCGAGCTGAACGCTTCGGCAATCCCGCCGCTATCGAACGGCGAGTTCGGGCTCTGGACCGGCCACAGCGCGAGTAGTCGCGCCGCTACCGGATCGACCGCGACATGACGACCGTCCGGAAGAATCCCCAAACGAGCATTATCGTCCGGCACAAGCGTAACGTTGCTCAAGCGGAGATTCTGCCGCAGGCCCTCGTAATCGCCGAATAGAAAAGTTCGGTTCGCGCTGAGTGCTCCCCCAGCAGACCCGCCGAACTGGTTACGCTGAAACCCGGGCACAGCCCCCCGATCAAAAAAATTCCGCGCATCGAAGGAGCTGTTTCGAAGAAATTCGTAAGCCGACCCATGAAACTCATTCGTGCCCGACCGGCTGACGACCAGCACTTGCGCGCCGGGCCGCTTGCCATATTCCGCTCCATATGTCCCGGTAAGCACGTTGAATTCACGTATGGCGTCCACTCCAAGCAGCTCGCCGCTGGTTCCTCCGGGTGTCATGTTGATCTCGGCTGCACCCGTATACTCGATTCCGTCGACAAGGAAGAGATTTTCCTGGGGCCGCCTCCCTTCAGCCGCGAACATGTTTGCCACCGCGGAATTCGAAATGCCGGGAGTGGCGTTGTTCTTCTGGGTCGTGAAACTCACAATCCCCGGATTCAATGTGAGTAGCTGATCGTAGCTGCGGCCGTTGAGTGGAAGATCTCTTATCTGTGTACCCGTCACCACGCCTGACGTCTGGGCCACTTCGGTACCAACCGGCGTCGCCGCTTCATTCACTACAACCTCTTCCGATATCCGGCCGAGCTGCAGGTTCAGGTTGATTGCTGCATCTTGGCCCACCGCGAGTACGATCCCACGCTGGGCCGCGATTTTGAAACCGGTCTTCTCGGCTTGGATTTCGTAAGCGTCCGCGGGTAGTTGCAGAAATGTGTAGAAGCCGGACCTGTTTGTTGCCGCCTTGCGAGTAGCGCCTGATTCAACACTGGTCAGCGTCATCTGCGCCCCGTCGACTGCTGCGCCGGACGGATCGCGCACATTGCCCGATATAGAGGCGGTATTTTGAGCGCGGGCACCGGCGGCAATCGTGCAGATTAGAGCAATGCAGCGTAAAAGTTGCATGACACAATGTCCAGTATAATTTACATGCATGCCGGACATTCATTCAAGGCTGAAGGAAATCAGAGAGCAGAAAAAGTTGCCGGCTTCTGAACTGGCGAGACGTGTGGGAGTCAGTCGTCAAACCATTTACGCCATCGAAGATGGAACATTCATCCCCAATACGGCCGTTGCCCTGCGGCTTGGCCGCGCATTGGGCGCTTCCGTCGAAGAGATTTTTCCCCTGGCGGAAGCAATCGATATTGGGGCCGAGCTGTTGACAAGTTCGGATTCAACGCTGGTTCCAGGCCAACCGGTTCGGCTTTATCCCGTGGGGGAACGCATTTTCGCGCTCCCGGTTTCCCCCGTTTCGAGCTATCTGCCTGCCGCGGATGGCGTAATCGAGGTAATAGCCGGCCTCAGCGTGCGTGTGAACTCGCTCATGCCCTTGCCTGAGGGTGGGAAAACATTGCTGATTGCAGGATGCGATCCGGCTCTCTCGTTTATCGAACAGCTTCTGGGACCGGCCGGCTTCCGCGTTGTAACCATTCCATGTTCCAGCCGTCGGGCGTTGGAATGGCTGAAGCAAGGCCGGATTCACGTGGCGGGCTCCCACCTTCGTGAAAATGCGAGCAGCGAATACAACGTTCCGGCTGTGAAGCGCGCATTTCCAAGGGGCGGCGTGAAGGTTGTGACGTTCGCCGAATGGGAAGAAGGGCTGGCGATCAGGCAGGGTAACCCCAAAGGAATCCGGTCGATCAAGGATCTTGGCGGCAAAAATCTCAGCATCGTCAATCGCGAGAAGGGTTCGGGGAGCCGTTCCCTGCTGGACTCCGGGTTGAGAAAGGCCGGCATCCAGGCCAGGTCCGTGACGGGGTATGACCGAATTGCGGGCGGACACCTTCCCGCTGCCTATGAAGTCGCGTCAGGATCAGCCGACTGCTGCTTGGCAACAAGGTCCGCAGCGCGCTGTTTCGGATTGGAGTTCGCGCCTGTGGCTGCAGAGCGGTTTGATCTGATCATGACGAAAGCGGTCTGTGAGGCGTCGGCCGGAGTTGCACTGCTCGATTTGCTGAATCGATCGAGCCTGCGCCAGAGATTGCGAACAATGGCAGGCTACGATACGGGGCGTACAGGGACGATCGTGATGTAAATTAAAGCCGGCCGAAGTGCCGGTAAAGCCGGTACTCGCGCTCGATCCCATCCAATACCCGCCGTTCGCGTTCGACATCTCGTCGCCGCTGCATCCACTCCAGAGTCACAAGTAGAAAGCTGAAAAGCAACGCGATCCCGCAAATCAGGTTCCCCAGGTTAGGAAGCAGATCCATTGCCTTCGTCATCATGTGCGTCCAAAGGAGCGGGAGAGTGCCGCCACCTTAATGAGTATCACTTTTCAGAGAGGGTTACTTCCAAATCGCGTCCACCTCGGGTTGCGCACCAAATTCCACCCCAGGTCCGACGATAGATTCGGGCGTTCGTCCTAAACTATTGAGGCAACGTGCTGACACAATCCGCCGGCCTTACCACCCCTGAGACCAGCATCCGTTATTCCGGCTGGCGAGTAGTTTTTGCTTCCTCTGCTTGCGTATTTGTCAGCTTCGCGTCGCTGCTTGTTTACACCTTCGGCGTATTTCTTAAGCCGGTTGCAGCCGAATTTCATTGGTCGCGGGAGGCCATCTCGGCAGCTTTCGGGTTCGCCGCGCTCGCAGTAGCGGTATCTTCCCCGCCGCTCGGTAATTTGCTCGATCGCTTCCCGGCCAGGCGTATCATTCTGCCCTGTATCGCTATCTTTGGCTGCGGCTTCGCCTCTCTTTCGTTGCTGACATCCCATCTCTGGCATCTGTACGCAATATTCATCCTGCTCGGCATCGTGGGAAATGGAACCGCGCACCTGGCATTCACCCGCGTGCTTTCCACCTGGTTTGACCAGCGGCGTGGCGCTGCCTTCGCAGTGTTGCTTGCGGGCGGCGCTTTTGGCGCAATGGTTCTTCCGCTGCTTGCGCAATCTCTGATCGATTATGTCGGCTGGCGGAGAGCATTTGTTTTCCTCGGCCTCGGCGTTCTGATCGTCGGTTTGCCTCTCGGTTCCAGAGCGCGCGAGCGCTCAACTCATTCGCGGTCGGCGCGCCTTTCCGCCGAGGGCGCCTCTACTGCGGAAGGCCTACGGTCCAGAACGTTCTGGATCATTGTGTCCGTCCTCTTCCTGTGTTCCATCAGTCAGAACGGCGCTATAACGCATCTCGCAGCCCTGCTTACCGATCGTGGCATCTCGCCCAGGGAAGCCGCGCTCGCCGTCTCGTCGCTTGGCGCGGCGACTCTCGGCGGCCGGATCTTCACAGGATGGCTGCTCGATCGCTGCTTTGCTCCGCGGGTCGCATGCTGCATCCTGGCCGTCGCGGCCTTTGGCACTTTGCTGTTGTCCACCGCCCGATCCTTGCCTGCGGGAATTCTCGGTGCTGCCTGCATCGGAATCGGAATGGGAGGCGAAGCCGATATCACGCCCTATTTGCTCTCGAAATATTTCGGCCTGCGGTCGTTCTCGACACTTTACGGGTTTACCTGGACCGCTTACGCCATCGCGGCCGCAATCGGTCCCGTCGTGATGGGAAAAGCTTTTGATCTAACCGGGTCCTATCGGGTGCTATTGGTTGAACTCGCCTTTTCCACGCTGGTTGCCGCCGTCCTCATGCTCTTGCTGCCCCGTTATTCGTCGGGTATTGCCGGCCAGCCGCTCGCTGCCGGCGCTCTTATCGCGCCGCCCCGCACTCGAATTGAAACGAATTGAGCACGCGATTGAAAACAGATTCAAACCGCGCGAGCTGATCGGCGCGGCATTCCAGCTCGAACCGGAAAAGGTCATTCTTGCGCTGAACAAAAATCACCTCATCGATCCAGGTGCCGCTGTCTTGCGGATCGTAGTAGCGGTCTTTGGTGAACAGAGCAGGGCTGCCGAGGAATTCCGTACTGCGCTTCTCAAGCACCTCCATACGTTCAGCGCGTTCGAAGGTCTTCAGCCCATCCAGGTGAATTTGAAGGTTTTCCACCAGGCTGACGCTGGCAGTATGCGGCACGTCATTAGAGGGCGACACGATCCCCACGTCAATTTCGCCGAGCGGCCGGGAGTACTTCTTTACACCCGTCTCAACGTAGAAGCCGGCCCCGTCGAAGGCCTCGCCGCGAACCCAGCGCCGGGGATAGCTCAGGCAATATCCGAACTGCTGATTCCGATAGCGTTTCCACGCCCGGTCCTGCTTCGGCGGAGTTGTCGGCCCGGACACGGCCGGAATGGCCATGGCCAGGCACAGCAGCATCGCGCGCCAGCCCGCTATCGAAATCATTCGGGGACAGACTCTCATATTTCTTGCGAAATTTCCATAGCTAAAGCACGCAAATCATAACAGACCTGGCGCGAATCAGGTTTTTCTTTGCAAACCGGGGACTGGCTTCGAATTTCCGGAACGCGATGTCCAAAAGCGAGAAGACTCCGGCCCGGAAATTCGTTGCCTGTCACCGGTTTGCCCTCTTCAGGTTTTTCTTTGAAGCCTGATGAGAGAAGGCGGCCCGCAACCGGCGACTTTGTGTTTGCAACCTGGAGGGGCAGCTATGGACGAGCGCCGCAAGCAGATTCTGGTGACATTAGCGCAAATGGACAAGCAGTTCGGCAAGGGATCGGTTCTGATGCTGGGATCGAAAGCCGCCCTGCCGGTCGAGGTCATAACGACAGGTTCGATTGCAATCGACTGCGCCTTGGGTGCCGGTGGATTGCCGCGCGGCCGCGTGATTGAGATTTTTGGTCCGGAATCGTCCGGCAAGACCACCTTGGCCCTGCACGTCGTGGCCGAAGCGCAGCGTGCGGGCGGCAATGCGGCCTTCATTGATGCCGAACACGCGCTGGATCCCACCTATGCGGCGCGGCTTGGCGTGGATATCGAGAACCTGGTCGTGTCGCAGCCCGATTACGGCGAGCAGGCGCTCGAGATCGCCCAGGCGCTGGTGAACTCGCAAGCGGTTGATGTCATCGTAATTGACTCCGTGGCGGCGTTGACGCCCAAGGCGGAAATCGAAGGGGAGATGGGCGACAGCCACATGGGCCTGCACGCGCGCATGATGTCCCAGGCTCTGCGAAAGCTAACGGCGTCCGTTTCGCGCGCGAACACCTGCCTGATCTTCATCAACCAGTTGCGCGAGAAAATCGGCGTCATGTTTGGCAATCCGGAGACCACCACCGGAGGCCGTGCGCTGAAGTTCTATGCGTCGATTCGGCTGGACGTGAGGAGGATGACCGCCATTAAAGATGGCGAAACCGTCGTGGGAAACCGCACCAAGATCAAGGTTGTTAAGAATAAGGTGGCCGCGCCATTCCGCGAAGTAGAAGTTGACATTCTCTACGGCAAAGGAATCTCACGCGAAAGTGACGTGCTCGATCTCGGCGTGCAGCACGCGATCGTTGAGAAGAGCGGATCCTGGTTCAGCTACAAAGGCGAGCGGATCGGCCAAGGTCGCGAAAACGCGCGGCAACTCCTGATCGACCGCCCGGAACTGCGGCAAACCATTGAGACTGAGGTCAGGCGCGCTTTGGGTTTGGATGGAAGCCACCGGAAAGCCGCCGAATTTGAGCTTACGACGGTTGCTTAACCGGCTTTTGACCACCTATTCCACGTGCCGACCGCTGCTTTGACGCAGGAGGAGACTCTTCACTGGCTTGCTTTGCGAATGGTCCCCGGATTGGGGACCACTGGCACTCTTAAGCTTCTTCAGAAACTGAAGTCGCCTCAGGCGATATTCCGATCTTCGGC
>DATIMA010000052.1:0-4182 GCA_035475915.1 Bryobacteraceae bacterium
GATTAAGGTCCGTGTGCCCTGCCCCGGCGTGCTGTCGATCACCAGGCGGTAACCGGGTCCGAACAATACCCGCAGGCGCTCGTTTACATTGCTCACGCCGATGCCCGATTCAAACAAAGTGGCCAGCTTCGATTCGGGAATACCGGCCCCATCGTCCTCGATCAGGATATTCAAAAGGGTCCCTTCGAGCCAGGTGCGAAGGCGGACCATTCCACCTTCCACCTTATTGGCCAAGCCGTGCTTGACGGAGTTCTCGACGATTGGCTGCAGGATCATGCTGGGCACCAGCCGGTCAAGCGTGTTCTCATCAATCTCCTTGATGAAGCGCAGCTTGTTGCCAAAACGAACGATCTCGATCGCCAGATAGTCATCAATAAACGAGATCTCTTCGCGAAGTGGGGAGAAGTTTTCGGTTTTACGGAGCAGCCGGCGCAAGATATTCGACAGCTTGTAAATCATGCTGCGGGCACGGTCCGGATCGATGCGAATCAGGGTGGAGACAGAATTCAGGGTGTTGAATAAAAAATGGGGGTTGATCTGATTTGTCAGCGCGGACAGGCGAGCTTCCGTCAGGCGGGAGCGCTGCGTCTCAAGCTGGCGCTCGGCGCGATAACTGCTCCAGACCCGAAGTGGTAACGATACCGCAAAGAGAGTCGTGGCCGCCGAGGCCGCAAAAACCCATGAATTTAGTGATTCCCCGCTGAACAGAAAGAAGGTCCCATGCTTGCTGAACAGCCGGTGAACACCCCAACGGAAAAGCTCAGCGACAATGACCAGTGCGTTGCACATCACATTAAAAGCGGCGCGTTCCAGGACGCGCCGCTGGATGGGCCGGCGGTGTAGCCGGAACACCTGGCGGAAAAGGCGGTAGAGGTTCAGATCCACGAACGGAGAGAAATACCAGATGTCCTCGCGTCGCGGCGCAAGGTCATGCATCAGCGCGCCGATGATTCCGGCAGCGGCAAACAGCGGCATCGACATGAATTTCCCGGCAAACATGCCCGGCAGAGCAACGCATAATCCAGTGACCAGGCCGCTCACATAGCCGCCCAGCATGCCCGCGATGATGGCGCCTTCCATGGCAAGGTCGATGGCTGCGTACTGATTTGCCAGGATGCGCACTTCCGCGCTCGCCCCGAACAAGACGGAAAAAATAAACGCAAGTTGCAGACGGTCAGCAACCGTGCGTTCGTCCAGCAGCAGAATCTTCTGCATACGGGCGAAGCGCATCAGGATGCTCGCGATGGAGGCGGAGACTGCAACCTTAATGAGAAGAGCAGCAAGCTGCTGTTGCGTGAGCATGCGAAATTGAAATGCGGCTTCGGCTTCTATAATAAAGGTCTTGCCAGACCTCAAGCTGAATAAGGTTGCTGAAGCCGATTTTCCCAGCCGCTTCGGGCACTTCCGCATTTACGGTTTTGAAGCGGTCCGGCAGCCCGAAACGGAAGAAGCCGTGGTGCTGAAGCTCGGCGATTTATCGGCCCAGCACGGACCGCCTCTGGTGCGAATCCATTCGCAATGCCTGACAGGTGATGTGTTTCACAGTTTGCGCTGTGACTGCCGCTCGCAACTGGAACTGGCCCTCGATCAGATCGTTCGGGAAGGCCGCGGCCTGCTGATTTACGAGCATCAGGAAGGGCGTGGGATTGGCTTGCTGAACAAACTGCGAGCCTACGAACTGCAGGACGGCGGCCTCGACACAGTGGAGGCGAATGAGAAGCTCGGTTTCAAGGCCGATCTGCGGGATTACGCTTTACCGGCAGCCATCATTCAGTATTTCGAAGTACCGGCCGTAAGGTTGTTATCGAATAATCCGGATAAAGTTGCTGCACTCGAGAAAGCGGGTGTCCGGGTCGTCGAGCGCGCCCCCATTATTGTGCCGCCCGTCGAGACTTCAGCCGAATACTTGCGGACAAAACGAGACAAGATGGGACATCTGTTCTAGTGTTGGAGCTTGATGGCCAGGCACTGACGCTCGAACAGGTGGCGGCGGTCGCAAACGGCAATCTCGAAGCAGCACTTTCAAACTCGGCGAAAGAGCGGATGCGGGCCTCCCGAGAGGTAATTGAGCGCGTCATTCGCGAAGGCCGGATAGTATACGGCGTCAATACAGGTTTCGGCAAACTTTCAGACGTACATATCTCGGCCTCCGAACTCGAGCAACTTCAACTCAATCTGGTGCGCAGCCACTCGTGCGGAGTTGGGCCGCCACTTTCGGAACAAGAGACGCGGGCCTTGATGCTGCTGCGTGCGAACGTCCTGGCGCGTGGAAATAGTGGTTGCCGGACTGAGCTGGTCGAGGCACTGCTCGAAATGCTACGGCGCGGCGTTTACGCTGTCATTCCAGAGAAGGGATCCGTCGGCGCAAGCGGTGATCTGGTTCCACTGGCGCACCTGGCGCTCTCGATCATCGGGGAAGGCGAATCGTATTATCACGCTCAACGGCTTCCGGGCGGCGACGCATTGCGGGAAGCCGGGATTACTCCTGTTCGGCTGGCTGCCAAGGAAGGGCTCGCACTCCTGAATGGAACGCAGGCGATGGGCGCGGTGGGCGGACTGGCTCTCTATCGCGCGCGAAGGCTGGCGGCGCTGGCTGATCTTGCCGGAGCCATGACACTGGAGGCCCTGCGTGGGACCCCAAACGCATTCGACGCGCGCATTCACGAGGTCCGGCCGCATCGTGGCCAAACGGCCGCTGCAGCTCACTTGCGAAGCTTGCTGGAAGATAGCGAAATTCGCCGCTCACATCTGACGAACGATCCGCGCGTGCAGGACGCATACAGTTTGCGCTGCATGCCCCAAGTGCACGGAGCCGTGCGGGACGCCATCGATCATGCCTCCCGCGTGGTCGAGATCGAGACGGGCTCCGCGACGGATAATCCGCTGGTCTTCGCGGATAGCGGCGATGTCATCAGCGGTGGTAATTTTCACGGCGCGCCTCTGGGAATGGTCTTCGACTACGCAGCAATCGCTCTGACCGATTTGATCAGCATCGGGGAGCGGCGTATCGACCGGCTCGTGAATCCGGATGTAAACGAAGGACTGCCGCCGTTCCTGAGCTCTCATCCAGGATTATCGTCGGGCTACATGCTGGCTCAAGTCTGCGCGGTGTCGCTATTGAGCGAAGCGAAAGTTCTAGCGCATCCTGCGAGTATCGACAACGTGCCCACTTCCGGCGATAAAGAGGATCACGTTTCCATGGGAATGACCGCGGCACTCAAACTCAGGCAGATTGTCTGGAACGCGGAGCAGGTTATAGCGATTGAACTCCTGGCGGCAGCAGAAGGGCTGGATTACCGCGCTCCGCTGCGTTCCTCGGAGCCGATTGAACGTGCGCGCTCCATTCTGCGCGGCATCGTCCCGCATCTCATCGAAGACCGGCCACTGTCCTTTGATATTCAAAAGGCCGCAAAGGCGATTGAAACGGGCGCGCTGGATCAATTTGTGGCCTAAGGTTCGCCTCCAGTCACACGAGAATTTCGCTGCGTCATTGGGACTACCCCTGTAGGCAAACCCATGAACGATGAGATCCAGTTATCATTCGATCGCGCCGCACGATTAATCTCCCGCATCCGTGAAACCGACTATTTGCTCGCTGTTCGAGGCGCAGCGAAATTGATTACAGCCGCTTTGGGATATGGCCGGAAGGTGATGGTTTTCGGTAACGGCGGTTCTGCTTCCCATGCCCAACACATTGCCGGGGAACTGGTGGGCAGGTTCCGGTTGAACCGGCGGCCGCTGCCGGTGATTGCCCTGGCAGGCGACGCGGCGGTGGTTACTTGCATTGCCAATGACTTCGGTTATGCCGAAGTGTTCGCGCGGCAGATTGAGGCTCTGGGTTTCCCCGGCGATATTGCCTGGGCGATATCAACCAGCGGTAATTCGGAAAATGTGATCACGGGGCTGAAGATGGCTCGGGAACGCGGGCTGGCCACTATTCTCATGACCGGAAACGGCGGAGGAGATGCGGAGGCCTATGCCGATGTTGTTCTGGATGTGCGGGCTTCCGAGACCGCCCGCATTCAGGAAGTCCACATGATTAGCTATCACGCAATTTGCGCCGCTATTGAAGCTGAGCTGTTTCACAAGGCTGAGTCGCTTGAGGAATGCGCTATTTCCGTCGCTTGATCACGGCAAAATCGGCGAGCAGCACGGCGTCTGAACCGGCTTGAACTCCATCAG
>DATIMA010000053.1:0-18917 GCA_035475915.1 Bryobacteraceae bacterium
GGTTCTGGAGGCGATTTACGCTTTCAAACAGAGGCTCTGCTATCTGCTGCTGAAAAAACATCAGAACCGGAAGAAATGCCAACAGCTGGCCCATCGCTTCCTGTGGCACGTGAGCGACCCCGTTGTTGCGGGTGGAGCGCCACGGCTCGACGCAAAGAACTACAGATTGAGGGTTAAGGTAATGTGTTCTCGAGATCAGTCGGAGCCGCTTGCCCCCATTTAGTGCGTAGAGCCGTCGGCTTTCATGGTGCTGGAGGTGGGGGTCGAACCCACATGACCAGTGAAGGTCGCCGGATTTTGAGTCCGGTGCGTCTGCCAGTTCCGCCACTCCAGCACGCGCAGAATCAAACCGAGTATAGCAACGGCCGGCGGCTCGATTATTGAATGTGAAATTCCTGGCCGATGTCCTGCAGGCACACCCGTTCCGTCGCGGAACCCGTAGCGGCTAACAATCGCTCAATCGGTTCGTATTGCGGCTCGCGGCCCAATCGAAAGGTCTGATGATGAACCGGCAATATGAACTCCGCGCCAACGTCGTTCGCCATCATCAACGCCTGTTCGGGATTGCAGTGAACGCGAATCCACGGATCGTATGCGCCGATTGGCATGATCGCGAGATCGACTCGCGCACTGGACCTTACTCGTTTGAAGCAATCCGTGTATGCCGTGTCGCCTCCGAAAATCACCCGGTAGCTCCCCACTTCCAGCAGATAGCCGTTGTAGCCGCGGAATACGTCGCTGCGCATGCGAGCGCCCCAGTGCGCCACTTCAAAAGCAGTCACGCGCGCGGGTCCGACCTGTGCAGTTTCATTCCAGCCGAGTTCGGTAACCTCCGCATAACGCCGGGGCCTCAACAAGTCCGAGGTGCGGGTCGCCGTGATTACACGTGTCTGCGGGCCCTCCAACCGTCGCAGCGTTGGAAGATCGAAGTGATCCATATGTGCGTGCGACAGCAGGATCAAATCGATCGCTGGCAGATTCGAGAGCGGCGCAGCCACATCCACAAGACGCTTAATACCCAGCGTCATCGGCCCGAGATTCAGTCCCACTCGCGGACTGAATACCGGGTCGGTCAAAACAGTGAACCCGTTCAGCTTCAGCAACACAGTGCTATGGCCCAACCAGGCCGCATGTACGCCCTCGTCCGGCCACACAGACATATGAGGATGGTTCGGCGCAGGCATGCTCTCGCGCTTGTATTCTTTCGACATCTCGCGGAAGAAGGCCGGCGCCGCGCGTCTTAAAAAGCGAGCTGTTTCCGGCGCGCGCATGATCTTGCCGGAAACAGTTCTGCTGCTTCCAGGTCTCACGTGCCTCCGGGTGCTGAAAGGATCGGCCACGGTTGTTAGATGCTCTCCAGGCGCGGTTCGTGCCGCTCTAGTATTGTTAGCACGTAAAATAGACGCAGCCGAGGTAAAGCCACCCATGAACCGTCGAGATGTGCTTCGCACCACTGTCTTTGGAGCTTTAGGCGTCTCAACGGCTCTTCCTTCCCTGGAAGCCCGCGAGTTCCCTCCGGGCTATAACGCTTCCAAGGAACTGGAACGCGCGGATTGGAAGCCAGCCTTCATGGACGAGCACCAAAACAACACACTGATCGTGCTGAGTGACCATATCATCCCAAGCACCGGCACGCCCGGCGCCAAGCAGGCTCTGGTCAATCGCTTTCTCGATCTCCTGATGACCGTCGAAAAGCAGGAAACACAGCGTGCGTTCGTCGAGGCGCTGGCGTATATCGATGGTGCATGCCGGGAACGCTACAAATCAGCCTTTCTCTATCTGCCGCGTGAGCAGCAGATGGAATTTCTCAACCTGATCGCTTATCCGCATTCAACCAGTACCTGGGGAGAACAAGCTGAAGACTTCCCCGGATACGGCCACTTCCAAAAGCTGAAGAACTGGATCGTCGGAGCTTACTACAGTTCGCCGGTTGGCCTGAAAGAAATTGGATGGAACGGCGAGTTTCCTCACGGCGTCTTTGCCGGCTGCGAGCACGAAAATCAGGAAGAGCACGGGCAGGCACACTAGCTGGGACTTATGTTTCAAGATCCTCTGAGCGAAACTTACGATGCGGTTGTGGTTGGCTCCGGCGCGACCGGCGGCTGGGCTGCTAAACGGCTTTCAGAAGCCGGACTCAAAGTAGCTCTCCTGGAAGCGGGCCGCAACGTTTCACCAAAAGAGTTTACCGAGCACATGCCGGCGTTCCAGTTGAAATACCGGAACATGTCGCTCGAATGGCTGAAATCGCGCCCGATTCAGCGGCAATGCTACGCGTGCATGGAGTACAACTACGATTGGTTCGTAGATGATCTGAAAAACCCGTACAGCACGCCGCCCGATAAGCCTTTCACCTGGCAGCGCCTGCGTATCGTCGGTGGCCGCACTCTGGTGTGGGGCCGCCAGAGCTATCGGTTAAGCGATCTGGATTTCAAGGCTGCCAGTCACGACGGCTACGGACAGAACTGGCCAATCTCTTACAAGGATCTTGCGCCCTATTACGACATTGTCGAAGACTACGTCGGCATCAGCGGCGCAAGCGAACGGAACGACGCTCTGCCGGACGGCCATTTTCTGCCGCCGATGAAGATGAGCTGCGGCGAAGTACATTTGCGAGAGCAGGTCGCCAAACGGTTCGGCCGCACCGTTACCATTGGCCGCACGGCCATACTTACCCAGAATCATAACGGCCGCCAGGCTTGCCATTACTGCGGCCCTTGCGAGCGTGGTTGCAGCACGTTTTCCTATTTCAGCAGTCCGTTTACAACTGTAAAGGATGCGCTGAAGACCGGGAAATGCAGGTTAATCACAAATGCTGTCGTTGCCTCAGTAGACATGGACCCGTCCACCAATCGGGCGAACGGAGTCACGTTCATAGATGGCATCACTCGGCAGACCAGAAATGTTCGGGGTAAAGCAGTCATCCTTTGCGCGCAAGCTCTCGAATCGACGCGCATCCTGCTCAACTCATCGACGCGGGAACACACGCAGGGGCTGGGGAACTCAAGCGGCCTGCTCGGCCGTGGCTTGATGGATCACTCGACAGGCGCAGGCGCGGAGGGCGAACTGACCGGCTTCCACGAGAAACCCAGCCCCTACAGCGGACCGCACCGCGCAAACGGCATTTACGTTATTCGCTACCGGAATCTCGCGAAAGGTCCGCAGCAGAAGAATTTCATCCGCGGGTATGGGTTTCAGGGCGGAGCCACAGCCGATTTCAACTTCTCCGCTCCCGGCTACGGCGCTGCTTTCAAACAAGCCGTCAAGGACGGTGCTTACGGTATCAGCATGGGCGCATTTGGAGAAAGCCTGGCTCGAAATGATAATTTCATCTCGATTGATCCCAATCTGAAAGATGCGTGGGGCATCCCGGCTCTGCATATCTCTATGACGCACGACGATAACGCCCGGGCCATGCATGAGGATGCCGCCGCAACCGCCGCCGAGATGCTGGAGGCGGCCGGAGCGAGGAATATCAGCATTACGTCCAAGCTGGCTCAACCGGGTATGGCGATCCATGAGCTGGGAACAGCCCGCATGGGTGATGATCCAAAGACTTCGGTGACCGGCCCCTACAACCAGTTACACGATGTCGAGAACGTTTTCGTCATGGACGGCGGCTGTTTCGTTTCCTCCGGCTGCCAAAATCCGACGCTAACGATGATGGCTCTTACTGTGCGTGCCTGCGACCACCTGGTCGAGCGTTTCAAGCGTTCCAGTCTCTAATATTTCGCCAAAGCAGTCGTGGCTCGGAAAGCGTCCTCATGTTCTCAATAGGTTACCGAACCGCAACCGCAAGGGCGCGGTTTTCAACATCCAAATTGACAAAATCGAACTAACCGGCGCGCGTATCCTCAGTCTAAAGACCAGCCGGATGGAATGGACCGACGCAGCGGCCGCCGACGAGGCACGTAAAGGAAATCAATACGCCTTTCGTGTATTGGTCGAGCGGCACAGCCGTTCCGTTTTCCGTCTCGCATTTCGTATGACTGGCAATGAACATGACGCTGAGGACCTGGTTCAGGAAACTTTCCTCCGCGCCTATAAACAACTCCATCAGTTCGATGCCCGTTCCGCATTCAGCACCTGGTTGTACCGCATCTGCTCCAACTGTTCGCTCGACCTCATCCGCACCCGCAAGCGCCGTAATGAACGACAGGCTTCGGGCGACCAGTTCACGCTGCACTGGCTGGATCGGGTGGCAGCGCCGGGACCGTCCCCGGAACGCCTTACCCAAAGCAATCAGATTACCGGGCAAGTCGAGGCCGCCTTGCAACGCCTGAGCGAAACGGAGCGGGTGGCCTTCATCCTCCGGCATTACGAAGGCTGCGATATCGAAGAGATTGCCTCGGCTCTCGGCGTGCAGGCCAATGCCGCGAAGCACAGCGTGTTTCGTGCCGTCCAGAAGCTCCGGCGCGCCCTGGAACCCGCCTGGGGGGTGGCTGCGCGATGACTCACCTTCTGCAAGAACAGTTCGTGCAAGCCTACTACGGCGAAGCCGACGACGAGTTCCGCCGTCACCTGGAAGAATGCGACAACTGTCGCGCGGAGTTCGGCCGCCTCCGGGATCTGCTTGATTCCGTCCGCGACTATCCCGTTCCCGAGCGCAAAAGCTCGTACGGCTCCGATGTTTGGCTTCGCGTGCTCCCCCATTTGTCTCCCGCCGAACCGCGTTTTGCGTGGTTCCGATGGTGGATTGTGGCCCCGGCGCTTGCAGCATTCGTTCTGGTTGTATTCGTCGCCGGAATATTCACCGGAGAGCGGCAGAACGGAATTTCGGCTAGAGCACGCGAACGCGTGCTGCTGATGGCGATGAGCGACCATTTCGACCGGTCGCAGGTCCTTCTGACCGAATTGGTCCACGAGAATCCGGAGAGTTCCGGACTCGCGGCACAGCGTGAAAAAGCACGTGAGCTGCTGACCGAAAATCGCCTGCTCCGCCAGAGCGCAGTCCATATGGGCGATATGTCCGACGCGGATCTGCTGGATGCGCTTGAGCGGGTCCTGCTGGATTTCGCCAACGGCTCCCCGGCTTCACCGCCGAACAATTTGGCGGCGATTCAGCAGCGCATAGATAACGATGCACTTCTATTCAAAGTACGCATTTCCGGTGCTGATGCCCGGGAAAAAGGACAGCAATTATGATCTTCAAATCTATTTCTCTTATCTCCTTGGCGATCGCCGGCATCGCAGGTGTAGCGCTCGCGCAGGACTCCTCCGCTTTTCTGGCACAGAGCGTCCAGGCGCGCCAGGTGAACCGGGACGATCCCGATTACCAGAAGGGCTTGGGAGCGCTCGACGCCCGGCAGTGGGACCAGGCCGTTTCAGCTTTCACTGCAGCGGCATCGCACAAAGGATCGCAAGTGGATGCGGCGCTGTATTGGAAAGCGTACGCTGAAAACCGCGCCGGCCATCGCGACGAAGCTCTCTCGAGCATTGCTGAACTACGGAGCGCCTACCCTTCCAGCCGTTGGATCAATGATGCGCGGGCTCTTGAAGTGGAAGTTCGCGCGCAAACCGGAGCCCCCATTAGCCCCGCATCGGAACAGGACGAAAACCTCAAGCTCATCGCGATCAATAGCCTGATGCAGTCCGATCCCGGCCAGGCTCTGCCGATCCTCCAAAAACTGCTTGCGAGCGGCAATAACCCACCAAAGGTGAAAGAACGAGCGCTATTTATCCTCACGCAAAATTCGTCCCCTCAGGGGCGAAAGCTGCTCAGCGATATCGCACGCGGATCATCGAACCCCGACCTTCAACTGAAGGCGATCCGCTACATGGGCATGATGGGCAGTGACGAATCGCGTAAGGAACTTGCATCTATCTACAACTCATCGTCTGACGAGCGCATCAAGCGTGCGATTCTGCAAGGCTTCATGATGTCGGGCTCGCGTGATTTTCTGCTGAACGCCGCAAAGACGGAACGCAATCCCGAGCTCCGCCGCGACGCTATTCGGCAGCTGGCCATGTCGGGCGGTCAGGACGAACTCTGGCAGCTTTATCAGTCGGACAATTCGCTTGAGAACCGGAAAGCCATCCTGCAGTCGATGTTTCTGGGCGGCAATTCGGCCAAGCTGGTCGATATCGCGCGGAGCGATAAGAATCCGGAACTACGGATTGCGGCGATTAAATCGTTGGGACTCATGGGAGATAACGGCCGTGGAGATGTGCTGGTCTCCATCTATCAATCCGACCCGAATCGCGACGTGCGGGACGCCGTGTTGAACTCGCTCTTCCTGCAGCACAACGGCAAAGCCCTGGTTGCGCTTGCCCGAAGCGAAAAGGATCCCGAAATGAAGAAGAAGATCGTCGAGAAGATGGCACTAGTGAATTCCAAGGAAACCACCGCTTACATGATGGAGATCCTCAAATGAGAAGCCTGGCTCTATTCCTCATTGCTTCGGCTGCCTTCGGTCAAAATTGGCAGCCTAACGTCTCCAATGCCAAATTTGAAAGCCGGGCTTACTCCGGCAGCCTGAGCACAGAAATTCGCGCATCATCGGCCACCTGGTTCGGATACGCCGTGAAGTCTGTCGGAAATGATAACGAAAGCTGCTGCTGGAACGATTCTTCGGGCTGCTGGCTCGAAAACGAAAAGCGGGGCCAGCGCGTTGTGAGTTCCACTCGACCCATTCCGCTCGAAGGATCGGATGCCGTTGCCGTCCTCTTCCGCGTTGAGAACAACGCTATCGAGAAGATTCATGTCTATTCCCTATCCTGCCCGCTCGATGCCGGCGGCCTCGCTTTCGTTTGGCTGACTGGCGTGCCTGCCCGTGCGAGCCTCGATTTTCTGCAGAAGCTCACAGCGGACCAGTCCGACCACATCGCCGATGCGGCCGTGTTCGCCATCGCCCAACACGAGGGTCCTGAGGCGGACAGCGTTCTCGATTATCTTACCCGCCCGGCAGAACCGGAGAGAATCCGCGAGAAGACCGTGTTCTGGCTGGGCGCAAGCCGTGGAGCGCACGGTGCCGCCATTCTCAAGAACCTCCTGGGGGTAGATCCCAGCGAGCATGTCAGAGACAAAGCCGTATTCGCACTCTCGATCAGCAAGCAGCCTGAAGCGCTGGATACTTTGATTCAAGCCGCAAAAAGCGACTCCTCCGCGCACATTCGCGGCCAGGCCCTGTTCTGGCTGGCGCAGAAAGCTGGCAAGCGCGCCGCCGCCACCATTACCGGTGCGATTGAAAACGACCCCGACGTCGAAGTTAAAAAGAAAGCCATCTTCGCGCTCTCGCAGTTGCCTAAGGACGAAGGCGTTCCCAAACTGATTGAGGTTGCCAGAAATCAAAAGAGCCCGGAAGTTCGGAAGCAGGCTTTCTTCTGGCTTGGCCAATCGCACGATCCGCGCGCGCTGGCATTTATTGAGCAGGTGTTGACGAAATAAGTCTACGATAGTTCTCTTCTTCTGCCTCCCTTCAAAATAGCGGCCACTAGGCTTTCGCCGGTTGACGCGTGTGTTTGCCCCGTGCTAATAATTGCGGGCAAAGCTAACAGCCATGGACCCGCAACGCTGGCCGCTAGTCGAGGCATTGATACAGCTCACCGCTGGTGCGCAGTTAGGACCGTATCGGATAGAAGGATCTCTGGGCGTGGGAGGAATGGGTGAGGTATATAAAGCCCACGATACCCGCCTGCACCGCATTGTGGCGATTAAGGTTCTTCCTCGCGACAAAGCTTTCGACCCCGGGCGTAACAATCCTCTTCTTCAAGAAGCTCGCGCAATTTCCGCGCTGAATCATCCCGGCATTGTCGCGTTATATGACATTGCCAGCCACGGCGGCATCGATTTTTTGGTGATGGAGTACGTTCCCGGCACGCCGCTCTGCCGGCTCATACCGCCCGAGGGGATGCCGATCGCAGAGGCGGTCGGCTACGCGACACAGATCGCAAGTGCGCTGGAAGTGGCGCATGCAGCCGGTATTGTGCACCGCGATATCAAACCTGGCAATGTGATCGTTACACCCGAATCACAAGTGAAGGTCCTCGACTTTGGCTTGGCCAAGCTCGCCGTGCCCGCAACCGTGAATCCGGATAGCGGGACGCAGACGTTGGGCCCCTTGCCGACCGGCACGGGCATCGTAATGGGTACGCCCGGGTATATGGCCCCAGAGCAAATGCGCGGAGAGGCGGTGGACCACCGCTGCGATATTTTTTCGCTGGGGTGCGTTGTCTACGAAATGATCTCCGGTAAGAGGCCGTTTTCGCGGCTTACGGCCGTAGAGAGCCTGGCAGCGGCACTGAAGGAGGATCCGCCGATGCTCACGCGGGGAGGGGCGCCGGTTCCTCCCGAATTGGAAGGCCTGGTCCTGCGGTGCCTCGCGAAAAAGCGCTCTGAGCGTTTCCAATCGGCGGCTGATGTGCGCTCAGCCCTGAGCTCTTTTGCCGACGGCGCTACGGCGATTGCAGGTCCACTCGAGACGCCGCGACCTGTCACGGACCGAAGCCCGACTCAGTATTCGCGGCGGTATCTGATCACCGGGCTTGGAGCTGCGGCGGCCGCGGCCGCGGGCGTTGCGATCTACCGGCGCGAGGGAGGGCCGCAGTTCAAGTCCCTGGCGGTGCTGCCCCTCATCAACGCCACCGGCAATCCCGAGAATGACTACTTAACGGAAGGGATCTCGGAAAGCATCATCAATCGCCTTTCGCAGACTAGCTTGAAAGTCACAGCGCGGGCAACCGCATTCCGAATCAGGCAGCAGGATCTTGATCCTGTTGCTATTGGCCGGCAACTCAATGTCGCTGCTTTGATGGTAGGCAGAGTCACAAGCCAACGGAATCGACTTGTCATTCAGATGGAGTTGGTGAATACAGGCGATGGCACGCAGATTTGGGGAGACAAAGTCGTCCGTCCCGTTGGGGAGCTTCAGAGTTTCGAGGAAGACATCGCCAGGAATATCAGCGATACTCTACAACTACGCTTGACGCGGGATCAGGACCTGCGCCTTGGAAAACGTGGCACGCCCAACGTCGAAGCGTACCAGCTTTATTTGAAAGGTCAATATCACTGGAACAAGTTCACTGCCGAGGGGCTCTCAAAAGCTATCGACTACTTTAATCAGGCCCTCCAGCAAGACAACAACTACGCACTGGCCTGGGCCGGAATTGCGCATGCTTCCGCGATTCTGGGTGTTGAGTATGACCGGCCACCCAAGGAAACCATGCCGAAGGCAAGCGCCGCTGCAGCCAAGGCCTTAGCTCTGGATGAAACTCTCGCCGAGGCGCACTCCGCGCTAGGTATATACAAGCTGTTCTCCGAATGGGACTGGACGGCGGCGCAAAGAGAATTCGCGCGCGCCCTTTCACTCGACCCGAATAACTCGGACACAAAGCATTTTTATTCCCATTACCTCCAAGCTGTCAACCGGCCACATGAGGCCGTGGAAGTCCTGAAGAGGGGAGTGGAGCTGGATCCTCTTGCACTCATCCTAAACGCCGAATATGGAATTGGCTTGTATTATGACCGTCGCTTTAGCGCGGCGCTTGAGGTGCTCCGGAAGACGCTCGAAATGGAACGTGACTTCCCTCTGACCTTGTGGTTCATGGCACAGGTTTTGGAACGTCTCGGCCGCTCTGATGAAGCGGTCGCGGCATTGGAGAGGGGGCGGTCGGAAGGACTGAGGCATTTTACGACCGAATTGGCCTGCGCGTACGCAGCGAGCGGCCGGCCCCGGCAGGCGCGCGCGCTCCTCAGTGAGTTAGCGCAACCCGGAAAACCAGCACCCGACCCCTGCCAGATATGCTGGGTGCATGCCGCGTTGGGCGACCGGAATGAAGCTTTTCGATGGCTGTACCGCGCATACGAGGACCGTTCGCCAACCCTCATCTGGATCAATGTCGAACCGAAGTTCGATCCCATGCGACCGGATCCTCGATTCACGTCATTTGTTCGGCAAATGAATCTTGCGTAAGCAGTAAACGGACATTTACAACCGGCCAAACCGCGCCACAGCTTCTCGAATCGACTTATATTTCTCGATGAATGGGTACATGCTGTGTTCGCTCTGGTCGAGTTGCTGCGCTTTCTTCAGCACTTCGGCGG
The DNA here is from genome assembly GCA_035475915.1 of Bryobacteraceae bacterium. GTDB lineage: Bacteria > Acidobacteriota > Terriglobia > Bryobacterales > Bryobacteraceae > Bog-105. Next base: position 10,040 of record DATIMA010000053.1, read on the forward strand.
CATGCTCCTTCGGGACGACGACCACGCCATCCATATCCGCAACAACTATGTCGGCCGCTCTCACCGGCACGCTCGCGCAGGTCACGGGAACGTCCTTGCCAGCGAACCGGTAATGATTGACCGTGGTGGAGGGGACCACGCCGCGGCTGAACACCGGAAACTGCAGCTTCGTAATCTGAGGTGTATCCCTGATGCTGCCATCCACCACCGCGCCCGCAAGCCCCCGATATTTCATCGCGGTGCTCATCAGACCGCCCAAGCCCGCGTAATCTAATCCGTCTTCCAGCACCATCACGTAAACCGATCCAGGCGCTGCCTCATCTATAGCGTCCAGCATTCCTTGTAGCGGCTTCGCGCCTTCCTTGCTCTCTCCCTTTTTCAACAGCACCGTAACCGCTGGCCCGGCGAATTTGGTGGGCGAAAGGGGCCGCATGTCATGCGACATGTAGGCTCGCTTCCCATATAGCTGTTCCATCGCATCCGCCACGGAAGCAACTTCAACCAGGCGAAAGCCTTCTATGAGGCTGTCCTGCACGGCGGGAACCGGCTTTTGGAAAGACAGTGTCAGAAACAGCGCGGCGGCCGCGAGTAGAGCGCCAATCGTTTTCTTTTGCATCGGGAATCAGTGTATCGCTCAATGTGTAGCGATAACATGATTTTTGCTCGATGAATCCAATGAGAACAAAATTGCCTGTATCTGCTTTATTGCTCAATTTCACAATGCTGCTGTTCGGGACATCCTCTGTGTTCGCACAACCTCAATACGATTTGCTCTTGCGCCACGGACACGTGGTAGATGCGAAGAATCACATCAGCGCCGTTCGTGACGTAGCAATTCGCGACGGAAAGATCGCGGCCGTCGAGGAAAACATCGACCCTTCCAAGGCTCTGAAGACGGTTGATGTGAAGGGCCTCTACATCACCCCCGGCCTGATCGACATCCATGTTCACGTATACGCCAGCACCGGCGAAAAGAATTCGTACGCGGGCGATAACAGCGTTTTTCCCGACGGGTTTACGCTCCGGTCGGGCGTAACAACTGTCGCCGATGCCGGATCATCGGGCGCTCGGAATTTCGAAGATTTCAAGGAGCACATCATCGATCGGTCCAAGACCCGCGTACTGGCCTTTCTGAATATTGTCGGAGCTGGCATGCGTGGTCCGAAGTACGAAAACAACCTCTCCGACATGGACCCAACGGTAGCCGCCGAAGTGGCGAAGCGCCATCCGGGTTTGATCGTGGGAATCAAGACCGCTCACTATGCCGGGCCTGAATGGACGCCCGTTGAGCATGCAGTTCAAGCCGGTACGATGGCGAATATTCCGGTCATGGTGGATTTCGGCACCAACTGGCCCCAACGCCCCATCAGCGTTCTTCTGACTCAAAAGCTTCGCCCCGGTGACATCTACACCCACTGCTATTCAGGTTTGCGAAACGAACTTTTGCCCGATGGCAAGGTGAACCCCGGCATGTGGGAAGGGAGAAAGCGCGGCGTTATCTTTGACGTGGGACACGGCGGCGGAAGCTTCACATGGAGAGTCGCCGTGCCAGCAATCAAGCAGGGCTTCCTGCCTGATTCCATTTCGACGGACCTGCACATCGGAAGCATGAATTCCGGCATGAAAAACATGCTGAACGTAATGAGCAAATTCCTTGCTATGGGGCTTACGCCGGATGAAGTGATCGCGCGCTCCACCTGGAATCCCGCCCGAGAGATTCATCATGAAGAGCTTGGAAATTTATCGGTCGGATCTCCGGCCGATGTGAGCGTACTTCGCCTGGCAAAGGGCGATTTCGGTTTCACGGACATGTACGGAGCTCGCATGGACGGCAACCAGAAATTCGTGTGCGAGATGACCGTCAAAGGCGGCAGGGTTATGTACGACCTGAACGGCATCAGCCGCCCCGATTGGAAGACGCTCCCGAAAGACTATACGAATATAGGCGACCCCCGTTGGGATGGACTCAATCCCGCCCATAAAAAGCATTAGCGAGCATTCTGCAAATTCGGCATGAACCCGCGCGCTTTGGTTCGAATGCGATAAACCGACGTTCCCGCCGTAATGTACAAGGTCCCGTAATCCTTGTCGCCCCAGGCCAGATTGGCGGGCTGCTCCGGGGTCACTATGGTGCCCAGGTGCGCGCCTTTCGCATCCCATGCCCAAATGCCTCTCGGCCCGACCACGTAGAGGTTACCCGCTTCGTCCACTCGCAGGCCGTCGGGCACGCCGCCCGGCGCGTTCTCTTCGGCAAATACGCGTTCATTGCTCACCGTTCCATTTGGCGCAAAATCGAATGCTCGAATGTTCTTCTGTTTGCTGTCGTCTACATAGAGGGTCTTGCCATCGGGTGAAAACGCCAAACCGTTTGGTTGCGACATGTCCTTTACCAGCAACTGCACATTCCCTTTACTGTCCAACCGGTACACGCCCTGGAACGGGATCTCCTGCTTTTCCCCCTTCGGCAGATCGAGAGTAGGATCGGTGAAATAAATCGAGCCGTCGGGCCCAACAACTACGTCGTTGGGACTATTGAAGCGATGCCCCTGGAAGCGATCCGCTAATGTCGTATATTCCCGCCCATCCGGAGCTACACGAATAATTGCCCGCAAGACACTCGCGCAATCGAGCAGCCGCTGCTGCCGATCGAAGGTGTTTCCATCCGGATCTCCCAGCGCGATAACCGGTTCCTTTCTGCCGTCGGCATAAACGCGGTAGATTTGGTTCTGCTCTTCATCGCTGACGTAAAGAAAGCCCGCCGGATCCCAAACCGGACCCTCCGTAAACCCGAAATCACCCGCCATCCGGGTAAGCTTCGCATCGTGATCGAACAAATCCCAAAACTTTGCTGAGTGCGCGATCAACTCAAATTTCCGCGCCGGGCCGCCCGGATCCTGAAAGCCGAGCAACAGCGCAACCAGCGGCAGCACGCCGATGAGTTTCCACTTCCTGTTGATATCCGCCATTGCTACTGTTCGTCGTCCTCTTCTCTCCCGGCGGCTTGAGCACCGGGCGATGTCATGAGATAACTGATCAGGTCGTTCAGCTCGTTCTTACTAAACTGCGAGCCATACTGCGGTGGCATAAGTGACCGCGGCTGATGTTCCACACGGGCCAGTTCTGATTTGTCGAAGAAATGGAAACTTCCGTCGCGGGCTTGCATCTGAATTGAAAAATTATCCTCATTGCGAAGCACGCCCGTGTATTTCCGTCCGGCGCGCGTCACAATTATGATGGTTCGGTGGCGCGGATCCAGATCCTTGTTTGGATCAATAATCGATTCCCGAATATCACCCGCCGAATGAGACCTCCCGTACCCGGACAGGTCTGAACCGAGGAAACCACCTTGGCCGTTCATCATATGGCACTCGGAACAGCCGCCGCTTCCGAAAAACAATGCGCGGCCCTTGGCTGGGTCGCCATTTACAATCTCGATTTTGCGTGTGCCCTGCAAAACGCGCACGTAGCTAACAACCGCGCTGATCTGATCCTCGCTGAATCTTGAACCGAACGCCGGCATACCCGACGCCTGAATCCCGTCGTGAACGATGTGGACCAGATCCGCATCGCGAAGCTGTTGGACTTTGCCATTCGTCGCGATGTTTGGTGCATGTTCGCCGCCGCGCCCATCCAGGCCATGGCATCCCGCACAGCTCGAAGTGAATAACTGCTGTCCCGCGGGAGTCTGCGCAAACATGTAGGGCGCAGCGATGCAGAGCAGCAATACACTTCGTGACACATTACTATACATAAGGTGCGGAATCTTCATCGTCTCATTGCGCTGTGCGGTTGCGTGTTCTTCCCCGCCGCCTGGATCAATGGCGATACTTCGCTCACAGTGTGCATCGATGTGCGCCCCTCCGATCTTCTGGCTAAACCAATCGGAGCCAATTGGCCATCCTACAATGGCGACTACACGGGACGCCGCTATTCAAAGCTATCCCAGATTACGACCCAAAACGTAGATCGATTGCGGGCGCAATGGGTGTTTCACTCGCCGAATTCAAACCACCTGGAAGGTACCCCCATCGTCATGGGCGGCCTGATGTTTACGACCTCGGCAAATGATGCTTTTGCTTTGGATGCCCGAACAGGACGGACGATCTGGCATTATTCGCGGCCGGTGACCGAGGGCCTGGTAGACGACGCTTCCGCACATCACAATCGCGGCGTGGGCCTGTGGCATTCGCGAGTTTATATGCAGACAGACAATGCACATCTCCTCTGCCTGGATGCGCGATCCGGCCATTTGATTTGGGATGTGGCGTATGCCCCTAAAGAGAACAAGAATTATGGGGCGACTGGTGCGCCACTCGTAATCAAAGACAAAGTTCTGGTAGGGACGTCCGGCGGCGATGACGGCGTGCGGGGATTCGTCGCCGCTTTCGATGCGGAAACTGGAAAAGAGATCTGGCGATTCTGGACGATTCCGCATCCCGGTGAATTCGGGTCCTCAAGCTGGCCCGGAGAAATGTATCTACGCGGCGGCGCAACCACCTGGATGCCCGGCACCTACGATCCGGAACTGAATACCGTCTATTGGGGAACAAGCAACGCTGCGCCCGATTTCGATGGCGCTCCACGCCCGGGGGACGATCTCTATACCGCTTGTGTATTGGCGCTGGATGCCAATACCGGCAAACTGAAATGGCACTTTCAGTTCACCCCGCACGATCTTTTTGACTACGACTCAACCGAAACAGCCGTTCTTCTTGACGCGGTTTACAACGGCCTCCCGCGCAAGTTGCTGGTCGAAGCAAACCGCAACGGTTTCCTGTATGTGCTCGATCGGACCGACGGCAAATTCTTAGCCGCAATGCCGTTCGTGAAGAAACTAAATTGGGCCAAAGGTATCGATGCAACCGGGCGGCCAATCCGCACCGGTGTTCAGCCGTCGGAAACCGGCACGCTCATCTGTCCCGATATGATCGGCGCGACGAACTGGTTCTCGCCATCCTACAATCCGTCTACCCATCTGCTCTACTTCCTGGCTCGTGAGGGCTGCCAACTCTACTTCGTGAAACCACAGCAGTTTTCGGAAGGCCGGGAATATTACGCCACCGGCGTCAAACACGCTCCTGGCGAACACGCGCAAAAAATCCTGCTTGCATATAACCCCACGACCGGCAAACTCGTCTGGCAATATCCCCAAACAGGCACTGGGAACTCCTGGGGTGGCACCATGACTACCGCTGGTGGGCTCGTCTTTTTCGGGAATGATGCAGAAGCCTTTGAGGCCGTGGACGCCCGCACCGGCAAGTCGCTCTGGCATTTCAATACAGGCCAATCGATGCATGCTTCGCCCATGAGTTACTCGACCGGTGGAAAGCAGTACGTGGCCATCGCGTCTGGTAGCGATGTTTTCACCTTTGCTCCGCCATAGAATCACAAAGTGCGTCTTTCTCTCTGCCTTGCCGCAATCTCGCTACTCGCCCCTTCCGTGCGCGGACAGCAACCCTGCGTAACCACACAACCCACCGCAACATTTTCGATCCATTACACCGGCGGATCTCCGCAGCTCAGCTTAGATCCCGATGCGGCGCCGTGGAAGAACGCAGCAGTTCAATCAATGGATAAAGACTGCAGCCGCCAGATCACGTATCCGAACCTCAGGACCCAAATACGCGCTTTCTGGACCGATACCGATCTGTATCTCCTGTTCCAATGCCCCTACACGGTGCTGAATTTATTTCTGCCCGCCGACAATAGCAAAAAGCGCCCGGGGCTGTGGGATCGCGACGTTGTCGAAATGTTTCTCGGCGATGATTGGACGAATATCCGCCACTACCGCGAGTTCGAGATTGCGCCTACTGGCGACTGGATCGACTTGGCCATCGATCTGGACCACAAAAGCTATGACCACAACTGGATCTCCGGCTGGCAAACCAAGGCTCGCATCGACAAGGAACAGAAGATCTGGTACGCTGCCGCGAAAATTCCTCTGTCCGCGGTCAGCAGCAAGCCTGTGGAAAATGGCACGAAATGGCGCATAAACCTGTACCGGATTGACGGCCTCGGCCTTGACCCGCAGCGGCACTTTCTTTGCTGGCAGCCAACTTGTGTTCAGAATCGCGATCCCAACCACGTTCCCGAACACTTCGGCACGCTGGTTTTCACCAGGTAACAGAGCCGCGGCTGTGCCTCTTTGATGCCAGGATCATCATTCCGATGCTAACCTGAGATCGTAGTGAAATTCGCCCAAGCCGTAAAGGCCGCTAAGTTCGTCGGGGCCGACGCGCTGAAGACGGCAAAAGCCGCAAAATATCTCAAAGTAGATCACGCCAAGCGCTTCGCCCAGCACGTAGTACCCGAAGTGGTCCGGCCCGCGCGCATCATCTGGAACCAGGCTATCGGCGGAATTTTTGCGCTCTTTGCCCTGCTATTTTTCGGTAACGCTTTTCGCTACTACGACGGCAAGACCGCCAGTCCCAACAACACCGTCGCCCTGGTGTTCTCTATTTTCCTCGGCGCCATTATGTCTTATTTTGGAGTCGTTTCGTTCCTCAGAGCCCGGCGGATCGCGCGCCGCTAGGTTCCCTTTTGCCTACATCCGAGCAGCCCGGCAAATTCCCGTTCACCCGCGGAATTTATCCGGACATGTATGGCGGCAAGCTCTGGACCATGCGGCAGTACGCAGGTTTCGGCACCGCCGAAGAAAGCAACCAGCGCTATAAATTTCTCCTTTCTCAAGGCATTACCGGGCTCTCCGTCGCCTTCGATCTCCCTACCCAGATGGGCATGGATTCAGACCATCCTCTAGCTGCGGGCGAGGTCGGTCGGGTCGGAGTCGCCATCGATTCGCTTGCCGACGTGCAGGTCCTGTTCGATGGCATCCGGCTCGAAGAGGTCAGTACGTCGATGACCATCAACTCGACCGCCGCCATTCTGCTGTGCCTTTACGTGTTAGTCGCCGAAAGCCAGGGTGCAGATCGCAAGAAGCTCTCCGGGACCGTCCAGAACGACATTCTCAAAGAGTACATTGCCCGCGGCACTTATATTTATCCGCCGCGGCCTGCCATGCGCATGATCACGGACCTGTTCGCCTGGGCCGGTGCGGAGCTACCCGAGTGGAACACCATTTCCATCAGCGGCTATCACATCCGCGAAGCCGGATCCACCGCGGTTCAGGAGATCGCGTTCACGCTCGCCAATGCCATTGCCTATATCGAGGCAGCCATTGCGGCTGGGCTTGATGTCGATTCCTTTGCTCCTCGCCTCAGCTTCTTCTTCAACGCGCACAACAACTTTCTCGAAGAGATCGCAAAATTTCGCGCAGCGCGGCGTCTCTACGCCCACATCATGCGCGACCGCTTCGGCGCAAAGTCCGATCGCTCCTGCGTGCTGCGCTTTCACACTCAAACCGGCGGGTCAACTCTTACAGCGCAGCAGCCCGAAGTAAATGTTGTTCGCGTCGCATTGCAAGCCCTGGCCGCCGTCTTGGGCGGAACACAATCGCTTCACACCAACGGACAGGATGAAGCGCTCTCGCTACCCAGTGAAACATCGGCGCGCGTCGCGCTTCGTACCCAGCAGGTGATCGCTTATGAGAGCGGTGTGACCGCTGTACCCGACCCGCTGGGGGGCAGCGAATACATCGAAAAACTCACCAACGATCTGGAGGCAGGAGCCCTCGCCTATATTGCCCGTATCGATGCGTCGGGCGGAACGCTTGCCGCTATCGAGCGCGGCTACATTCAACGCGAAATCCAGAATTCCGCTTATCAATACCAACGGGCGGTTGAGCAAGGAAAGCAGATTGTGGTTGGTGTAAACAAGTTTCAAACCGAACGGGCCGAATCGCCGCAATCCCTTCAAATCGATCCCGGCCTGGAGCGCCGGCAAATTGAACGCGTGCGTCAGATCCGCGCCTCGCGCTCAAAGGACGAAGTCCACACCGCACTATCGCGCCTCGATGCCGCTGCAAGGGGCACAGAGAACTTGATCCCGCGGATACTCGATTGCTGCCGCGTTTTCGCTACTGTAGGCGAGATTTCGGACGCTCTGCGTAGCGTCTTCGGCGAATATCGAGAGTCCTTTTAGATCCACGTCACATCAGAACGGTCATGAGCGAAATTCATGCATTGGCTGCCCGTAAGGCAGGCGGCAAATTAGAGCCATTTTCCTACGACCCCGGCCCGCTCGGAGACGAGCAGGTCGAAATCGAAGTCCACTACTGCGGGATTTGCCACTCCGATTATTCTTTTCTGAACAACGAATTTGGCCTGACGGAGTACCCGTTTGTTCCCGGTCATGAGGCCGTTGGGAAAGTCGTCGCGGCGGGCGAGCACGCCAAGCTGGTCAAAGTTGGGCAGACTGTCGGTTTGGGTTGGAATGCCGGCAGCTGTCTCCACTGCCACCCGTGCCTGACTGGAGACCACAACATGTGCGCGAACCTGGAACAAACCATGATCGGCCGCCACGGCGCATACGCCACTCGCGTCCGCTGCCACTGGATCTGGGCCACTCCCATTCCGGAAGGCATCGATCTCGCCAAAGCCGGGCCGCTCTTCTGTGGCGGCATCACCGTCTTTAACCCGCTGGTCCAATTTGATGTGCGCCCCACCCACCGCGTCGGAATCATCGGTATCGGCGGCCTTGGACACCTGGCGCTGCAATTCTCGAACAAGTGGGGCTGCCATGTGACGGCCTTCACCACCTCGGCATCGAAGGCGGACGAAGCCAAAAAAATGGGCGCGCATTCCGTTCTCAACACGCGCTCGGCGGACGAACTGAATCGAGCCGCTGGGTCTTTCAACTTCATCCTTTCCACCGTTGCCGCGTCAGACCTGGATGTGAATCCCTACATCGCGGCACTCGCGCCCAGGGGACGCTTTCACATCGTCGGCATCATTCCTCAACTGAAAGTAAACTTGTTCCC
>DATIMA010000054.1:0-6779 GCA_035475915.1 Bryobacteraceae bacterium
ATGGCGCAGGGCGTCCCTTGAACGATCCGTTGTACCTGGCGGTTATTCCGAAAGACACCCTTCGGAACGTGATCGAGAATGGCCGGAAGGGAACAGCCATGCCGGCATGGGCGCGCGACCGCGGCGGCCCGCTTTATCCGAAGCAAATTACTGCGCTGGTGGATGGAATCGAGCAAAATTGGGCTAAACCCGTAAGTCTGAAGGGTGTGGCGGCGCCAAGCTACAGCGCCGGGAATGCAGAGGGCGATTCCGCCAACGGCAAGAAACTGTTCGCGCGGAATTGCTTCATGTGCCATGGTAAAGGCGCGCCCATCGGCTCGGTAACGGACCCGGTTGTTCTGGCCTTGGCGAGCGACCAATACCTGCGCACCTCAATTCTCTTCGGACGCCCGGATTTCGGAATGCCGGATTTCCGACACCTGAAACTGGGCCGTGCGCTCAGCGATCAGGACGTGACGGACCTGGTCGCATATCTCTCTTCCATGCGGCCGCCGATTGCATTGACGGCGCACACGGTCGAAAACGGAACGGGCCAGGGCGGCCAGATTACGACAGGTAATCAAGGAAGCGGTCACGGGCCCGGAAGCCCCACGAATAAGGGCAAACAAGGAAACAGATCAGCAAGCAGCGAGCAAGGAGTGAAATGACAGATCATTCGAAGCCGAGCCCCGAAGGAGCGGGGGCGGAGGGGCAATCCCACGAACCAAAACCACCCGAATCCACACGGCGCGATTTGCTATTTGCCGCAGGCGTCGTAGTGAACGTGGTTGCCGGTGTGATCCTCGCCATACCGCTGGTCGGATTCGTGTTTTCCAGTTTTGTGCAGCGCAAAGATCCCCGCAGTTGGATCTCGCTCGGGCATCTCGACAATTTCCCTCAGCAATCGACCCGTATTGCAACCTATCGCAACCCTTACACTCGTCCTTGGGATGGCGAAACAGCCGATATCCCGTGCTGGGTACGCCGTCTGCAGGGCAACACGTTTCAGGTCTTCGCGATCAACTGCACCCACCTGGGCTGTCCGGTCCGCTGGTTTCAGGAGTCCGGGTTGTTTTTGTGCCCGTGCCATGGAGGCGCCTACTACGAAGATGGATCGCGCGCTGCCGGCCCGCCCCCACGCGGCCTTTTTCAATACGATTACAAAGTGGAGAGCGAACAGCTTTGGGTGAAGGGCGGAGAAATGCCGACGCTCTCGAATCCGGTTTAGGACCGCTGGCATGAATGCACTGAGGAAATTATCGGTCTGGCTCGATGAACGATTACATCTGACGGCGCTCTATGCTTCCACCGCGGGACACGAGGTCCCTGCAAGCTCCGGAAGCTGGTTCTACGTATTCGGCAGCGCCACACTGCTCTGTTTCATTATTCAGGTCATCACCGGCGCCTGCCTGGCGTTCGTCTACATTCCTTCAACAAATGAAGCGTACACCAGCTTGCAATACCTAAACCACGCGCAATTCTGGGGTTGGTATCTGCGTGCCGTGCATTATTGGGGATCGAATTTTATGGTCGCCCTGATGTCGGCACATATGATTCAGGTCTTCCTCTTCGGCGCTTACAAATACCCTCGCGAACTGACCTGGGTGAGCGGCATTTTTCTCCTTCTGGCAACTCTCGCTCTGGCTTTTACCGGCCAGGTAATGCGCTTCGACCAGGATGCGTATTGGGGTCTGGGAATTGGCGCTTCCATTCTGGGGCGCATCCCTTTTGTGGGCGCCGGGTTGGTCCACCTGGTCTTGGCCGGGCCCATAATAGCGGGCGAAACACTATCGCGCTTCTTCACCCTCCACGTGTTCATCATTCCCGGCCTGCTGATTGCGATTCTCGGCATGCATTTGCGTCTCGTACTGACCAAAGGCATCAATGAATACCCAAAGCCGGGGCGTCCGGTTCACCGCGCTACCTATGACGGCGAGTACGCGGACATTCTGCGCAAAGAAGGCGTTCCATTCGTGCCGAACGCCATCGGCAAAGACCTGATTTTTGCGGCACTCGTAATCATCGGCATCCTGGGGGCAGCGCTGATTTTCGGCCCGAAAGGTCCGCACGGCCGGCCCGATCCAACCATCGTAGACACGGCTCCTCAGCCTGACTTTTACTTTCTGGCTATCTATGCCGCGCTCGCTCTCCTGCCCGATTGGATGGAAGCCTGGGTCATGTTTGGCGCGCCCGCCATTGCGCTTGTCATTCTGCTCTTTCTGCCTTTTTATGCAAATCAAGGAGAGAAAAGCGCCAGGCGCAGACCCATAGCGGTGCTGGCGGTCGTCTTCATTGTGATGGTAATCGCCATCCTGGCGTACATGGGATTAACCGCGCCCTGGTCTCCAAAGATGTCGGCCTGGAGCGGCGATGCGATTCCGGTTGAATACCTAAGAGGCCGCACACCGCTGGAACTTCACGGCGCAATCCTCCTTCAAAATAAGCAGTGCCGGAACTGCCATGCGCTCGGCGGGGCGGGCGGCCAGCGCGGTCCGGCCCTGGACGCGGTCGCGACACGCCTGACAAAAGCGGAAATGGTACGCCAGGTAATTCAGGGCGGAGGCAATATGCCGTCCTACGGCAAGAAGCTGTCGCCGGAAGAAGTAGAGGCGCTCGTTGCGTACATGCAAACGCTGCATCCCAAGCATGTGCCGCCCGCTCGGAACTCGAACAAGCCGCAAAACCACCTTCCGAGGGACATTGCGGATCTGGGAGTGCCTCCACTCCGGAGCGCGAAGCAGTAGTATCGTGCAGTCCTTAGCAAGTGCCGCACTGCTCTCCTGGACGCTTGACGCTCGCGGAATCGTACTTCTGCTGCTGGTCGCTCTGGTATACATGCGCGGCTGGGCGCGGATGCGGCGTCTCCTCCGCGATACTCGTGATTTCAACCGGCTGTATGCATTTTTAGCCGGCCTTGCCGTGCTGTTTATTGCAACGGAATCACCGCTCGATACGTTCGATAGCCTGTTTCTCTCCGCTCACATGGCGCAGCATTTGCTCCTGATGATGGTGGCGCCGCCGCTCATCTTGCGCGGCGATCCCGTGCTTCCGATCCTTCGCGGATTACCGAGGAGGTTTGTTAAGGAAGGGCTGGGCCCTTTCCTGACATGGATGCCTCTGCGGCGAACAGGCCGTTTCCTCACGTCACCGGTTTTCGCGTGGTGCACGTTCGCATTCAGCACGCTTTTCTGGCACTTCCCGAAATTTTATGAGCTGGCTTTGCATTCCACCACCTGGCACGGCGTGCAGCATGCATCTTTCTTCTGGACAGGCATCCTCTTCTGGTGGCCCATCATTCAGCCCGGTCCTGGCAAACCAAAGTGGCCCAGTTGGATTGCTGTTCCCTATTTACTGTTTGCCGATATTTTGAATACGGCGCTCTCGGCCTTCTTTGTGTTTTCCGGGCATCTGCTCTACCCGACGTACGAAGCGGTTCGGGCCAGCAGTTTGAGCGCTCAGGATGATCAGGCGCTGGCCGGTTTAATTATGTGGGTGCCGGGATCGCTGATCTACCTCGTTCCGGCCTTTGTGCTTGCCATGCGGATCTTCTCAAGCCCGGCGATAACAGCGGCTCCTGTGAGAACGGCGCGCGCCCGTCGAACTGGTGGGCCATCCCTGCGTTTGATTCTGCCTCGCCTGAGGCGGGCAGCCCAGGTTGTCATGCTGCTGATCGCCATCGCTGTGATGGCAGATGGATTTTACGGGCCCCAGGTTGCCGCGCTGAACCTGGCGGGGATCTTGCCGTGGATTCACTGGAGAGCGCTGTCCATTCTGGCGCTGCTGGTAGTGGGCAATCTATTTTGCATGGCGTGCCCGTTTATGTTCGTCAGAGATCTCGGCCGCAAATTCCTGCCTGCCAGGTTCCGGTGGCCGAGGCCGCTGAGAACGAAGTGGATGGCGGCAGCGCTGATTGTGCTTTATTTGTGGGCGTACGAAGCCCTGGAACTCTGGAACAGTCCCTGGCTAACGGCCTGGATCATCGCGGGTTATTTCCTGGCCGCCTTGCTGATTGATGGCGCGTTTCGGGGTGCGACATTCTGTAAGTACGTTTGCCCCATCGGGCAGTTTCATTTCGTGAGCTCATTGATTTCGCCCAGAGAAGTGGCGGTCAAGAGGCCCGAGGTTTGCAAGAGTTGTGGGACGTATGACTGCATTCGCGGAAATGAGCACGCCCGCGGGTGCGAGCTCTACCTGTTTCAACCCAAGAAGGCCGGCAACCTGGATTGCACATTCTGCCTGGATTGCGTGAAGGCGTGCCCGCATGACAATGTTTCGCTGGTATCCATCTTGCCGGCAAAAGCTCTGATTGCGGATCCTTACCGGTCTTCCATCGGAAAGCTATCGAAGCGGACCGACATCGTTGTTCTGGCTCTGCTAATCGTCTTCGGCGCATTTGTGAATGCCGCCGGAATGATCAGTCCCGTTGTAGGTTGGGAGCATTCGACACCAGCCAATGTTGCGTTATTTGTCATTATGGGAGCGGTCGTCTGCCCGGCATTGTTGGTCTTGCTTTCGGCCGTGTTCAACAAGCTTAGTGGCGCAGGGTTGAACGTGCGTGATTTCACCCGTCGGTCGGCGCTGGCGCTCGTGCCAATCGGAGTCGCAATGTGGGCTGCGCATCTGCTCTTCCATTTGGCAACCAGTGCCGCCGCAGCCATCCCGGCTATTCAACGAGCAGCAACCGGCGCCATTACCGCGATGGCGATGCCTGCCGCTCCGGGCTGGCTGGAACCCGCGCAAATTCTGCTCCTTGATGCCGGGCTTCTGCTCACGCTGTACGTGTCGTGGCGCATTGCTTCCCAATATGCAGGGAGAATTCGCGCAACTGCGGCCTTGGTTGCCCCCTGGGCGGCGCTCTCGTTCGGTCTGTATGCTGTGGGTATCTGGATCTTATTTCAGCCGATGCAGATGCGGGGAATGCTGCACTGAAACGACTTGGCCAAATCTCGGCCGGCCTGGTGCTGCTGGCCGGAACTTTGCTCGCCGACGGCGGTACGCTGCAATTCCATAAGCAGGCGGGGCCGTTCGACATCACGTTGTTCAGCGCGCCCACGCCTCTTCGCGCCGGCGTGGCCGATCTAAGCGTGATGGTTCAGAAGACGCCTGACAGCGCGTCGGTTCAAGATGCCAGCGTAAATCTGCACCTGAAGAAGTCGGAGCCCGGCAACATTGTAGAGGTCATTGCTCCGGCAACGCACGCCAAGGCGACGAATAAGTTGCTCTATGCGGCGCACGTTCATTTGCCGAGCGCCGGTACGTGGAACATCGATGTCGAGGTGAGCGCGGCGGGTAAAACCGCGACGGCTTCGGGTCAGTTGGCTGTTCTGCCGCCGCAAGCGCCGGCCACGGCTTACTGGGGGTATTTCGCCCTCGTCCCGTTCGTCATACTGCTCTTCATTTTTAATCGCTGGTTGAAGCGCCGGCGGAGGATGCTATACCCGCGACCAGGAAAATAGAGCGCGGCCGTACGGGCCAGGAGTCGGCCGCGGCGGCTAGCAGGATGCGGAAAAATGAATTTGGGCCTGGTCGTTGAAAACAATTCTGGCTAGAATTGTTTTAAGCATGCGCGGTCCAGATACTCAGCAATCCACTATGTTCAGCTATGTTTCGCCAGAGGATCGGGTTCCGGCGGATCACCCGCTGCGGCCGATTCGCAAAGTGGTGGACAGTGCACTGGTGGGTTTGTCTTCGCGATTCGAAGGGATGTACTCGGTTTTCGGGCGCCCTTCGATCGCGCCCGAGAAATTGCTTCGGGCGCTGCTGCTGCAAGTTTTTTATTCGGTACGTAGCGAGCGGCTACTGATGGAGCAACTGGACTACAATCTGTTGTTCCGTTGGTTTGTAGGGTTGAATGTGGACGAGGCGGTATGGGATGTAACGGTCTATACCAAGAACCGGGAACGGCTATTGGACGGGGATGTGGCGCGCGGGTTCTTTGAGCAGGTGCTGGCACAGGCGCGGAACGCGGACCTGCTTTCCACGGAACACTTCAGTGTGGATGGAACGTTGATTGAGGCTTGGGCTAGTCAAAAGAATTTTCAGCGCAAAGATAGCGATCCGCCACCGCCCCGAGGCGATGCGGGAAACCCGGCGGTTGATTTTCATGGCGAGACCCGCAGCAACGATACCCACGAATCGAGGACGGACCCGGATGCCCGGCTGGCGCGCAAGAGCGGCGGCCAGGAAGCGAAGCTGGCGTACTGCGGCAATGTGATGATTGAAAACCGCAACGGTCTGGTGGTGGACACGGAGTTGTTGCAGTGTAATGGCACGGCGGAACGCGATGCCGCACTGATGATGGCCGAGCGTCTGGAGGGCACGCAGCGCGTGACTATCGCGGCCGATAAGGGCTACGATACCAAAGACTTTGTCGAGGAGCTGCGCGGCCTGGAGGCGACGCCGCACGTAGCACAAAACGAGAAGCGTCCAGGAGGCAGCGCCATCGACGGCCGTACCGCGCGGCATGACGGATATAAAGTGAGCCAGCAGAAACGGAAACGGATCGAGGAAGTTTTCGGTTGGCTGAAGACGGTGGGCATGTTACGGAAAACGCGGCACCGCGGCGTGTTCAAAGTCGGATGGGTTTTTACCTTCGCGGCCGCTGCTTATAACCTGGTGCGCATGCGTAATCTGCTGGCCCCGGCAGTTCAAACGCAGTAAGTCCGGGGAGAAGTGTGTCCGGACAGGCCCAAAAGCGGCCTGCCGGACACAAATTAGGGCCGCACAAAGAAGTAAGTCCCTGAGAATACCTCCAAAACGAAATACATGGCAAAGAAGATCCTTGCATAACCTACTTTTTC
>DATIMA010000055.1:0-26259 GCA_035475915.1 Bryobacteraceae bacterium
TTGAGCACTTTGCGAGTGCTTGTACACCTTAAGCAATATTCTGCCTCTGTTTTTCTTAGTCCTTGGGCTCAGGGATTTCTCTCTTCGGTCAACGTAGAATTCGCCCGCGATTCTAGGGCTATCGAAGCGCGCGAGCCTACCCGGAAACCCGGCATCGCAGCCCCGGATGCGGTAACTTGATGGGCCAAACGGTATACCAAGTATGTCACAGCATAACAGGCAGTATGCATTGCTCATTGGGCTTCGCCTTCTGACCTCAGATCGTCAAGAAAACATGATCCCTCTCACCCCAGTAGTGATCGATTTTGTAGAGATACTCTGCCAGATTCGAAAGGAGAGCGTCAGAAACCGGGTTAAAGGTAGTTATTGTAAGTTTAAAGGCGCAAGCTTTGCTGGATGCCAAGGAGAGCGTCAGAAACCGGGTTAAAGGTAGTTATTGTAAGGGCCCGGCACGGTAGGCGCCGGCAGGTATTGCATCCATTTGAGAGCTAGCGGACTTTGCTTGGAAAACGGGGATCTGATTGCTGGGGAACGGCTGCCGGTTCAGCGTTCCGTTAACAATCTGTTCAGTAGTAGGATCGTAGAGCTGAACGCCGGCATCTGAAAAATCTCCAGAACGCTCTCGCAGCGAAGGAATTGAAAGAAGCGGCCGAGTTGTGCCGCCAATGCTGCGCAAATATTCAGCATCGAAGAAGAAATACGTCCTGTGTCTGGCGCCCCAGACAAGCGGCAAGAACGGTAGCTTCACAGGACCGCCGATAAGCCTCCGAACTGGTTTTCGTTGTCTTTTGGACGAAGATCCCCTTCGAGATGCTGATTCGTAAATTGCAGCGCATTAAGGCTTTTGTTGCGGAAATACTCGAAACCGCCGCTATGAAACCGATCCGTTCCGCTTCGCGTCGTAACAATGATCTGACCGCCCGTAGTCGTGCCATATTCAGGTTCATAGCCCGACGTCAGGATGCGGACCTCATTGACCATATCGGGCGTAGTCGGAAAATCGAAGAATGCGACCATTCCGCTTTGGGACATGGCTCCTTCCTGCATGCTCACTCCGTCCATCACAGCTTCATCGCCCATCTTGAGACCACCGTTAATGCGGGCGTTAAAGGCCTGCGGACTCGTTCCAGTATTCACGCCCGGAAGAAACGAGATGAACTGAACCGCATTCCGAAGCGTGCCGGCGGCAACGAGCAGCGGAAGCCGATTGATGATCTGCGGCGGGACACTTTCCTGCTGTGCTGCGTTGCTGTAGTTCAGTTGTGCCGCGTCTGCCACGACCTCAACTCGCGAAGATGCCTCCCCAATTTCAAGGCTCGCGTCGATGCGGACCGATTGACTGGCTAAAAGCTGAATACCGCTTTGTATATATGTGCGAAAGCCCCTGGCTGAAACATTCAAATTGTATGTACCTGGGGCCAAGTTCGGAAAAGCATAGCGCCCCTGGCTGTCGGTGTAAATTTCAGAAGTCAGAGCACGCTCAGTTGCCGAGAGAGTTACAGTCGCGTGGGGGACAACAGCTCCGGAACTGTCAGCGACTTGACCATTTAAACTGGCGTTTTGACTTTGCGCGAACAGTCCCGCGGCCATGACAACCAGGAGAAAAGAAGACATCCTGAACGGACGAAGCATCTTCGCCTCCTGCTTGGCGATCCAGTTACGGCAGAAGTTTGAGCCGCGAAAGTTGCGGATAATGATATCACTCCCTGGCCCTCCGCGAGAAGAATGTCGTGGCTCATGACGCCGCCGATACTCGTCATGCACGCCCCCGAAAAATCGGCTTCTGCCTGACGGGTAAGTATCTAAGTTTTCTGAGTTGCTCCTGAGTGGTCGCTAGGCTTCATCGGAAATCCCGAGGCGGACACAGTTCATTCGAAGCGAATGCTTCCTGACCGACGGGTTTTCGATAAGCAGACTAGAAGGAAGTCGCTGACGATCGCGACGGAACGCGGCTGAGGTTGGCAAGGCTTCTGCTTATGGAGATTGAATGCGCTTTCGCCGTTGTGATCGGCCTTTCGAAGGCAATGTAGTGCCGATGAATGTGGGATCAGTCACGAATTTAGCCATTTCATTATCGCTCAATTTACGCCCAACTGAGTGTCCGAACCGAACTGCCGAAACGAAGACGGCGCGCAGCGTCCGTCGCGTCAGCGACTTTGTTCTTGTCGGCGATACGGAAAGTGACATCCTGGCCCGGAGAGCCAGTGCCAGAAACGTCCCGATTTTGCCCGCGCATTTGGGGGTTTGTGAGGCGCTGGTTCGATAGCGGTTTCGTGATGCCAATCTGAGCACCCGTTTTTGGCACACTATGCGGTCTGACAATCCGACCCCAATCCTTACCGTAGGTGTATTGGGGCGTGGAGAGTTGTGTCTCATCTGCGTCCCAAAACATGCGTTCCGAAACACTGGAGGTGCTTCAGAAAACGGGGAGCGTTCGCCTTACCACTCGTTGCAACCTCATATCCATAGTCGAACTCGACGGGCTCGAGTACTCCGTCGATGCAGAGAAAGACACCTTTCCTCGAGTTCAGGCAAAGATAACGCCGGCTCACGATGTGTTTGTGATACTCGACGCCGTCCTTCGCATACATCCACATGAAATCCGTAGACCGCTCCCCAATACGTTGTTTGAGCGGAGCCCAGTTCGGTCTTTCGATCTCAATACCATGCGACGCGCGGATATTCATTCTGGCGTTTCTATACGGAAATCCCAAAAGATGCAACCAGGCCTATTTACCATCAACCTGGTTCCGTTCTTGCTTGTGGGCCATTGATTCTCGCTCTAACTCGTCCAGTTCACGTTGAATGATCCGTTGTTCCAGATTGCGATGGAGCATGTCGTTACCAGTCCGGGCGCGGCGATTTTCCAGGGCATTCAGAATAGCCACGCCAAGCTGCAGGCGCTTATAGACAGAAGCGGGCATAGGTAAGCCTTCGTCTTCGGAAGTAGTGGTTTTACCGCCTCTGGCGGCCGTCACGCCTGGTTCACTGCGGCGTTCCTGAACCGGTGCGTCCATCCAGCAGGATGCAACTCGGCGAATACATGCGCCTCCCGTTCACTAGCGAACATAGGTGTGTCTGTTTTGCAATCTCCGCGCGCACAGAACCACTGCTTGGCCCGGCCCGTAAAGCAATCTGACGGCCTGCTTCCTCCGTTGCCGCTTGCGCCGAAGTGCAAGCACAGATCGTCAGGGGCACTCCCTACGGAACAACACGACTGCCACTGCTTGTGTTCGATTTCTCTGTGTTTGTGGGTTCCGAGTCTAGGCTGCCAGCCGCGTTAGTGATGCGGGTCCACTGCACCAAGTCATTGGCTCTCTTGATGGTCACGCATTCTGCTGGCGCAGCTGCTTCCAGATGGCGATGCAGAGTTCGTCGACTTGGGCCAAATGCCGGAGCAAAGCAGTATGATCTTCTTCTGTCCAGGTCTGACCGACGCGAGATGCGGAGTAATCGATAAAAGAACGTCGGGCTTCGGCGGAGGGATCACAACATACACATCTCCGGCGGTGCGCCAGTGCGGCGGCTTTCAAGTACCGCCGTATTCCTACGAACATCCGCTTGTTCCTCCGCAGTTGTCGCATTTGTAGCAGGACCCGTTCCGACTCATGAGGCCGCCGCATTCCGAGCAGAGAGGAGCATCGGAGACCGGCTCGAACGCAAGCGCCTGCTGCGGCGCCGGTTCGGTCGGACCAAGGCCCGTGCTGTCGCCGGCTTCCGTCGGATCCGTTCGACCAAGAAACCGCTTGCCCAGCCAGCGGAACAAGTAATCAATGATCGACTTGGCATATGGCAGCTGCTGATTGCCGGTCCAGCCGCTCGGCTCGAAGCGGACGTGGCTGAACTTGTCGACGAAGAACGAAAGCGGGACACCGTACTGCAGGCCGGTGCTGACGGAAACGGCGATCGTATCCATCAGGCCCGAGATCGTGGACCCGGCCTTGTTCATCGAGATGAAGATCTCACCCGGCGTGTTGTCCGGATAGAGACCCACTGTGATGTAGCCTTCATGTCCCGCAATCGAAAACTTATGCGTGATCGAAGAACGTTCATCGGGTAACTTGCGCCGGAGCGGCTGCATCGCAGCAGGAGTTGCTTTCTCCTGAGGCGCAGACTTCCCGGCACTGAGCGGCTGGACGCGTTTCGAGCCGTCGCGGTAAATCGCTACTGCTTTCAGTCCAAGCCGCCAGCTTTCAACATAAGCATCGAAGACGTTCTCTACCGTTGCCTCTTCCGGCATGTTAATCGTCTTCGAGATACCGCCCGAGAGAAACGGTTGGACCGCGGCCATCATGCGAACGTGCCCGCGCGGATGGATGGAGCGCTTGCCATTCTGGGGCCGCAAACTGCAATCAAATACCGCCAGGTCTCGGTCCATGATGTGCGGCGCACCCTCGATGGTACCGGTGTCATCGATAAAGCGAAGGATCGCGTCGACCTGCCCCGGCGTGTAACCGAGCCGAGCGAGACCGCGCGGAACAGTGCCATTCACGATGCGGATGCTGCCGCCGCCCACAAGCTTCTTGTGTTTTACAAGAGCCAGCTCCGGCTCGATACCAGTGGTATCGCAGTCCATCATGAAGCCGATTGTGCCGGTGGGCGCGAGCACGGTTGTTTGCGCGTTTCGAAAGCCAACGCGACTTCCTAAGCTGTAAGCTTCGCGCCAGCACTCGCGCGCGGCAGAGAGAAGCTCGAAGTTCGCCTCACCCTCCTCGACGTTGCGAGCCGCAAATCCGTGCCGATCGACCACCTGAAGAAACGACTCGCGGTTCTGCGGAAAACCAGCGCAGCATCCGATCGCCTGTGCAATGCGAGCACTCGTCAGATACGCCTGCCCGCCGAGTATGGCCGTCACAGCGGCAGCAAGAGCTCGGCCCGGATCGCTGTCGTACGGTAATCCAAGCGCCATAAGCAGCGCCCCCAGGTTGGCGTAGCCCAGACCCAGCGGCCGGAAATCATGCGAATTCTGCGCAATTTTCGCCGTGGGATAGCTGGCCCGATCCACCAGAATCTCCTGCGCGAGGATCAGCGTATCCACGGCATGCCCGAATCCCGCTACGTCGAAGCGACCATCTGGAGTCAAAAACTTCAGGAGATTGAGCGAGGCAAGATTGCACGCCGAATCATCCAGGAAGAGGTACTCCGAGCACGGATTCGACGCATTGATCCGGCCGCTTACTTTTGAGGTGTGCCAATCATTGATTGTCGTATCGAACTGCAGGCCCGGATCGCCGCACTGATGCGCAGCCTCGGCCATTTGGCGGAGCAGATCCCGCGCTTTATAGGTTTTGACGGGTTGCCTGGTGCTGACGCTGCGCGTGGACCAAGTGCCATCCGCTTCGACAACGCGCATGAACTCGTCCGATACGCGCACGGAATTGTTTGCGTTCTGGAAGAAGATCGAGCTGTACGCATCGCCATCGAGCGATGAATC
This sequence comes from Bryobacteraceae bacterium, assembly GCA_035475915.1. GTDB lineage: Bacteria > Acidobacteriota > Terriglobia > Bryobacterales > Bryobacteraceae > Bog-105. The sequence continues at coordinate 5,435 of DATIMA010000055.1, forward strand.
GTAACCCGCGTCGATGAGAGTGTGTGCCTTCTCCTCCTCCCTCGCCTTCGACCAGATGAACTTCTCGATGTCGGGATGGTCCGCGTTGAGCACCACCATCTTCGCGGCGCGCCGTGTTTTGCCGCCGGATTTGATGACGCCGGCGAACGCATCAAGACCTTTCATAAAACTGAGCGGGCCAGAAGCTTTGCCGCCGCCCGAGAGAGGAGCATCCTCTTCGCGCAAGGTGGAGAGATTGACTCCCGAGCCCGACCCGTATTTAAAAAGCATGCCTTCGGTTTTGGCGAGATCGAGAATCGATTCCATCCGGTCTGCGACGGAGTTGATGAAGCAGGCCGAGCACTGCGGCCGGTTCTCGCCATCTCGCAGCGGACGCATCGCATCCCGCTCGCGATCGTAGACGAAACCGTAACCGCGTGGCTCAGAAACGCCGACGTTGAACCAAACCGGCGAATTGAAAGACGCCTTCTGGTGGAGCAACAGATGCGCGAGTTCCAGCCGGAAATTGGTGGCCGATTCCGGTCCATCGAAATAGCCGTCGTCCTGGCCCCATTGCGTGACCGTATCCACGACGCGCGCGACGAGTTGGCCCACCGAGTGTTCGCGTTCGGGCGTACCCATCCGGCCATGAAAATACTTGCTGGCCACGATATTGGTGGCGGTTTGCGACCAGGCGGCGGGCACCAGCACATTCTGCTGTTCAAAGATCACGCTGCCGTTCGCATCGGTAATACTTGCGGTACGCAGTTCCCATGTCAGCTCGTGTTCCACATCGCCCGTCTCGCCCGTGAAATGGCGGGAAAACCCGAGCCCGGTTTTGTTTGGAATTCGCTCGCCTGTTTGCGTCACTTCGACCGAAGTTGTTGCCATAAATAAATCTCCATGTGAACGCCGGGGCGGCTCCCTTAACGGAGCACCTCGGCCTTTGATTCTTCCGCTCGCGTCCAATCACGTGCGATCGTCCAGTGATCTTCCGCCAGGTCGCGATGGTGTTCGACCCAGCGATTGGTGTACGAACGCAAACCGGCCAGAAAACTGTGCTCGTCTCCAGACTGGAGACACCGTGCTTCCCAGGGCTCGAGATTCCGAATGTCATCGAGCGAGAACCGCGCGCGCCGCATATACTCGGCAAGTTCGCCGGTCCAGCGCGTCATCGGAATGTCCAGCCACAAGGGCGTTAAGACGAAAGCGAGTTTATCCGCCACACACAATCGGGAATAGGGGCGGGCAGTTTTCTTCGCCCAATAGCGAGAGTGGCAGCGCGTGAACTCTTCCCATTCGGGGCCGCACAGCCGGCGCATAATCGCTGCGCCGAAATGGACGTGCTCCTCACCTTCCGGGCCGTCCATGTTCTCTTTGCCCGCGTATCCAAGGTCGTGCACGAAGATGGCAAGATACAGGCGCCAGTCGCCAGTCGCGCGGAAAGCCGTAGAGCCGGGTCCAGGCGAGCGCCACAAACAAGGGGTGCAAGAAAAAGCAATGCGCGCCAAACAAAACACTTTTTGTTCCAATACTCATAAACATGCCTCAGTGGCGAGCCGCACGAAGTCGATCCAGGATCGGCAAGATTTTCGTCGAGCGACTGCGCATTTTAAACGAGATCCAAGTTTGCCAGCACGGACAAATCACTCCGGACGATTCTCGCTGCGTGCTTGTATACGGTTCGGCTTGTAAATGCATAGATCGTTTGTTTTCCTCTTAAGCGCGCACGCCATCATGGATCGGCAACGCCGCTTGAACGGCCGATATAGGTGGGAGCTGTGTGGTCTCCGGAAGCATCGGCGATCCGGCAAGCGCGGACGGACCGGAAGCGGCGAGCCGCTTAGCGCGTGCCTCGGCAAAAATACGCTCCCGCTGCTGCTCCATCCATTGCTCCCAGGAGATGCCAACCGCAACGGGAACATCATCGAGTGACATGGCAAGAACCTACTCGAATTGGCCATTCACAAACCTTTCGAGCCGCGAGCTGCGGCGCGGATGCCGAAGCTTGCGCAACGCCTCGGTCTCCCATTGCCGGACCCGTTCCCGGCTGACCGAGTAAAGCGCTCCAATCTCTTCGAGCGAATGCTCCTGCCCGTCTATGAGACCGAAGCGCAACTTCAGAACGGTGCGATCGCGCTGGCTGAGCGTCTTTAAGAGCTCATCCGAGGCCCTTGACAGCCGTTCGAACGTAATCTCATTCAGCTTTTGATAGGTGACGGCATCCTCGGGCTTATGGCCGGCGGGAAGGCCCCGGGTATCCCACAGAAACTGGGCGAGCGTGGACTCCTCCTCCTCGCCCACCGTGGCGTGAAGCGATACTTCCTGCCGGATGCGCTGATACCGCTGTACTTCCTCGGCCGCCATTCCGAGCCGGGAAGCAATGTCGTCGATTGTCGCCTCGCGTCCCAGTTGTTGTTCCAACTGCTTTTGCGCACGCCAGATGCGGTGCATCGTTGCAATCACATGACCCGGAAGTCGCACGGCGCGGATTTGCTCGTCAAGAAACCGGGTGATCGCCTGCCGGATCCACCAGGACGCGTGTGTCGCGAAACGGGTGCCGCGCCGGTAATCGAATTTATCAATGGCCCGCAGCAGTCCGACGCTCCCCTCCTGAATGAGATCGTGCAGCCGGTCCTCGCTGTCATACGAGCGCACATACTTCCTTGCGATCGAAGCGACAAGCCGAAGATTGGATTCGGCCATCTTCTCGCGAGCGGCGGTCCGGTCACGCTCGGCCAGGGCAATGCTGGCCACCGCTCGCCGCAATTGATCTTCGTTTTTGCCTTGTTCGCGTAGCGACTGCCGCACGGCTGGATCGGTGGCGGTCTTGAGCTGCTCGGAAACCGATCGCAGTGAGCGCTCGGTTTCGCGCAGATGCTCGACCATACGGTTCGAGAATTCCGGCGTAAAGTGCAGGAATTGAATCTCGTGCGAGATCGCAACCAGAAGGCGTGGATAGCTACGCATGCGCGCCCCGCGCCGTTTCCGTTTCGTGGTACTCGGATTGGGAACGGCCAGGCAGCGATCCGCCTCGCTCCGCAGCTGCTCAACTTTCGAGAGCACAGTGGATAGCAGGGCTTTGAGTCTCTTGCACCCAGCCGTCTCTTCGGGATCGGGAACCAGGTCAGGATCGTCGGAGGCCGACAGGACCTCGGATACCGGAATCTGCCCGGAAGCTACTGCGGCTCCTGTTTCGATCAGCAGCTGTTCGGTCAGGCGCAGCCGTGAAAGTGTCCTCAATATTCTGGTATTGGCTCGCTCCATGCGGCGCGCCAAATCAATTTCCTGCTCGCGGGTGAGCAGCGGATAGTGCCGCACGTCGCGCAGATAAGCGCGTCCCGGATCGCCGGCAGCCTCTGCCTCCGTAATCACCTGAAAACCGGCTTCCGCACTCGAAACCTCTGCGAGCGGTGATTCGTCCGCCGGCGATTCCAGGAACAGTTCGGTCATGCTTCACTCCCTCCCTTCTTTCCCTGTATCTCGGGAGTATATGAATTTTTTCCGCCGATGCAACCGCGGTGCTAAGTCATTGATATTCCGTCGTTGGAGTACGAATCCGGGCGATGGTCGCGGTCAGGCTAGAGCCTCCTGATGCCCCGTATCCGACCGGCGGCGGGGCATATGCGGCACGGGCGCGTGGTACTCGGATGGCGGCGCCGCTTCGTGTTCCTCGGGGAACAGGCCGTAAAACTCGCCAGCCATGGCCGCCGCTTCCGCCGCCTCCTCCCGAGTCTCGATCGCACCGGGGTCCCCGGGCGCTTCCTCCGGGAGGCAGGAGCCCTCGTCTGGAAGGACACTGACCGGCTCGGGTTCGATCGCGCTGGCGGGCGCTGGCAACGGGACTAACTGCCGGAATTCTGCCGTATGGGCATGCAGCAGGCGGGCCATTTCTTCCAGGCTCTTGGCGCGAAACTCCAGGCTCACCCCGTACTGAATGCTGCTCTTTTCGCCGACTTGAACCTTGTAGGGACGCAGCACAAATTTGAGCGGGATGCCGGCCACGCTACCCGCTTCCGGGTTGCCCCGGCCGGTCATGAGCCGAATCTGGTCAAGCGAACCCGCCAGCTGAGCGATCGAGCGAAAGCCGGTTGTATCGAATTGACAGGAGCCGCCAAGGGTCGGGGCGTTCATCAGTTGGAACGTCAGCTTGCCATGCGGCTTGCATTGCCGTTTGTCGCCAATGGCAAACCGGCATCCGGCCGTATAACAGCTCCCGAAAATCGGAAAGAAGCGCTGGTTCTGTTTCCGGGCCTGCTCCGCCGAAGCCCGTTCGTCCGGTGACTGCGCCCATTCCACATTCCGGCGTGCATCGACACCGTTGCCTTCGCACAGCAATTTCGATGTGGACCACGCCTGAAAGGAGGCGTCGAATGCCTGCTCATTCAGAAAGACAATATCGATCTCGGTGGGAACCGGTCCGTGCAGCTCAATCGTGTCGAAATCGTGGACGAACTTGCCTTGCGAATCGGTCCGCAGAAATGTGAAATACGGTAGCTTCCGTGGCGCGTTTCGCTCCGGCACCGTCTTTCGCTGTTGTGCATAAAACGCTTCGGCATCGGCGCGCTGCGCCAGTCGCTTCACCTGGCTGTTCATGTACGTTCCGACCTCGACACACCATTGGTGGTTCTGATCGATCCACACATGCACGTCGGGCCCGGTCGGCACGCCGATGCCGACTTTCAGAACTCGAACCTGCCGCACAATGCGGCGGCCGCTCGGCTCGTGCAGCACACCATACAACTTGCTGCGATCAATGGTGATGGTCGCGCTCATCTCGCTCTCCTCCCTGTAACATTCAGCTTCTTGGTAATCCGGACTCCCGGAATCTGGAGATCTCCGTTGGAGGCCCTGGCCATCGCCGCAAGCAGCTTCGTATTCGCCTGCAGCACTTCCTTCTGGATGCTCCCCGAAACAACCGCCCGAGCAAGCAGAAGAATATCGGTCACTTCAACCTCGAACTGGTCGCGTGTCGAGTATCCTTTGGGCCGGGCAAACGATTCCGTTTCCACGACCGGGACCAGGATTTCCATGGCTCCGAGCGACGCCAGCACTTCCTCGGAAGCACCGGATTGCCGGGCGGCTTCGATCATCTGCTGTTGCATCGCGGAACTGGCTTCCGCAGCAGCTTGTTGCCGGGAGCGTGCGGCTTCGGCTTCGAGTTTTCGCAGCTTTAGATCAAGAGCGGCGATCCCCTGCTTCAACTTCTTCTCCAGTGCAACGACCGGATCGAGATCGTCGTGTTCTGCTTTGCACGCAGCGGCATGGGCGTCCTTCAACGGGCGCTTGATCGGTTCGTGATGACGTTCGATGTCATCCTTCAGCGAGAGAACGGAGGCGAGCAGCTCATTCGCTCTGGAAAGATCGTCGACCTTCGTAAACGACAGCGCCTGAATCTGTTCCTGCAGAGCGCTGGTGCGCTGCTTGAAAGTGGAACGTGCATCGCCTGATGCCGGGTCAGCCTCGGCCGCTTCAGGCGCTTGTGCCTGCCGGTCTTCACCGCTGATCTCGAGAGCGTTCTCCACTTCGGCGACACGTCGAATGATCTGGAGTGCGGTGGGTTGCGGCATACTGCTCGGAAAGAGATTACGCTGCGGAAACTGTGGAACGGGCATGAGAAGTCCTCCTTCTGTGCTTTGCGTGCCAGACGACGGCCGCGGCGGCGAACACCTGCCAGTCATAAGGAAAGGCCATCAGTGCATGCTCGCGAGTCGAATACGAACCGTTCGCCCGCAAGTGAACGGTCATGCGTTTACGAGAGTGTGGATTGGGCAAGCACTGCGAATACGCAGCCAGTTGATAGCCGTGCCAGTCCTGCGGATCCCCCGTTTTGATGTCGATCAGATATTCGGTCGTGCCGATGGTGCCGACGCGGTCGAGCATGCCGCAGTAACCCGATACCGCTTGGAAGAGGAGATATTCCATCAGCAGCTTTCCTTCGGAATCGCGGCTAATGGTGAAGTGCGATTCCTGTTTGAAGCGCTGCCAGGCCTCGACGTAGCCTCGGAATTGCGGCAGAACCGTGTTCCAATCGAGATCATCCTCGTCGAGGAACTGTGTGGCGAGATGAACTGCTCGGCCCCGTTCGCGCGCCTCGTCCGTATACCAGGTTGTGTCGATCAGACCAGCATCTTTCAGGATTTGAGTCACGCTCGGGCGTTCGACGCCGGCAACGGTGTAGAGGTGGGCGGCTTCGTCAAACTGGATCGGATGAGTACAAGCCGGAATAGTAGGCATAGAGATAACCTCCGGTTGATAGAAAAGACCGAATGCCGGTCAACAGACTGACGGGAGCACAGTAGATTGTGTAGGGTTTGGAGGATTGCCTCGTCTTACAGCGTCAAATGCCGATCGGAGCAAACGCGCATGGCGTACGTGTCCGTTTCCTTTTGAGTTTATGCACTCGACGCACCGGCGAGATGGATCAACGTTAGGCAACTGAAGAGAAGAAGAAGTGTGCCTATTCGGTGCTCAGAGTGTCAGGCTCCGTTACTTGAAACTGCTTGACGAAGTTGCCCGTAGTAGACGCTCTGGTATCGGCGAAAGCGGTGGCCGTAAGAGTGGGCCTACTGCACGCAGCGGGCGGCTAGGCGAAGAGTTCTTCGATCGTCCTGGCCTTCAGCACACGCACGCCCAATTCTTCGAGCTCTGCAGCCGAGCGTTCGACGAGCCGGTCAGCCGCCCACTGTGGTATGGGGCCGAACCGCTCTTCGATCTGACGCCGCAATAGGGAGAGTTCGCCACGCTTGAACTCGCGTCCCAAAACGCGATTTTCGAGGATATCGTTCAAAAGGGGCATCTTTCTTGCTTCCTCTTCTACCATTTCTTCTAATTCACGCAATCCCGCGATAATCCGCAGCGCTGGTCTTCGTGCTTGCTGGTCGGCGGTCGGCGTATCGCTATTTCTGAAAAAGCTGTTCCAGCGATTGTGCGTCAAGAATCCGCGCCGATATATCATCGACTTCTTCGGAAGAGAGTGTCGCGAGACGGGTTTCCGCCCAATCCGGAACCGGGCCAAATCGGCGTTCGATAAGACGTCGCAGGACAGCTCGTTCTCCCTCCCGATAAATCGGACCCAAGACTTCGTTCTCAAGTATTGCCGGATCGAATTGGTAAGTCATAGCCTTCTCCAGCTCTGGCGCTAACCCTGGTCGGAGACCGGCCAGAATCAGCAAAGCGCGCGCGTACGACGCCGACTCATGTGTGTCGAGCTTCGCCAGCTTCCCAACCAGAATCCTTACGGAACGCGGGCGCTCCGTCAAGCCCGCCAGGATCCCTAATACATTATCGCTCGGACTAGGACTGGCCAGCAGCGCATCTCCATCTAGGTCGCGGATGTCGATCAGCGTGTATCGCGCGATCCCGAACTCCCATTCATAGGCACCCGGCATTTTCAGCAGTGGGGAACCGACGTAAAGAACCACTTGCCGCGGGACTCGCTTGTATACGTCTGTGATGGCGACGGAGTACTGCAGCATCTGCTCTACTGCCGCTGTGGAGAACGGATGTACAGCAAAGGATCGGGACGCTGCAGGCGGCAGAAATGGGTGGATATTTATTACTGCCGGAGCCAGCACAAAGGCGGGCCAGGTTGCGGCGCGCCCAAGCTAAGCCGGGAAGTTACAGATTACTCACTGAACGCGCTCATCTCAGAAATGTTCCTGCAGCCAAATCTGTTAGGTTCTCTGATCGAGAAGGCGCTGGAGCCGCCGGAACGATCGCCAATGGACGAAATGGTTGCGAAGGCTGCGACAGAACTCGACCGATTAAAGACAGAGAAGCAGCGGTTGCTGAATCTAACTTTGAGGGGTGTGTTTTCCGACGAGGAGGTCGCCACCGAAGCGCGGCGTCTCGACGGCGAAATGCGGAGTTGGAGCGCCCTGGCGAGCAAGGATCAGGAACAGAAAGCGCTTTGGTCGGCCGCAAATGCGCGCGAGACGGCGCAGCTGATTGCTTCAGTCTTTGCCGAATACCAGTTTCTGAGCTTGAAGCAGCGGAAGCACTTAACCCGTCAATTCGTGAAACGGATTGAAGTGGAAAATAAACATTTCACTGCTCTAACGCTAAGTCTTCCCGCTCCCGACGCCAAAATTCGAAGCCACACGGAGGGGGCATTCATCGCTCCATCGAGCGTGTATGCTTATATTTCAGCCGGGGATCTTTTTGCTGCTGCTGAACAAGGATGAATTGGCGGTCCTGGCCTGTGCCTCTCGTAAATACCGATCTGATTGAGATGATGGGGGTTGCACACATCCCGTAAACTGCTTGCGTCCACATTGGACGGGCATGGTGCTCTCTTCGCTGCCGAAAAGCCGCGCCGCGTTACAGCTGGAAAACATTGCGCTTCGGCATCAGATTGGAGTTCTCCAACGCTCGGCGAAAACGACGCCTCCAGTTGAACGACTCGGATCGATTGTTGCGGATTGGGCTCTCCTGCATGTGGCTAGAGTGGCGCTCTGCCCTGATGATTGTCAAGCCCGACACCGTCATTGCTTGTCATCGCAAGGCCTTTCGTATGTTTTGGACCTGGAAAGTCCGACGCGGCAAGCCCGGGCGCCCGGCGATATCACTTGAGATTCGTGCCTAATCCGCCACATGAGCCGCGAGAATCCCGGCTGGGGGGCGCACCGCGCAGTCACGGCGAACTGCTGAAGGTTGGCATCGACATCGGTGAGGCGAGCGTGAGCAAGTACTTCGTGCGCAGCCGAAAGCCGCCCTCACAGACCTGGCGAACGTTCCTGCACAATCATCTGCACGGCCTGGTTTCCGTTGATTTCTTCACCGTGCCTACCATTCGCTGTCAGGTCCTGTATGTCTTCCTCGTGCTGGCGCACCACGGGCGGCGCATAGTTCACTTCGCCGTAACAGTAATGCGCTCGCCTGGAGCGCCGAGCGATGCCGTGGACCGGCACGCGAGGGCACGGCACTGCTGCAGGGGATCGTGATCTGCGGAAGTTGCGGTGAACGCATGTCGGTCCGCTACCACTCGCATCGCAATCAAAGCGTACCGACTTACTGGTGCGGCCGGCGTCTGCTGCAGCGGGGCGAAAACGGTCTCTGTCAAACCGTCCACGGCGGTTCGCTCGATGCAGCGATCGGCGATGTGGTTATCGAGGCGATGACGCCTTTGGCAATCGAAATCGCGCTGACTGTGCGGCAAGAACTCGCGAGCCGCCACGAGGAAGCTGACCGGTTGCGGCGCCACCACGTGGAGCGTGCGCGCTATGAAGCGGATCTCGCCCAGCGCCGTTTCCTCAAGGTCGATCCCGACAATCGCCTGGTCGCCGATGCGCTGGAAGCGGACTGGAACGGGAAGCTGCGCGCACTCGCCGCGGCACAGGAAGCATACGAGAAGGCAACGGCCGCCGACGCGAGAGTTGTGACCGACGCCGACCGCGCAGAACTGATGGCCCTCGCCACCGACTTCCCGCGCCTCTGGCGCGATCCGCGCACGCAGACGAAGAAGAAAAAGCGCATGCTGCGGCTGTTGATCGAGGATGTCACGCTCACCAAGGGGCGATGCACTTCATGTTGACATCCGCTTTGCCGGCGGCGCGACAGGCTCGCTCGATTTGCCGCTGCCGAAGTCGTGTGTGGAACTGCGCACCACCGATGCCGAGGTCGTCAAAGAGATTGACCGGCTCATCGACACCGATACGGACGGGGAAATCGCAGATGTGCTCAATGAACGCGGTGTGCGCACCGTCGTGACAACTCCCTGGACGGCCGCGCGTATCGGCCGACTCCGCACGATCTATCGCCTCACCGATCGGGGTACGCGTCTGCTCGCCGAGGGGTTTCTCACCCCGCAAGATGTCGCCGCCCGCTACGGCGTCGTGCTGTCAACCGTACACCTCTGGCGCCGCCGCGGTCTGCTTCGCGCACACCCCATTAATGATCGAGGCGACTATATCTCTACGAAATCCCGCCCGAAGACCTGCCCGCGAAGTACGCTCATAAGTGTGAATATCAGGTCGAACCGGTAACTTCGTCACCATCTGCTTTATGAGGTGCAGTATGAGTTCAAGCCTTTGCGATCTGGATCTCCAATCCTGCAGGGCAAACCGACGGCACCATAGTGCTGGAGCACGTCGCGGTACAGCGGGTTGAGGGTGGGATCATAAATGTCGGGCGCGAGCACGCCCTCCCGCAGGTTATCCAGAACCACCACTCGTGTGGCTCCAACTAATCGGCGAAATGCTTTCTCGTGCAGCTCGGCCCAGATACGCACGCTCGAGCGAAACACAAGCAGGCGAACACACTTTCGGCTGTATCCGAGCGTAAATACGAACAGCCGGGTGCGGCGGTACTTGCCCGTCTGCGAGTCGCACACCATGGGGCCGGAGCCATAATCGACTTGTCCTTCCTCACCGGGGGCCGTCTCAATCACTGCACGAGCTTCCGGCGAGACCGATATCTGAAGCTTGCGCACGAAGCGCTGCACGCTCTGATAGCTCGCGCTGAAGCCATGACAATCGACCAGGTCTTGCCAGATCGCCATCGCGTTGCGGCCATGCGAGAGCCCCAGTACGATTGCTTCCTGGTATGTGGCCGAGAGGCTAGTCGAAGGCTTGATGATCGACGGCGGTTCCGGGATCTTTATCAGCTCCGACTCTGCGCCAAAGTCGGTAATCACCTCATTGGCCGGGTTTGCCGACGCGCGCCGTCCCCACCCGCCCGGTGGTCTCACCGAGATGCCGGCAGCTCGCAAATAGCTCGCCACCGTCTCCCGGCGAATGTGGACCGCCGCTTCAATGCGCCGCAGCGACCATCCCAGCCGACCCCAGCGCGATCACCTGCTGTTTCTTTTCCTCACTCAAGACACAGTGCTACCGTTGGCCGGTTTTCAGGTGATTATCATTGGCCGCCTTTGGGTGATTACCGAGGCATTGTAACGTTTCCGCAAGTTTTACTTGCCCACGAGCGGTTTCGTAGAGCCGGGCGCTTGTGGTAGATATAAGCCCGGTGACAAAATCGCGATTTAGACCCGGCTAGAGCAACAGATCCTCAGTAGGAGCAGAGTTTACGAATGGCAGGCCGTCACGATTTCAAATTCTCCTCAACACGGAGAGAGTCCAAGTTATCCGCTCCGCGAACTGCTCGATCCCGACTACCCGCCACCCATAATAAGGGTCCCGCCACGATCAAGATCAAAAACAGCGGTGCCGGTTCTGGGGTCACCAAACCTGACCGCGGTTCGCGCAAGACAGGCTGGGCGGGGGCTTGCCCGAGCAGGAACTCTCTGTAAACTTGAGGAAAATAGGGTGGTGATCCAAGCAGGGCCGTGGGGATACCGTTTCCACCAAAGCTCGCCGGCTCCGAAGGGCCTACTACATCCGTCGTGTCGCCCGGCGGAATCTCGGAAAAATCATATTCTGGCTGCATGAGTGCTAAATCGGCGTTCTGTGGTTCCTGAAAGGCATTCAGATCTCGCTCGGTGGGCTCATTTCCACGGTTGGTCGGCTGCTGTGGAGATGCGGACAAGCGATTCGCACACCGCGTTCGGGCTAAGTTTCGGCCATCGCTGAGCAACAATTCCCCTTTCTGAATACGACGCTTTGTACTCGTCCAGTAAACCCTGTCAGCTCTGCGATATGAAATGTAATACTCGCCTACGCGCGGATTGATTTCGAGCTTGACTACGGGTCCGAAATCAGAATAATGTTCTTGGACAACGGCATCGATTCGACGTGCACGACCCAATTCCTCGTCGTTGTAAGCGCCCCCTGGGATCACTGAATAGCGGTACGTTTTCCGTGGGGTCGCCTCGGCTTGTTTAACCAAATCGCTCGAATTGTCATTGATTGGCGGTGAAAGTATCACGGGCAACCACCCGGACATCCAGACAGCAGGTAAAGCTGCGGCGAACACGCCAGTCGCCGTAAGGCCGGCCCATAAAGTTCGTCTTCCTTTACTCGTCACCGATCACCTCCGTATGCGGGCAAGTTCCAAGAAAGGTAGTGACTTGACAACAAGATTTATCTGAAAAGTTGAAAAGTTTAAAAAGAAGATTTAACGCGTCCGCCCGATATGTGGGTTAGAACAGGTACTGGTGCGATTTCTCAAAGGAGATGTAAGCAGCCCGATCATTTGCGTAGTTCTCCTGGGCATTTTCGCGAGAGTATCGTCGCCTGCTGCGGAGCCATGGGTTCGAGTTAGCACGCACAGAATCAAGCTCTATTCCTCGACTGGTAAAGAATCGGCATCAGCACTGGTTCAAGTTTTGGCGCAAGCGCACGATGTGCTCGCAAAAATTATGCCTTTACCGAACACTTACAACGGATCTATTACGGTCGTGCTCTTCGGTTCCCAGGCTGAGTTCAGATCTTATAGCGGTAACCCTGGTGCATGTGCATATCACCAGCGCGCTAAAAACACGGACTACATTGCCATGTGGGACCGGGGCCCCGAAAATGATCAAATTGCAATCCACGAATATGTGCACGCCATGATCGATCACGCCGGCGTGGACCTTCCAGTCTGGCTGACCGAGGGCCTGGCCGAGTTCTACTCTTGTTATAGATCAGATGAACGCCAAATCTTGATTGGTGCTCCCATTGTCAATCGGCTCGCGATCCTGCGAAGGAGTCCTTGGATGAAACTGAGTCTGCTGCTCTCGGTTACGCATAGTTCGTCGTATTACAACAGTCCCGAGACTATGGCTACCTTCTATGCACAGAGCTGGCTGTTGGCCCATATGCTGGCGTTGAGCCCAGCTTACGCTTCGCGATTCGGGGATTTTCTCTCCACAATCACCAGAAATGCCAATTCGGTTGCCGCTCTGGAGGCCACGTATGCCAGATCGCTCGAACAAATTGAGGCCGATCTTATGGCGTACTCTCCCAAGGAGAAGGTAGCCGTTGCGGCTTTTAATGTTCAACCGAGGCCGTCTGCTTCTCGGCCGCCCATCGCTTTTCCATCCGAGCATGAGACTGACCTTGCTCTTGCCGAACTCCTCGCGGCGGATCCCAACCAGCAGGCGAAAGCGGAAAGACAGCTGAAGGCAATCTCCGAAAAGTACCCTGATGACCCAGAGAGCGAAGGATGTCTCGGATATGTCGCAATGCGTGCGGGGCGTTTGGGCGAGGCCCGGGCTCACTTTATGTTGGCCGTGGATCGCCATTCCTCTGATCCGCAGGTTTTCTACTACGCTGCGCACCTTGATCAACGGTGCAGTAATCAACGTCGGGTGAGCGATCCAGATCTTGGAATCGGTGCTCGCAATTCAAGAGCATCGCTACGCGGCGGTACTGCGAGTTGTGAATAGGGCGGCGGCGCGACATATATTATGGGGATCGTAACGTGGGCGATCACGCGGCTCGGGAGCGCTCAGTCCAGTAATCTTCTAGCCAACGACTTAAGCGGCAGCACCGCAAATGGGCTATGGCGTTGACGGCCGGCGACCGGTCCAGAACATTCCGGAGCATTTGAGGCGGCGGCCGATGATGGTTTTTGCAGCCGGCTTCGGCGAGACGGAACCGAACGAACAGGCCCCAGGGCGCGGAACGGCGTTCGGTTGGCGTTACGCTCGAAGTACTCAGCTTTGTTGGCAATAAATCACTTGGCTAACCACTGCACCAAAAGGTACGGTAGGTATGGGCGTGACAGGCTGGCGTGGTTCCGCCTACCGCTACCCGGCCCGGCTACTCTAACGGACTAACGGACTGCTCGTAATCGGGCACTCATGGCTGTAATCGCGCGTAACCGAACGGTTCATAGCGGATCGGCACATAATTGTGGCATTGGGCATCGGCTGTGACGGGCGCAAAACGGTGCTGGGGCTGCGCGAAGGAGCGACCGAAAATACAACGGTAGTGGGAGCGCTGTTGAACGATCTGCTGGAGCGCGGCTTGGATTTCAGCACGCCGCGTCTGTATGTTTTGGATGGCGGCAAGGCATTGCAGGCGGCGGTCCGCCGACACGCGGGTGAGGCAGCCTTCATCCAACGCTGCCAAGTTCACAAGAAACGCAACGTCGTAGATCACTTGCCCGAAGAGCATAAAGCCGATGTCAGAAGAAAACTGCAAAACGCCTATGCCATGGTCGACTATGCCGATGCGAAGCGAGCGTTGGAGCGGCTGCATCACGAGCTGATGCACCTGAATCCGAGTGCCGCTCGCAGCCTGGAAGAAGGTTTTGAAGAAACGCTCACCGTCCATAAGCTGCGGGTACCGGATCAACTTCGTCGTACCTTGTCCTGTACCAATGTCATCGAGTCGGCATTCTCGATCGTCGAGACCGTCTGCCGTAACGTAAAACGCTGGCGAGAAGGCGATCAAATCGAACGTTGGGTCGGGTCCGGCTTGCTCGTTGCCGAGCAGCAATTTCGAAAAGTCATCGGCTATCGTCAGATCCCCTTGTTGTTGTCCGCGATGGCCAACGTAGTTTCACAAAAACCGGTTGCTCGAAAGCTGCAATCGCTTAGCCTATGAATTCGAGGGTCGCTAACTTTCCACGGAATCCCGGACAACTTCCAACGAATGGCCTCACCAGCACAGTCGCAAGCCTCAGAGATTACTCAGCTTGCCATTGAGGTTTTTGAGGACGCGAACTATGCTGCGGCATGGCTCAACGAGCGTAATGTCGCGCTTGATAATCGTAGTCCTGCGGAAGTGGTCATGAGTGACCCGAAAGGTACCGAAGTTGTCAAAAATCTGCTCCTACGGATACAATATGGCGTTCTCGCCTAATGACTGTTATCCGGCTCTGCACCAGAAAACACAAAGAACTTGATGGTGTTGGTGCAGGCATAACTGGGGGCCGATGGAATTCGACGGGTAGCGCAGTCGTTTACACCGCATCCTGTACGGCGCTGGCCGTTCTTGAGGCGCTGGTACATATGAAGACGCTTCCGAAAAATCTTATGCTTCTCCATATTGAGATTCCACCAACCCTTCCGATGAAAGTAGTGCAACAGCCGCTCATCGAACTTAGTCAGCAATTGGGAGATGAATGGCCAAACGCGAACGATAAACCAATTCTCTCTATCCCGTCTGTGGTCGCACCTTTACAACGCAACTATATTTTGAACACAGCACATAAGCTGGCGGGCGCAGTCAGCATCGTTCAGGTATCGCCATTTGTTCTGGACTCCCGCCTTATTGGGCACCTCTCGGAGATGCTCGTAGGGTCAGGCACGTAAATCGTTAACGTTTAGCCCATTCCCCGTCAACCGGCCCGTGCGATTGCCCGGTTTGCAGTGGCTCGGGTTTCGAATCCGGCTACGAACGGAATTAGGGTAAAAACTCCTGCAATTTTCTCCGATAAGCATTTTGGTAGCACCTCCGAATAGCAACCTGCGCAAGGGTACCTCCTAGACCTCGGTGCCCTTGCTTTTTTTCGGGCAAGCCCCACCTGTTTTGGTCATTGCTAAGAAATACGTTGTAAGCTACACTCGCTCGAACTCGGGGGGTGTGCGCTGTTGGCTTTCGACTGGAATAGAGAATTTGAAATCGCCTCCGAGAAGGTGCGCGACTTGGCTCGGAGACGCCTTTCCGGGGCGATCAGCATGCACGATTTCAAGCGCGAAATCGAATCGCTCAATGCGGACGAACTGGGCCAGTTGACCACTCTAATACTGAAAGCGCCGCTCCATCGCAAGCAAGAATGTGCGGAGGATTCGGACGGCCCAGTATCGGAGACAACGTGAATGGCAGATCGCCGATCTGAAGAATCGTCGGGCCGAGCGGCCAGAGGCAATTTCGTGACATCATAAGAGCATGGGCCGAACGCAATCCCGCGAACCGGAACCGCATCCGTTCGAGCAGTTCAAAGCGACGATGCGGAAGCTCGTAAAAGTCTCGAAAGCCGATCTGGACGAACAGCTAAAGAAGCACAACGCGACGAAGCCGGAACGGAAAGCGGGGAGAAAACCACGCGCGCTGTCCAGTAAGAATACTACTCGTACCTGAGTGCAAATTTGCGCGGCGCGCCAAACCACGCGGCCGGAAGCCATTTATCTAAACCGATTGGGCTGTCCTCGAAGATGGTCTCGACCTTTACCGAGAACTGCTGTTTGGAGTGCTTGTTCCTGCACTTCCAGCGGCGCTGCGTCGAAATGTAGTACACGTCCTTCGATCCGCACGTAGGGCACTCGACACCGCTCGGCCAGCGGATATCACGCAAGAACTCAATCGCAACATCCGCATCCGAGAAGTACACGATAGCGTCTTTGAGATTCTTTGGAAGCGGTACCATAATCGGTCTCGCAAAACAGTAGTACTTGATCATGTTAGGTTAGTCAAGTGATTTATTGGCAATAGTTTTTGTGAGTTCGTCGAACGCCGGCTGAGAGTCGCGCAGGATCGTGACGGGCGCTTCCGACTTTGACGATTTGGATGGACGCGGGAAAGTGCTGCTCGGCGAGATTCCCGATCCATGGAGCACCATCGCCAAGGAGAACTTTCTGCTTGGCACGGCTTCAGCGTCGCTGTCAGGCTTCAGGCAGAGGCGCACATGCGTCTGGATAGCGCGCTGTATGCGCAGGCATCCTACGTTCTGGCTCGCTTCCTGGATTACCGCACACGCAGCGGCCCAGGATCTGTGATCCGGTCGTGCATGGACCCGCGAAGCAGCACGCCGGCGGGTTTCAGATCCATATCACCGCCATCGCGCGATCCGGCAAAGGCGACTGCCTGCTCACGTCAGTTCGACTTATATTGAACGCGCCAATTTGACCATGCGCATGGGCATCCGTCGGTTCACTCGTCTCACAAACGCTTTCTCAAAGAAGATCGAGAACCACGTTGCGGCTATCGCGCTCCAACTAATGCACTACAAATTCGTGCGGATTCGTCAGACACTTCGATGCACACCAGCGATGGCTGCCGGTGTGACAGATCGGCTTTGGGAAATATCGGATCTCATGGCTCTTTTGGACCAGCAAGATTCAAACTAACCCCACTATCCGACTCCGGGGCAGATCCCTTTATAGCGGCATGTCACCGGGAAGCCCCCACTGTTGAAAGATGGTCGGCAGCGGATAGCTGTTGGATTTGGTGAGGACCAGGACAAACCAAGTTCCATTGGACGGTCTCCAGACAGTCAAATCGGCTTTGCCGTCGCCGTCGAAATCCTTTGGGATTGGCTTATCCCCGTTCAGCCCCCATTGCTGGACGATTGAGCTGGTGGGATGGCTGCTCGGAATGATAAACCAGGTCCCATTCGCCGGTCTCCACACCGCAAAATCGGCCTTGCCATCCCCATCGTAGTCGGCTGGAACTGGAATGTCCCCGCGTAGCCCCCATTGCTGAACGACTGGACTGTTGGGATGACTGCTCGGAATGATAAACCAGGTCCCATTCGCAGGTCTCCACACAGCGAAATCGGTCTTGCCATCCCCGTCATAATCTCCTGGAACCGGAATATCTCCGGGAAGTCCCCACTGCCCGAAAATACTCGGAACCGGGTAGCTGCTCCGGCGGGCGGACGAGAGAACGTACCAGCTCCCATTCGCAGGTCTCCACACCGCGAAATCGGTCTGGCCATCCCCGTCATAGTCTCCTGGAACCGGAATATCTCCGGGAAGCCCCCACTGCTCGAAGATAGTCGGAACCGGGTAGCTGCTCCGGCGGGCGGACGAGAGAACGTACCAGTTCCCATTCGCAGGTCTCCACACCGCGAAATCGGTCCTGCCATCCCTGTCATAATCCCCTGGAACCGGAATATCTCCGGGAAGTCCCCATTGCTGCACATCGGCTGCCCCACTCGAACCGGGAATAAGAAACCATGTTCCGTTCCGCGGTCTCCAAACCGCGAAATCGGCTTTTTCGAGAGGCGATGCCGGGTCGGGAGGCGCTCCGGAAACGTTGGAAGCTGTTCCCGTTCCGGTTAGGGCCACGGTCTGCGCACCGCCAGCCCAGCTAGCGAAAATCAAGGATGCCAAATGGGGGCCAACGGTGCGCGGCGCAAATCGCACGGAAACTGAGCAACTCGCTCCGGCCGCAATTACGCTTGTGCACGTTGTGCTCATTCCGAATTCTGATCCGGTGAGCCACAAGCCACCAATCGCCACTGGAGCGACTCCCCTGTTTGAAAGCATAAGCGTCTGCAAGGTGCCGGATTTTTCAATACTTTGACTGCCGAATGCCAAGTTCGTGGCGCTGACGACGGCGTTGGGAACCGACGGCGAAGCGGCGGCCCCGATTAACATTGCAACGGCCATGGAACCGGATACGTTTAGGGAATTGGCGGTCAGCGTGACGGTTCCGGTTAGTGAACCGGTGACAGTGGGGGCGAATTTGACAGAGATAGCGCAGCTCGACCCCGCGGCGATGGCGGATGTGTTCGTGCAATCGAGATAACCCGAGGCTTGCTGTTGAAAATTCGGGGTCACGCCGAGGCTAGTCAAATTCAGGACTTGATTACCCACGTTCTGCACGGTCAGCAACTGAGGCGAGCTTGCATTGCCAATATTGGTGGCAGCGAAAACAACCGATCGCATCTGGAAGCTCACGACACGAATGACATTGTTGCGCTCGTCCGCGATATAGAGGTTGGCAAACTCGTCGAGCGCTATTGCGGATGGATTTGCGAGACTGGCATCGGTTGAGACACCGCCGTCGCCATAGTACGCGCTGGTTCCGTTGCCGGAAATCGTGTTAATCTTGCCGGATGCGGCTAGCACTTGCCTGATGACGTTATTGCCGGAATCGGCGATGTAGACGTTCCCGGCAGCATCTACGCAGAGGCGAGACGGGTTGCTAAGCTGGGCGCTTGCCGCCGGAGCCAGATCACCACTGTATCCGGGACTGCCTGTGCCGGCAATTACACGAATTATTCCCGATGCGCTATTGACAAACCTAACTAGATTATTTCCTGCATCCGCTATATACAGGTTTCCTGCGAGATCCACGGCTATGCCGGTTGGGTTGTTCAACACCGCTTGTGTAGCCGGACCGTCATCTCCGAATCCATCGGAGCCGCCCCCAGTTCCTCCGCCCGCAACCGCGGTGATGATACCCGACAGGGTATCTACTCTTCGAATCAAACCGTGGGAAGTGTCAGCTATATACAGATTTGCGGAAGCGTCAACGGCGATATCGGTTGGGCCCAACGCAGCTTGTGTAGCCGGGCCACCATCCCCAAACCCGTCGACTCCAGGACTCGCGTGCCCGCTCCCTGCGACGGTCGTGATCACGCCCGTCAATGTCGAGACCTTCCGAATCGCGTGATTGAGCGAATCGGCGATGTAAATGTTCCCGGCGCCGTCTACCGCCACAGCAGTTGGAGTGTTTAGCCGGGCTTGAGTTGCTTGCCCGCCGTCCCCCGAATACCCTGGGCTTAACGGCATCCCCGCCACGGTGTTGATGAAGCCGGTCGAAACCGAAACCTCACGGACCACGTGATTCATCGAATCGGCGATATAGACGTTCCCAGCGGTATCGATGGCGAGACCCTGAGGGCTTCGAAAGCTGCTCGCCAGCGCTGGTTGATCACTATCGCCAAAGTAGCTCCAGGCACCCGTCCCGGCGTAAGTCGTAATAATCCCGGGATAGATTGCAGTTTGAGGGGCTGAACCGAGGCCATACAACGCGGTTGTGCCGATTGCATTTCCTTGGCGATCTTTTACAGTAAGCGCGTCCTGTCTAACTCCGACAGATGAGGGCGCGAAAATGACTGAGACAGAGCAATTGACAGTAACGCCAGCCGTGCAATTGGGGGTTCCCAGCCTGAAGTCGAGCCCGTAGGCGAGCGCAAAATTGGGCTCCGTAAGCTGGGGGAAGGTGTAGCTAAGAGAAATGGGAGCGGATCCGGCTCCATTTGTCTGTACCGGTCCAAAGCTCTGCGCACTAGGTACGGTGATACCTGACCGGACCGGAAGAGAAAACGCCGTAAGAGCGCAAAGCGTTCTTGCCGAGGAGAACACATATCTCATTACGATGCGGAAAGTCCCTCGCCTCATTGGAGCCTCTTGTGTCACATCGGCCCATTGCCAACCACCTTGAACCCGAGTTTGGATCGGCATCAGGCGGCTTTTTCTGACCACAGGACGAGATTTAGGGTTTGCGGCGGTGCATACCCGGAGAGATCCGGAGCGCTACGATGCGAGCGGCAGCGCTCCTGTAAAGAAAGCAACTCTGCTTTTCATAGTTGCCATCGCGGGCGCGTTCCGCGATGGTCTACGTGTATATGATCAGGTCGTGCTCGCGACCCGCCGGGTAATCGAAGCGAAAAGGTTGAGGTCGGAAGCTTTTCCCTTTTGCTTCGTTGCGTTCTCGCGCGCTAGTAGTGAACAATTAGAGTCGCAGTCGCACTGATACTCGGGTCCACTGTACTGGTCGCCGTGATGGTGACAGTTTGAGGCGTTGACACGCTGGCCGGCGCTGTATAAAGCCCGGTTGAACTTATGACGCCCGGGCCGGAAACGGTCCAGGTAACCGCATTGCTCATATACCATCCCACCGCATACAGTTGAAGCGTCTGCCCGACGCCCACGCCGGTCTGCTGCTGGGTATCGATTGCCAGAAATGGAGCGGTTGTGTCCGGAATGATCTCGATCCCGCCGATCTCGGGCGCCGAGGTACCCTGCTGGCCGTCGGGAACGATGATCCGCATCGCCGCGGTCAGCCTATTGTCAGTAACTTGAGCCGGGACGAAAAGATCTACTGGCGTAGCGCAAGCATAATTGATCGACTTACCGAAATCATAGTTATGCGCTACAGTTAGTCCTTGCACATCCACCATCAGCGGTGCATGAAGCGTGACGCCGAATTTGCATCCGGACCAGGCAGCGCCGTTATACGGGTGCCCCAGCAGATATCGGACTTTATAGTTGCCGTTCGGAACGACAAAACGGTAGACAATATCGGAGCCGTAGGTGTACGATGCGCTCTGGTAGATATTGA
>DATIMA010000056.1:0-11865 GCA_035475915.1 Bryobacteraceae bacterium
GATGATGGCGAGCACGCAGGCCTCGCGCACGAGAATGCCGAGAATCGTCTTGGGTTTTGCTCCTAGGGCCTTTAGGATGCCAATCTCGCGCGTGCGCTCCACAACGGCGGTGTACATCGAAAGAAACACGACCAGGAAACCAACCACTACCGCCAGCACCGTTACCACCGTGATAAAAGCTTTCAGATCGGGGATGTTATTGATGTTGAATTGCGAGACAAAATCGGCAACCGAAATCGCCTGCAGATTCCCTTTGAGCAACTGATTCAGGCGGGCAACTTCCTGGTTGGTGAGAGCGGAATTGTCGAGCTTGACCAGAATCTCGGAGATACGCGGCGGTTCCGCATTCCCGGTTAGCTGTTGCAGCGTCGTGAGCGGCGCAATGAAGCGCCCCAGAACGCCTCCCGCAATGATCCCACTCAAGCGCCAGTTATGGCCCATGAGGCTGACCGTCTGACCAATTTGAAGATGGTGCTGCTTCGCGTAGTATGCGTCGACGACCAGGTCATCGCGTGCTCGCGGCGGCCCGCCGGCGATGAATTGAGTTCCACCGTTCAGCTTTTCAAATTCAGAAAAATTAATCCCATTCAGGGTATTTACTACTTCAATGGGAACTGAAAGGACACCTACGGCCTGTACGACATGCGGCTGCTTCTCCACAAACGGAACAAATCTCTCGTTGATCTGCCCTCCCGAAAACGAAAAAGTCCCGTGTGTGTCTGGTTTCAGGAAAATGTCAGCGCCAGTCCCCTTTGCGCGCTGGGCGGATTGCTCGAGCAAACCGTGACTCAACCCGATCAGCGTCAGAATCGACATCACCTGGACGCCTACAACCAGCGCCGAAAGCAGTGTCCGAACCCAGCGGTGCTTCAGGTTCTCGATAACTAGTTTGTTGATCATTCCGTTATGGCTGGCTCGCAAGAAACTCTCTGGCCACCTTCTCAATTGACTGGTGTTCGATGTCGACGCGCCGGTTCAGGTCGCGCATGGTCTCATCGCTGATTCGATTTTGCAGCATGGAGAGCGCCCACTCAACCTGAGGTTTCTGTTCGACCAGCTCGCGGCGCACGACGTAACAGGCATTGTAGGGCGGGAAAGCCTTCCTATCGTCCCGCAGCGCCGTAAATTTCGGATTACTGAGCTGAGCGTCAGTCGAATTGCCGGCGCCCATATCAATACTCTTCTGCTGAAGGGCTTGATACAACAGTCCCAGATCCATGCTCTTCGGCGTGCCGTCCCAATGGATTCCGTACATCTTGTTTAATCTTTGCAGGCCGTCCGGCCGGGTTAAAAATTCGTAGCCCACGCCCAGCCGCCACTTTCTGGACGCGGCAGCCGAAAGGCTCGGCTCGGTTAACTTTCGAGCATCTTCGGTGCGTACTGCCATGGCAAAGGTATCGTTGAAGCCGAGTGGCGGCAACCATACGAGGTGAAACCGCTGCAGATAGGCATCTTTAACAGCCATATACGCGCGCACGGGGTCTTCGGGAATCGGCTGTTTCAGGACGACACTCGCCGCCGTGCCCGTGTACTCGGGATAGACATCGATATCGCCTCTCACAATGGCTTCGTGGGTCAATAACGTGCCGCCCAGATCGAGTTTCCGCTGCACGGGAACGTGAAGCTTTCTTTCCAGCTGCTGGGCAGCGATTTCTCCAAGGATAAGTTGCTCAGTGAAATTTTTCGATCCGACCACGATTGCGTTCTTCGAGCAGGAGCACATCAGGAGAAATGCGAAAAGTGCGGTTAAGCGGCGTTTCATGGTCGAGCCATTCTCCGCTCCAGCACGGACATACCGGCATCGGCAGCCAACGCCAGCACGGCCGCGGGAATCGCACCGGCCAATATCTCCAGCGTATTGACCGAAGCCACCCCGCGGAAGATCAGAACACCCAGACCGCCAGCGCCGATGATGGCGGCGATAACCGCGGTTCCGATATTCGTCACCAGCGCAATGCGGATTCCGGCCAATATAGTTGGGGCGGCCAGCGGTAACTCCACCATTCGTAACAACTGCCGGTCCGTCATGCCCATCGCAATGGCTGCCTCGCGCACCGGCCGGTCGATTCCAGTAATGCCAACAATCGTGTTTCGCACGATCGGCAGGAGTGAATACAGAACCAGGCACAAGATGGCTGTATGCCTCCCAATTCCACCGATTAGGGGAATGGGCAAAAGAAAGCCAAAAAGCGCCAGGCTCGGGATGGTTTGCAACACGCTGGCCACGGCCACTGAAATTCGCCGCGTTCCCGGATGTCTTGTGCTCGCAATACCGGCAGCAACGCCGATCACAACCGCCAGCCCGCACGAGACTGCGACCAGGATGATGTGATCGACTGTCAAACTCAACACTTCGTTCAGCAACGCCTTGAGAACAGTTGTATCCATCCTCAGCCTTCGCAGTGATCCAGCAGCCCCGATGGCAACGTGTCCAGAAAGGATCGCGCTACGGGTGTTTGCAGATTAACGAATTCGCTGGGGGAAACCAGAGCCTCCAGCCTTCCGCGGTCAAGCACGGCAATTCGCGTCGCGAGCGCAAGCGCTTCCAACAGATCGTGAGTAACGAAAACAGAGGCGACATTATATTGCTTCCGCAGCACCAGGAATTGCTGCTGCATCTCATGACGTGTGACCGGATCGAGCGCGCCGAATGGCTCGTCGAACAACAGCAGGCCCGGTTCCGCGGCAAGCGCCCGAGCCACGGCAACCCTCTGCTTCTGGCCTCCTGAAAGCTGGTACGGACGCCGGCGGCGAATGGTCTCGTAATCGAGGCCTACCTGGTCCAGCAGTTCCCGTGTCCGGCGCTGCTGCCGGTCTATTTTCCAACCCAGCAAACGCGGTACCAGCGAAACGTTCTGTTCAATGGTCCAGTGCGGCATCAGCCCGAAATCCTGAATCACGTAACCAATGCTTCGCCTCAGTTCGATGGGATCAAGCTGGCGAATGTCGCGTCCCTCAAGGCAAATCTGCCCGCCGGTCGCATCCAGCATTCGATTGATGAGCCGGAGAGCGGTCGTTTTTCCGGAGCCGCTCTGGCCCAGCAGCACCAGCGTTTGGCCGCGCTCGACGCCAAAATTCAGGTTTTCGAGAATGCTCCGGCCATCCACTGCATACGCAACTTTCTGGAACAGGAGATAGGGCAGGCGGGGTTCCTTCAATCCATTATCTGCATGAGATAATTGCAATTAGTCTACGCGCGTTTTATCCGGTTCAGCTTCCGCATCGTTTTAGAGTGATCCTGGCGGCGGAAGTTTGTTATGTTTAGGGTTTTCGATCCACTATCGTTTAGACCTCGCTTGTATTTTTAATGGCGTATCAGATTCAACCGCTAAAAGAGTTTTTGGTTCGTCCGGCGCTCCCACCGCCGCTCAGCCGTATCTCCGAGCTTGCGTACAACCTGCTCTGGAGTTGGGACCACGCAATCCGGTCGGTCTTTCGTCGTCTGGATCCTGCGCTCTGGAAAGAGTGCAACCACAATCCAATCCAGCTTTTGGGACGTATTCCCCAGGAGAAACTCGATCGGGCAGCCGCCGATCCGCGATTTTTGCTTCTGTACCGGCGGGCCTGTGAACGCCACGTCAGCTATCTGCATTCCATGCAACGGGGTGATGCGATTCCCCGGATCGCGTATTTTTCCATGGAGTACGGGCTGCTCGATTGCATGCAGATTTACTCAGGCGGCCTGGGGATTCTCTCAGGAGACCATCTGAAGGCCGCCAGCGACTCCGATTTCGCCCTCACCGGCGTCGGCCTGCTCTACCAGCACGGCTATTTGCAGCAATATCTGAATCCCGACGGCTGGCAGCAGGAACGCACCCCCCTGAACGATTTCTACACCCTTCCCGTGCGGCCCTGCACCGACGAAAAAGGGGACGAGGTGATGGTCAGCGTCGATCTGCCCACCGGAGAAGTGTTGATTAAGGTCTGGCACATAGATGTCGGCCGCATCAAGCTCTACGTGCTCGATACCAATATTCCGCAGAATAAATCCGTCGAGCACCGCGAGATTACCGATCAGCTCTATGGCGGCGATATTCATAAGCGCATCCGGCAGGAAATCGTGCTGGGAATAGGCGGACTGCGCGCTCTGAAGAAACTGGGCATCAAGCCGACCGTCCATCACATGAACGAAGGACATTCCGCTTTCCTGGCCATTGAACACATCCGCCTTTTGATGGAAGAGCAGGGCCTCAGCTTTGACCAGGCGCTGGAAGCCACGCGTGTGAGCAACGTCTTTACCACCCACACTTCGGTCCCGGCAGGCATCGATCTCTTCGATTCCAGCCTGGTTTACGACTACTTCCATCAGTATTGCGAACGGAGCGGTTTCCCGTTTGAAAAATTCCTGACGCTGGGACGCAAGGACATGCAGGACCCCACGGAGCGATTCTCAATGGCGGTACTTGCGCTGAAAACATCCGCGTTCCGCAATGCGGTCAGCGTACTGCACCGTTCCGTGTCACAGGAGATGTTCCAGGATCTGTGGCCCCGCCTGCCGGTGGATGAGGTGCCGATCACGTCGGTTACCAATGGAGTCCACTCGCCCACCTGGATCAATGGCGATCTGGCCACTGTTTACGATCAATACCTGCAGCCCGACTGGCGCGAGCGGCTGGAAGACGCCAAAATGTGGGAGCTTGTGCAGGAGATCCCAGGCCAGGAGTTATGGGAAATGCACCGCAAACGGAAGCGCCAGATGGTGGCATTTATCCGGGAGCGCGCCACACGCGCCGCGACACTGCGTAAAGCTTCCGCCGCCGAGGTGCGCCGCCTGCAGGAAGTCCTGGACCCTGACGTTTTCACCATTGGCTTTGCACGGCGCTTCGCCACCTACAAACGGGCGACGCTTTTACTGCGCGATGTAACTCGGCTCAAAAAACTGCTTAATAATCCGGAAATGCCAGTGCAGGTTGTGATTGCCGGGAAAGCCCATCCCAAGGATCACCCTGGTAAAACGCTTATCCGTGAAATCGTGACCTTATCACGCGATCCCGAAATTTCAAAGCGCCTTATCTTCGTCGAAGATTATGGAATTCAGGTGGCTCGCGAATTAGTACAAGGCGTCGATCTCTGGCTCAACAATCCCCGCCGCGGGGAGGAAGCTTGCGGCACCAGCGGCATGAAGGCATCCATGAACGGTGTCCTGAATCTAAGTGTTCTTGACGGCTGGTTCGATGAAGCCTATGAGATTTCGGGTGGCTGGGCGATCGGAGATCGCGTGCCTTATTCGGAAGATCAGGATGAGCTTCACGCCAGTTCTATCTATTCGATGCTCGAAAACGAGATTGTGCCGTTGTTTTATCAGAATCGGGATTCCGAACAGGAAGTTCCGGCTGAGTGGATGCGCCGGATGAAAAAATGCATGACGAATATTACGCCCCAGTTTAGCTGCGGACGTATGGTCAACGAATACATGTCCGAGTTGTATCAGCCCGCACATGACCTCTGGACCGAGATTTCGAAAAACGGCTTTGAAGAGGCGCGCCGGCGAACAGTTTGGGATTCGCGCATGAGCCAGAGCTGGAATAACATTCGGTTCGTGGAACTAGGGGATGGCCCTGGCGATCAAGTGATGAGCGGATCTGCCATCCCGTTGCGGGCAACCGTCGATCTCGCTGGGTTAAACGCTTCAGAGGTAAGAGTGGAAGCGGTTATCGGCCAGATTGGAGTGAATGGTCAACTCCAGGATACTTATGCTTTGCCACTTAAGCCGGTTGCAGAGCGCGGTACTGCGGTAGTGTTTCAAAATGAGTTCACGGTGCAGCAGACTGGGCGTCTCGGATACTCGGTACGAATCAGTCCAAATCATTTCGATAATCCACTTACGCGCCCGTGTAACGCTTTGTTGAAATGGGTTTCAGATTAGCTACGCCCTCGTGCACACGTGTTCATCGCATCGACCAGTACCGTTGTTCTACGGTAACGGCAACAATTTGTATTTGAACGCTGGCTTTTTGGGTGATTTCATGGTACATACAAATCAGGTGCAGGCGGGATCCGCTACCAATTCCTCCCAATAATCGGAATCCGCCCTTTTCACCCAGGTCTCCAGTACAACTAAGAACTTTCTTCTAACTCTGGAACTTTACAGATATACGTCCAATAGGCAGCTCAGTGATGACGATGGGTCTACAGGTGCGCCTTTTTGGACCTTAAGGAGCCGATCAACCGAAAATGGACGGCGATCGAAAATATAGGCAGCACGGATACCAGGATTCAGACCGGGGCTCCGGATCTTTCCGCTCGGAACGGCCGAAGCAGCAAGGCCCGAGACCCTCCATCGACATTACTGGGCCTAAGCTTCCCCGCTTGGTTCAGAACGTGGTGGCCTCTCGATGTTTTAACTGTGCGGTGACACTCGCGCCCGATACAGATTTCAAGGGAACTTGCCCGAAGTGCGGCGCGGCGCTGCACTGTTGTAAGCAGTGTGTCCACTTTGATTCTTCTACGCGTTTCCAATGCCTGAAACCCATTCCGGTTCGGATCGCAGTCAAAGATCAGGCCAATGCGTGCGAGTTATTCATGCCCCGCGTAACGGTGGCGCGAGATGCTTTGCCGTCTGGAACCGCATCGAAGGTTGTGGAAAACGGATCTGTTCCAGCGCCTCGCAACGCGAACGATGCCCGGGCGGCATTTGATAGCTTATTTAAAAAGTAGGGTCGGCCTGCAGTCGCTTGCAACACATCGCGGAGCTAGGCGCGTCCACAATCTGCGCGGCTCTTGCCTGGCTCTCTGAATGGCTGCTTCCAAAATCAAAAAGAAATCATCCGGCAGCAAGGCTTCCCCGCTGCCGCGCCAGGGAGCGATTCCCTGTCTCATTATTGTGGTCGTGGTTCTGATCCTTATCGCCCTCTTGCTTTACTTCTCTGTCCGGACAACCGGGTAGCCTCTCTTCCAGGCGCGGCGGGGTTGTCGATAGAATTCTCGCAGAGGCTTTTGGGACTTTAGGACATGATCACAAACCCGGAGATTGAGCGCTACATGTTGGACCTGCTTCCAGCCCGCGACGAGGTGCTGGCGGAGATGGAAGCCTACGCGGCGGAACACAAGGTTCCGATAGTGGGTCCCGCCGTAGGACGCTTTCTAGCCAGCCTGGCCATGATGACGAAAGCGAAACGTATCTTTGAGCTCGGGTCGGCGATCGGTTATTCGACCATCTGGTTCGCACGTGCGGCAGGCGCCCAGGCTGAAGTGCATTACTCGGATGGCAGCACAGAAAACGCCGAGCGGGCCCGCAGCTATTTCGAAAGAGCTGGCATCGCGTCGCGAATTCACATTCACGTCGGTGACGCTCTCACTGCGCTCGCTTCCACGCCCGGCAGTTTCGATCTGATCTTCAACGATGTAGACAAGGATGGCTATCCGGCCGTCTTGGACGCGGTGCCCGACCGGATCAGGACGGGAGGTCTCTTCATTACCGACAATACGCTCTGGCACGCGAGGGTGCTCGATCCGAAAGAGGCGACCGATCAGGCCGTGTGCGAATTCAACCGGCGCTTGTTCGGTTCACCGCTTTTCTACACGACACAAGTCCCGATTCGGGATGGAGTTTCGGTCGGTATCCGGTTGTAACTCGATGAGAATCGATGGCAGAGAAGCAAACCAACTCCGCACCACGCGGATCGTGTCCGATTATCTTGTGACGGCGGAAGGGTCGGTGCTGATCGAGGCCGGCAACACACGCGTGCTGTGCGCCGCCACCATTGAGGACACCGTGCCGGGATTTCTTCGGGGCACCGGAAAAGGGTGGGTAACGGCCGAGTATTCCATGCTGCCCCGCGCAACGGTAACCCGCACTCCGCGCGAGATAACCAAAGGGCGGCCATCCGGAAGAACACTGGAGATTCAGCGGCTGATTGGCCGTTCGCTTCGTTCGATTGTCGACCTAACCTCTCTTGGCGAACGCAGTGTGATCGTTGATTGCGATGTCTTGCAAGCCGACGGAGGAACACGCACGGCAGCCATTACGGGCGGCTATGTGGCGCTTGCCATCGCCCTCGGAACTCTGGTGAAATTCAAAGTTGTCGGAAAAAATCCGCTGCTGGATTCGATTGCCGCCACCAGCGTCGGTATTGTTGCCGGCACACCCATGCTCGATCTTGCCTACCAGGAGGATTCGCGCGCCGACGTTGACATGAACGTCGTAATGACAGGCTCTGGCAAGTTCGTCGAGATACAGGCCACTGCCGAGCATACCCCGTTTGAAGACTCGCAACTTGACGAACTTCTGGACCTGGCGCGCACCGGCATTATAGAATTGCGTGCGATTCAACAAGAGGTGCTGAGAGCGCGTCCGGAAGCATGATCGTTTATGCGTGCTCCACGAATCCTGGCAAGCTGCGTGAGTTCCGGTTGGCCGCTCGGGCTTCCTTGTCCGCCGGCTTGGAAATTGAGCCGCTGCCGGGAATAGCGAATATTCAGCCGCCCGAAGAAACGGGCGTGAGTTTTGAAGAGAACGCAGCGCTCAAAGCGTCTTATTATTCCGGGTTCACGCCTGAACTGGTATTCGCTGACGATTCCGGCCTTGCCGTGGATGCGCTGGGTGGCGCTCCCGGAGTCTACTCCGCGCGCTATGCCGGCCCCAACGCCACGGATGCCGCCAACAACCAGTTGCTTTTGGAACGGCTAGAATCGGCGGAGGATCGCAATGGGCGGTTTGTGTGCGCGATTGCTGTGGCGCAGCGCGGCCGGGTTCTGGAAATATTTTGCGGCACGGTAGAAGGTCAGATCCTGCCTCAGCCGCGTGGTACGGGAGGATTTGGGTATGATCCTCTCTTTTTCTATCCTCCCTTTGGGCGAACCCTCGCGGAGGCTGCCGCGGAACAGAAGTTTTCGGTCAGCCATCGCGGTAAAGCGCTGCGGGCGATGATCGCCTGGCTCGCTGAGCGCCGGTAAACCGGCTACTCACGTCCGATACCATACTGGTAGGGTGCATCGGTACTTACTTCATAACGAGCGAATCCGGGAAGCCAGTGAGCCACTGCTTTTACCTGGCCAAGTGGGATTCCTGAATGGCTGGGGAGTATTCAGCACTCTGCGTGTCTGCGATGGGATTCTGTTCGCTTTCGATCGCCACTATCGCCGCATGGAGCACGATGCTGGGCTCGTGCATGTTCCCTTTGAGGTCGCGCCCGACGCGCTGCAGAAACTCCTGCTCGGGCTGATCGAAGCCAACCAGGCCAACAATGCCACGCTGCGCGTAGCCGTAGTTCGCAACCGAGGCGGGCTGTTCGAGGCTCCGCGGATATCTCATGATGCGGATCTGGTCGCCTTCACGGCAGATCTCACAAACTGGGGCGATGGAGTGCGCCTTACCTATGTCCCGAATGGACGGTTCGGGCCATCGCCCTTCGCCGGCGTAAAAGTAACATCGTGGGCACAGAATCTAACCTGGTACGAACAGGCCCATCAGCGCGGTTTCGACGAAGTCATCCTGTTGAACGAGGCTGGACAGGTCAGCGAGTGCACATCCGCCAATATCTTCGTAATCAGGGAAAATGGCGTCGTCTGGACGCCTCCGCTGAACACGTCCGGGTGCCTGCCGGGTGTGACTCGTGCCATTCTGCTCGAAGAGATTCAAGCATCGGGTTTCGCGATAGCCGAGCATGAACTCAGTCCATCGGAGTTAGAAGCAAGCGATCAGGTATTTATTACGTCAACCACACGCGATTTGCTGCCCGTCCTTTCCGTAGAAGACGTGCCCTTGCGTCAGGACCGCCGCTCACTCGCCGTTCTTCAGCAGGCTTTCTCGGCGAATCGCGAGTCTTATGTCGGGCGTCACACAAAGCGGCAAGAACGTCTAGCTGTATGAAGAACTCTTCTTTTTGCTGTACAGGATGCGGCAGTCGGAGCATTCGCCGTTCGCGCCGGAAATCGGTCGCGGAAATGTCGAGAATGGCCATCGGACAGTATCCGTTTCGCTGCCTCGATTGCAACTGCCGGTTTTGGATAAACGTATGGCTGTTTGCAAAGCTACGCTACGCGAAATGCCCGCGCTGCTTGGGATTGGAATTGACCACCTGGCCGCCAAAGCGCGCCAGGCTGCAGCAGCGAATCCTGGTCCGGTTGGGAGCGCACCGGTACCGCTGTGCCGCCTGCCGGAAGAATTTCGTGAGCTTTCTGCCCCGCCACGCTAGAACAGCGATTTTGACCAGTTAGGCAGATCACCTGCATCCGTGCTGTTGCTTTCCCAATGGAAGTATGGCATTCTTCGTGTTGGAAACCCAATAAGCCGCATGAAAGAGAAAACGGACGTCCTGCAAGGCACCCTGGCGTTGATGGTATTGAAAACGCTGGAGGTGCTCGGGCCGCTGCACGGCTACGGCATCGCCCGGCGAATCGAGCAGATCAGCGGAGATCTTCTCAGCGTCAATCAAGGCACGCTTTATCCCGTGCTGTTGAAGCTGGAGCAGGAGGACTCTATCGCCTCCGAATGGGGCGCTTCGGAAAATAACCGCAAGGCCCGTTTTTACCGGCTGACACGCGCCGGGCGCAAACGACTGCAGGCCGAGACCCGGGGTTGGGAGCAGACGGCGGCCATCATTGGACGCTTCTTTGCCGTGAAAGCAGAGGACTTCAAATGAGAGCATTGAGGCGCTTCATCAGCCGGATGACTTCCTGGTCCAGAAGGCAGAAAGACGAAGAGCGCTTGCGGGCAGAGATTGAAGAACATCTCGCGCTTCAGACCGCTGAAAACGCTCGGGCAGGTTTATCGCACGCCGAGGCGCGGCGTCAGGCTGTGCTGAAGTTCGGAGCAGTAGAAGCCGTCCGCGAAGGCTATCGAGATCAAAAGGGTTCCCGTCTATTGAAACCCTCATGCAGGACACGCGCCACGCGCTGCGAAGTTTGCGAAAGTCGCCGGCGTTCACCATCACCACCGTCCTAATTCTGGCTCTGGGTATTGGCGCAACCACTTCGATTTTCACTTTGGTGTATGCCGTCCTGTTGAAGTCCTTGGCCGTGGCGAATCCAAACGAATTATACAAGCTGGGAAAAGAAGCACGTTGCTGCTACCAGGGCGGGTACAGCCAAGATAACGAATTCTCCCTTGTCTCGTACGATCTGTATAAATACTTCAGAGGCAACACCAAAGGTTTTTCGGGATTGGCGGCGTTCGAAGCGGGTCGACAGCTATTCGGTGTCCGTCG
The DNA here is from genome assembly GCA_035475915.1 of Bryobacteraceae bacterium. Taxonomy (GTDB): domain Bacteria; phylum Acidobacteriota; class Terriglobia; order Bryobacterales; family Bryobacteraceae; genus Bog-105. The sequence goes on from DATIMA010000056.1 coordinate 11,148, forward strand.
CAAAGGTGTTTCGGAACCAGCCCAGAGCTATTCAGGCGAGTTCGTCTCGGGCAATTACTTCAGCATGTTCGGCATCAGAGCGTACGCTGGACGCACGCTCACGGCCAGCGACGATCAACCCAACGCTCCACCGGCCGCGGTGATGAGCTATCGCTTGTGGCAGCAAAGGTATGGATCGGATCCGTCCGTGATCGGCAGCATCTTCGATATAGACGAGAAGCCATTTACTGTGGTTGGCATTACTCCGCCGGGTTTCTTTGGAGACCAGTTGCGCGATAGTCCTCCCGGCTTTTTTCTGCCGCTAAACACCGAACCGTTCGTGGATGCGGCCAATCCCGACCTAAACAAGGTCGATACCCACTGGCTGGACCTGATCGGACGCATCCAGCCCGGCGCGAAGCCCGCTTCGATAGAGGCTGAAATGCGGGTGGAACTGAAGCAGTGGCTGCGCTCACACTGGGGTGAGATGAGCGCCAGCGATCGCGCGAAATTTCCCAAGCAGACGCTCTTCCTGAGGCCCGGAGGCGCCGGCATCACCAGCATGCGCTAGGAATATGAGCGCTGGCTTCAGATCCTGATGATGGTTTCAGGTTTTGTGCTGCTCATAGTCTGCGCCAACGTGGCCAATCTCATGCTCGTTCGCGGCATGGAGCGGCGGCGGCAGATTTCGTTGAGCATGGCACTGGGAGCGCAAGCGCCGCGGCTTGTGCGGCAAGCC
>DATIMA010000057.1:0-24953 GCA_035475915.1 Bryobacteraceae bacterium
CTGCGCCAGTTGAACACGACCGTTACCGATTCCGCAGCCTACCTATTCAAACCGGAAACAGCGATGCGCGTTCGCTGGGACACCAATACCGATACGCCCATTCCGCCAGACGAACCCGCGGGAAAGAATCCGCCGGATGGCGCAATTATCAACTATTATCTTGGTTCCGCATCCTCAGGAACCGTAACGCTTCAGATCATGGACAGCACCGGGAAGGTAGTGCGGCAATACGCGAGCACGGACACGCCGGAACCAGTGGACCCGATGCTTGCGATACCGAAATACTGGCTTCGCCCACCGCAAATTCTTTCGAGCGAACCGGGGCTGCACCGCTTTCTGTGGGATATGCACTTCCCGCCGCTTCCGGAAAAAGGGCGGCGCGAATACCCGATGCAGGCAATTTTTCATGACACCGCGCCCGCGTCGAATTCGCCGTGGGTTATGCCGGGCGCGTACACGGTCAAGCTGACGGCGGGCGGCAAGAGTTATGTACAACCGCTGCTGGTTGAAATGGACCCTCGGGTCAAGACGCCCGTAACAGGTTTGCTGGAACAGTTCAAAGTATCGATGCAGATCTATCAGGATCTGACAGAGAGCAGTCTGGCAACCAGGCAGCTTGGCTCGCTGCGAGACCAGTTAGCGCAGCGGAAGCCGCGGGCGCAAGGTAATCTGGTTGGCGCTATTAGTGCTTTCGAAGGAAAGCTGACAGCGCTGGAAGGCAATACGGGAGAGCGGTTCCCGCGAGGACGTGGCGCGGGGGCAGTTCCCGATACGCTGAACCGCGTCAACGGACAGTTAACGGCGCTGCTCGAAAGCCTGCAGGAAGCGGATGTCGCGCCGACGGCCCAAGCGTTAGAAGCAGTGGCAAATCGGCGAGAGGTGCTCGCAAAGCTGATGACCCGCTGGGATGCCCTGAAGAAACAGGAGTTGCCGGTACTGAATGGGCGGCTGAAACAGGCCGGATTGGCGGAGGCGGCCCCACCACAAAACCCGTAGCAAGACCGTATAGAGTTGGAGGGGGGACGGGAAGGCCCATAAGGTTTCATGGCGATCACAAATGTAAGTAGTACCCGGACCACGGCCCAATCGAGCAGCACGGGCGTCAGCAACCGGGCCGCCATGTCGCTGGTCACCACTTTGTTCTTCGTGTGGGGTTTCGTCACCTGCCTGAATGACATCCTGATTCCACACCTGAAGGCGATTTTCGACCTGAACTACGCGCAGGTCATGCTGGTTCAGTTCGTCTTCTTTTCCGGATATTTCGTATTCGCGGTCCCATCCGGCATGCTGGTTGAGTGGATTGGATATAAACGCACCATGGTGGGCGGCCTGCTGACCATGGCAATCGGCGCGCTGCTGTTCCTGCCCGCGGCAAATATTCCGGCGTTTCCGTTTTTCCTGGCGGCACTGATTGTATTGGCTGCCGGGATTACCGCGCTGCAGGTTTCGGCGAATCCGTACGTCTCTATTTTGGGTCCGCCGGAGACCGCCTCCAGCCGGTTGAATTTGACGCAGGCGTTTAATTCACTCGGCACCACTGTCGCACCCTACTTTGGCAGTTTGCTGATTTTGAGCGCCGCTCCGCTAGCGATAGCCCAGGTCCGGCAGCTTTCGCCACCGGCGTTGCAGGCCTACCGTCTACATGAAGCCGCAAGCGTGAAATTCCCGTACCTGCTGATTGCGGTCGCACTGATCGTGCTGGCCGTTATCATCGGATTTTTCAAACTGCCCGTCATCTCGTCTGCGGAAGATCCCACGCTGCCGGCGGTAGCCGCAAATCGTTCGAAGCTCCTGAACGCGGTTCTCACGGTTTCGGTTATCGGCGTCATCGGAATGACTGTCATTAAATTCCGCAAGCAGCGGCCCTTGCTGCTGGGAGCTTTGGGCATTTTTCTGTACGTTGGCGCCGAGGTATCTATCGGCAGTTTTCTGGTCAACTACTTTAGCCAGCCGAACATTGGTGCAATGTCCGAAAAGACCGCGGCGGTTTATGTCTCCTTCTATTGGGGATTCGCCATGCTTGGCCGCTTCATTGGTTCGGCTGTGCTGCAGAAGGTGCGGGCTGGCGCTTTGTTGGGACTGGTGGCGGTTGTGGCGTGCGGGCTGACAGTTGCATCGATGTTGAGCTTTGGACATATTGCGATGTGGACCATCATTCTGGTTGGGTTATTCAACTCTGTCATGTTTCCCAGCATTTTCACGCTGGGAATCGCAGGCCTCGGCGCGCTGACCGGAGAGGGATCCGGGCTGCTGGTGGCTGCGATCGTTGGCGGCGCAATCATCCCCGTGGCGGAAGGAGCCCTGGCGGATCGGATCGGCATTCACCACGCCTTCATTCTGCCGGCCCTGTGCTATCTCTATATCGCCTTCTACGGATTCAAGGGGTCAAGACAATTGGTTACCGGAGGCACGCAAAGTTGAGGCTGCTGCTGGTAGAAGACGAAGAAGATGCTGCCCGGATGATTGCGAAGGGGCTGCGGCAGGAGTCGTATGCCGTAGATATCGCAGGAGACGGGCTATCCGCGATCGAAAAGGCTCTTTCGCACCTTTATGACCTTCTCATTCTGGACGTGCGCCTTCCGTTGAAAGATGGCTGGAATGTCTGCCGCGAACTGCGCTCTGCAGGTTTACAAGCGCCGATCCTGATGCTGACCGCGAGCGGATCAACCGGCGACAGAATCAAAGGATTGGATCTGGGCGCGGACGATTATATCGTCAAGCCTTTCGAAATTGGCGAGTTTCTGGCGCGAGTGCGGGCGCTCCTGCGGCGCAAGCCGCTGGTTCATAATGCGCTGATCACCATCGACACGCTCGAAATTGACCCGCGGTCCCGAACCGTGAGGCGCGCGGGTCAGTTCGTTCGGTTAACCGCGAAAGAGTACGCCTTGCTGGAATGCCTGGCGCGTGACGCGGACACTTTGCTGGGACGCGAAACCATTTCCGAGCGCGTGTGGAACGAGACCTACGATCCGTTTTCGAATCTGATCGAAGAGTACATCAAGCGTTTGCGGAAGAAGATTGACGTTGAGGGCCAAAAACGCCTGATTCATGCTCGCCGCGGAGAGGGCTACATCCTCACCGCGAAAGATTTCGCCTGAATACCGGGCGGCTTCATCGGGAGGTCCAGAGCGGGGATCGCGATTTCAAAGCTGGTCGCACCAGGACGCGAGGAAACCAGGCGTATATTGCCGGCATGGCTCTCAACAATGGATCGCGCGATGGCCAGACCGAGACCCGCGCCAGTGTTGGTTTGGCCGGTGGGGCTGTCGCCGCGGAAGAACCGCTCGAAGATGTGAGGCTGCGCTGCTTCCGGTATTCCGACGCCTGAATCGGTTACTGAACATACCCAATAGGTTGCGCGGCGCTGCAGCCCGACCCTGATCTCGCCTCCGGGCGGAGTGAATTTAATCGCGTTGTCCAGCAGAATCAGAATCGCCCGCGTCAACAAATCCTGATCGCCCAGGCAACGCGCTTCAGGAAGTTCGTCCAGAATCAGATTCTGTTGCTTGGCGCGAGCAAGCGCGCTGGCAGACCGGCTGGCTTCGGAAACAGCTTCATCGAGGAAGAGTTCCGAATTATCCTTGCCGGGCGATGCTACATCCGCTTGAGATAGAAACAGCATGTCATCGACGATTCGCCTGAGCCTGAGCATCTGATGCTCGATAACTTCAAGAGCCTCGTCGCAATCACTAACGCTTCGATGAGGATCGCGTACAGTTACCTGAGCGGCGCTCAGAGCGACACTGACCGGTGTTCTCAGTTCGTGAGAAGCATCGGCCATAAAGCGCCGCTGGCTGGTAAAGGCGATCTCCAGACGCTCCAATAAACGGTTGAACTGCCTGGCTAGACGGCCAATCTCGTCCTGGGAGGTCGTGAGATTTACGCCCGCGGTCAAGTCCGATGAAGTCGTGGCTGCGATGGTTTCGGTCAGTTCACGAAGAGGCGAGAGCGATCTCCGCGCAAGCAGATATCCGGCCAGCGCGGCCAATCCGAGGCCAAGCGGGACGAGGATGAGCAGGGCAATTCGAAAATCCGAGATTTCAGCCTGGACGGGCGCAAGCGGCTTGGCTGCCGAAATTTGATAGCGCGCGTTGAACTTCGGGATATCGAGCCGGCGATGGGCGATTCGGAGGCCTTGCAGGTCCGATGCCCGATTCAATTGAGCAGCCGGTATTTTGGGCAAGTCGGGCGTGGTTGGTAGTTCATCGGGCTTATAGGCAGCTTGCCGGTCACCTTCACGCACCAGAATCTGGGTATCGGGAAGCGGTGTATTGTGCTTCTCCAGAAGGACCGACTGCAGTTCCGCTTCGGCTGCCGCTTTGGTCGGGCTTTCGTTCATCTCATGCTCTCCCAGCGAAGCGGTTGTGCTAACGGCGATCCGCAAGGCCGAATCGAGTTTTGAGTAAGTATCGTGGGCAAACAGCAGATAACTTGCGACTGCGAGACCAACCACGATGACTCCGAACAGCACGGTGAAATAAAGAGTCAATCGTGCTCTGATTGAGACCAGCATGTACCAGACCTATTCTAGTTCCGGATACGCTGGAAGTGGTGGATCAAGCGGCGCGCGATGTCTGCGTTGTGGGGGGCGGCCCGGCCGGGCTCGCCTCCGCGATCATGCTGCGTCGCTACGGCTTTGATGTTACGGTGCTGGATCGCGCCATCCCGCCCATCGATAAAGCCTGTGGCGAAGGACTGATGCCCGATAGCGTACACGCTCTGAAGGAGCTTGGGGTAACGCTGCCGCCGGAGATCGGATTCTGCTTCCGAGGAATTCGTTTTCGGGACGATTCTTTTTCAGTTGAGGCCAATTTTCCCAATGGCACGGGTATCGCGGTGCGGCGTACTGTGCTGCAGAATTTGCTGATCGGAGCTGCCGAGCGGGCGGGGGTGACGCTGCAGTGGGGTACCGGAACCGTCCATCTGTGCGAGGGCGGGGTTGCGAGCGACAAGCTTGCTTTGAAGGCGCGCTGGGTAATTGGCGCGGACGGGCTCAATTCACAGATCCGACGCCAGGCCGGATTCGATGGCTATCGCGTGGAACGCAGGCGATACGGTTTCCGCCAGCACTTTCGGATTGCGCCATGGTCTCCATACATGGAGGTGTATTGGGGTTCGCGATGCCAGGCCTATGTCTCTCCGGTGGCAAACGACGAGATGTGCATTGCCGTGATCTCGCGCGATCCGAACCTGCGGGTTGCCCAAGCGCTGGCCGGCTTACCTGAATTGGAGCGCCGGGTTCGTGAGGCGCGGCCGGTATCGCGAGAGATGGGAGGTCTTTCAATCACAAGAAAGCTGCGGCGCGTATACCGCGGCCGGTTGGCGCTGCTGGGAGATGCGTCCGGATCGATCGATGCCATTACCGGCGAAGGCATGTGCCTGTGCTTCAAGCAAGCAGCTGCTCTTGCCCAATCAATTAGACGCGGAGGGTTGGAAGATTACCAATCGGAGCACGTCAGGCTCAGCAGGCGGCCACATGCAATGGCGGCGCTAATGCTTCTTACAATGGACAGTCACGCTGGGTTACGGCGGCGCGTGTTAGCGAGCCTTGCGAAGCGGCCCCACGTGTTCGAATCACTCCTGGCGATTCACGTAGGAGAGCGCTCATTTCTCGATCTATGGCCGCGCTGCGTCTTCGAATTCGGATCCGCGTTCCTGGCCGGCTAGGCGACTGCGGCGCTCTATTGGGGCGTATTCAGCCGGATACCCAGATCGCGAAGCTGCCGATCGGGCACGGGCGAAGGCGCTTCGCACATCAGGTCTGTTCCCTTTGCGGTTTTGGGAAATGGGATCACTTCGCGAATGGATTGCTCGCCCGCCAGGATCATCACCAGCCGGTCCAGGCCAAGCGCAATTCCGCCATGCGGCGGCGCCCCATACTCCAGAGCTTCGAGCAGAAATCCGAACCGCCGTTTTGCTTCATCCTCGCTGAAACCGAGCGCCGCAAAGACCTTCGATTGGACGTCGCGGCGATGAATACGAATGGACCCTGACCCGAGCTCGACACCATTCAGCACCAGGTCATATGATTTGGCGCGGCAATGGGCCGGATCGGTAGTGAGCTTTTCAAGGTCCGCATCATGGACCGAAGTAAACGGATGGTGTGCCGCGTTCCAGCGCTTGTCTGCTTCATCCCACTCGAACATCGGGAAATCGACCACCCACAGGAACTTAAAGCTCTCCGGGTCCAGCAGTAGATGGCGATCGTTGTACTTTTGCGCAATGTACATTCGCAATTGCCCGCAGGCCTGAAGAACGGTGTGCTCCGGCAGTGCGCCCGACGGCGCGCCAGCCCAGCCGGCCAGCATCAGCAGATCGTTTTCCGCGACACCCGCGCGCTGGCGCGTCTTGGCAATTGCCTCCGCATAATCGCGCTCCAGACGTTTCACATCATCGAAAACTCGCAGGCCACGCTCCTGACCGAACGCCTTGATCTCGTCGCGTTCCTTGCGGCTCAACGAGCCTACTTTTGGAATATGAATCGCAACCAACGGCAGTCCATCGGCGCTCAATCCAGCGCCCGCGAACAGATCCTCCACACAGTGAAACGGCGGGATGCGTTGATCGGGCTTATCGCTGCCGTAGGAGCGCATGGCTTCCGCATAGGTAATCCGCGGAATCTTCTGCCCCACCGGCTTTCCGGCCGATTCGCACACTCGCCAAATCAGCGGCTCGATGACCTCAAAAATCTGCTCTTCCTGCGGGAAGGACATTTCGAGATCAATCTGGGTAAACTCCGGCTGACGATCGGCCCGTAAGTCTTCGTCCCGGAAGCAGCGCACAATCTGGAAGTACCGCTCGTATCCGCTCACCATCAAGAGCTGCTTGAAGATTTGCGGCGATTGCGGCAGTGCATAAAAATTGCCCGGCTGCACGCGGCTCGGAACCAGATAGTCGCGCGCTCCCTCCGGAGTCGAACGGGTCATGAAAGGAGTTTCAATCTCGAGAAAGCCTTGCGCATACAGGGCCTGCCGCACCGCCAAAGTAATCTTCGATCGCATGACGATGTTGCGCTGCATGCGCGGCCGGCGCAGATCCACATAGCGATATTTCAGGCGGATGTCTTCCTTCACATCCACGCTATCTTCAAGGGGAAAAGGCGGCGTTCGCGATTCGTTCAGTATCCAGATCTTCGATACCGCGACTTCCACTTCGCCCGTCGCGATATTCGGGTTGATCGTATCGCCGGTACGCGCCGTGACGACGCCTTCGACGGCGATAACAAATTCAAGACCTAGTTCCTGCGCTCTCTTGTGCGCTGCGGCGTTCTTGCTCTCGTCGAAAACCAACTGGGTTATGCCTTCGCGATCGCGCAAATGAATGAAAATCACTCCGCCCAGGTCGCGCCGGCGGTGTACCCAGCCCATTAACAACACAGGCTTGCCCGCGTCGCTTGCGCGCAATTCCCCGCAGGTGTGCGTCCTCCGCAGGTCGCCCAGAAAATCTAAAGTTACGTCAGCCATGTTGTTTGAAATTCGCGCCGGTGGCTCAAGAACCGCTCCCTGGCGGTCGCGGCTCGGTATTGGACAACCGGTCCATGAGCGCCTGCCGGGTTAACGGTTCCTGTTCGCCTGAAGCCATGTTCTTAAGCGCGTATGTTTGGGTCACGATCTCGTTGTCACCGACGATCAAGGTGAAGCGTGCCTGCAGCTTATTCGCCAGCTCGAGCATGCGCTTCAGCTTCCGGTCGGTCCCCACCTCGACGGAAAGATTAAGGTTACGAATCTCTCCGGCCAGCACCGCACAATGACGCAAAGCGGTATCGCCCATGGGCGCGATGTATAGGTCGAGCGCCGGCGCCTTTAGGCTCTGCGCCTCTTCCACAATCATCACCAGCCTGTCCTCGCCGATGGAATAGCCGATGCCAGGCGCAGGAACCTTCGAACCCAGAAGTTCGGCGAGACCATCATAGCGGCCTCCACCAAGAATTGCATTCTGGGCGCCGAGCGCTCCGTGGGTAATCTCAAAAGTAGTTCGCGCGTAATAATCCAGCCCGCGCACGAGCCGCGGCCTGACCGCGTACACGATGCCGCGGTCGTCCAGCAACTCACGGACACGCCGAAAGTGTTCTTTGTCCGGCTCATCCAAAAAGTCCAGAATCGACGGCAGTTGCTCGATAATCGGCTGATCTTCGGGAACTTTACAATCGAGCACGCGAAGCGGATTGGCCACGGCGCGCCGCTGGCAATCGGCGCACATGCGCGGCGCAACTTCCTTCAATTGCTCCCGGAGAGCATCGTTGTAGCGGGCACGCGATTTTTTCGACCCGACCGAATTGATCAGCAGCTCAAAATCGTGTATGCCGAGCTCATGCAGAATCGCAACCACCAGCTCGATGACTTCCGCATCGACGGCGGGCGAATCCGATCCGATCGCTTCTGCTCCAATCTGATAGAACTGGCGGTACCGTCCCTTCTGCGGACGCTCGCGGCGGAACATCGGACCGATGTAGTAGACCTTCTGTAATCCCGGCTGTTGATCGAGCCGGTGCTCGATATAGGCTCGCAGGACCGAAGCGGTATTCTCGGGCCGCAGCGTGAGCGAACTGCCGTCGCGGTCCTCAAACGTGTACATCTCTTTGCTGACGATGTCCGTCTCTTCACCGACGCTACGCGTAAAAAGCGCGGTCTCTTCCAGAATGGGCGTACGGATCTCGCGATAGTTGAACCGCGCGAAAATGCGGCGCGCCGCCGACTCGACCTCATTCCACACCGCGCTCGACGGCGGCAGGATATCCCGCATCCCTTTCACGCTGTGGATCAATTCTGTTCGTCCTTATAAATGGCGGCCAGGGTAACGTAATTCCGGCAGTTCTTCCGGAACCGCTCCTGTTCTTCCAGAGTAACTTCGCGGCGAACCTTTGCCGGGATCCCCATTGCCATTGTCTTCGCGGGCACTTCCATGCCCTCGGGAACGAGCGCCCCCGCCGCTATCACCGCACCCGCGCCAATCTTTGCGCCGTTCAGGACTACCGCGCCGATGCCAATCAGCGCGTCATCCGCCACTGTGCAGCCATGCAGAACCACCCGGTGCCCTACCGTTACACGGTTGGCGACAATACACGGATACTCATCGTGGTCCACGTGCAACACGCTGTTGTCCTGAATGCTGGTCTCGTCGCCGATCCGGATATAGTTCACATCGCCTCGAATGGCCACATTCGGCCACACGCTGGAACGCTCGCCAACGATAACGTCGCCGATTATTTGTGCGCTGACGTCGATATAAGCCGATTCCGCGATGCGCGGCATCAGCCCGCGAAAGGGTCGAATCATTGGGGTGCAGCGAAGCGCGCCGCCTTTTGTGGGGGCTTTCTAGTCATCCTAGCAGCCTGATTCAAAACGTTCGCGAAAGAGATTCAGCACGGGGCCGCCGCGTACTTCGGCTGCATTCCGAACCCGCTTCATAATCTCCGGCGATTCCCGGTGCAGCCTTAGTGCGTTTAGCACCTCCAGAGCGTCTTGCTCGCGGCCATCACGGATCAGTTGCAACAGGAACTCAAATCCGGATTCCTGCCGTGAGATGCTAAGGGCTCTCAATAAGGGCTCACTGGAATGAACGGTTCGCGACCTGCTCCATGCTTCTTTCAGAGCCTCCACCGCGCTCGCCAGCCGCGATGCTCCCAGGGCCAGGGCCGCTTGTTCGCGGGTGTCCTCATCGCGCAGCCGGAGAAATCCCGCGACAAACTCCACGCCCGCATCGCGCTCAATACTCAATAGCGAGTCCAGGGCTTGTCCCGTAACTTCGGGTTCCGGATCTCCCATCCGGGCTTTCAATCGCAACAAGAGCGCAGCGGCGTCTCCGTCCATCTGTTCCAACGCCCGAACCGCGTCCACTCGCACGCTAGCCGCACTATCCGCAAGCGCGTTGACCAGATGCTGCATGATCTCCTGACTGGGGATGTCCCGGCACTGCGCCAGCGCCAACGCGCACGTGCCCCGCAGCGTGGCGGCCGTATCTGCATGGCCTTTGTAGACTGGTTCCATTTGCACGTGCCGCAGCCCGCAGAGGAACAGCGCCGATTCGGCGTATTCCAAATCCTTCAGGGTTTTTGAAAGTGCATTTTTGGCCCAACACTGCGGATCGGTCTCGACCGGTTTCTGAAAGAATCGCTCGAATGCGATCTCCAGATCCGGAAGAAGCTCTCTGCATTGCAGCTCGCCTGCGATTGCGGCGGCTTTCGCCACGACCAGATTGACGCGGTCCGCTAATGCCTTGCAAAGAGCCCGGGCCGTTGCTTCAGTGGCCGGTTGGGAACGCAACGTGTTCAGCTGATCGAGTTGCTGTTCTATTTTGCGGCTCGGCATGGGCGGAAAGTGACCTACGCGGCTCGGGCCCGCGCCGGGGAAGAGGCACGTTTTGCTTCGAGATAGGACTCAATATCAGGAAGTGAAAATTCGAACCCATTTGGCATTGGTACGAGGCATGCCTCGCTTGGGACAAGGCATGCCTCGTCCCTACTTGCCGTTTCTGCTTTGCGGGCCTGCTGGAGTTCGCGGAGTTCAGCGATCTCTTTTTCACGGCGGCGGGAGAGGCGCGCTTCCTGAAGCTGCAGATTCCGGAGCTGCTTCTCGTAAGCCATGAAAGTGCTGAGTTCGATAAGTCCGGGCTGGAGCGCAGCATCGTAATCCTTGAATTCATCCGCGAACCGGGCGCGGCCTTGTGCGTAAATGGCAAGTTCAAGACCGGGGATACGGCGCAGACGCCAGCACGTGTCGGCGATGGATTGGACCAGATCGCACTCGCGCTGGCCGACAGGCGAGAATTCTTTTTCGTAAGCGGCGAGGTAATGCTGATATTCGGCGGCATCGTCGGTATGGAGCAGGACAGTGCGGCCGGTGAGCCCGGTTTTGACGGCATTCAGGCAGGATGTGGCTTTGCCTTCGTTGGATGACGGGCCGGTGGAGAGTTGGGCGTTGGCGCGGTTCGCGGCCACTTGGGCTTCGGACACCGGCTGGACAGCGGGCATCGCAGCCTGGAAAGACCGCTCAACTTGATTTGTTTCGGATTTACGGGCCAGCTTTTTAGCTTTGCGCTCTTGGGCGCGGCGGATGGACCGAGCGGTCATATTCGGGCTCCTAAAAAAAGTTTAGGCTCGCGAGAGGTTGATGCCTGGCCGCGAGCCTGCCAAACGTTAGCACGAGAGAAGCTGAAAACGAACTATGGATTCGAAAAAACGACGGTAAACTGCTGAAGTGGCGGGAGAAATAAAAGCAGAGATGTTTGTGACCGCGTTGCTTACACCGTCCCCTGCTCCGCGCTTTCCACGGTCACTGTTCCGGTCATCATCGGATGTATCTTGCAGAAGTAGGGATAAGATCCTGGCTGTTTGAATGTGAACGAGAATTTCTGATCGGTATCCAGCACCGGAGATGCGAACTTCTTCTCCGTACTCACCACGTTGTGGGGAATATCGTCCCGATTCACCCAGGTGACGGTCGTGCCCGCTTTCACCTTGATCGCTTTGGGTGAAAACGAGAAGTTATCAATCTGGACGCCGGCTGTGCCCTGATCCCCGGCCGTTCCGCCTGCCAGACTCGAATCCACCACAGCAAGGGCCTGGGTCCCGGGGAGGTAAGTGACATGCGTGATGCCCAGCAGGCTTCGCAGTTGGTCGGCCGGCACTTTCATCGGACCGGGAGAGGCAGCATTACCGGGCGCCGGCTGGGGAAAAGCGGTTGACGCGGCGGTGTGGAAACTTACCTTGCCTTCTACCTTTTGCATGGTCTGGTGGATGTGGCCGTTCAATACCGTGACCGAGCCGAACCGCTTCACGTACGATAAAGCCTTCGCTCCGTCATCGGTTCCCCAACCCCATTCCGGATAGACCGTCCACAACGGAATATGCGCGAAAACAACAATGGGTGTGCTGCTGGAGCGGCCGGCAAGGTCTTTCTCAAACCAGCCCAACTGTTCCGCGCCCAGTGTCCCTAGGCCGCCGGCTTTTAGATCGGCCACATTGACAAGCCCGACGAAATGAACCCCTTTGTGATCGAACGAATACCACCCCGAGCCGCTGGTCCCTTTGCCGAAGCGCTGGAGGTATTGCCGGCCGTTATCGGTAAGTATGTCGTGTTCGCCCGGGACGAAGAACTTTTCTTTAGTCCTGGACTGCTTTAGCACCTGGTCAAGCAAGTCAAACTCCGATGGTTTCGAGAGATGGCTCAGGTCGCCGGTATGAATCAGAAAGTCCGGCTCGTTCTCCAGAGCATTAATTCTGCGGATTGCTTCCTCCAAAGTCCCGGTGACGTCTTTGTTCGCATCCTTATTGAATCCAATATGGCTGTCGCTAATCTGAACAAAACTGAACCCGGTGCCGGATGCACTGGCAGGCTGTTGAGAAAGACCCTTGGAAGCCAGGATGCCTCCGCTTACCGTCCACACCATTCCCGTTCCGGCCCAAGCCATACACTTCAGAAATCCACGACGATCGACGCCGTCCTTGCTGATATTTACTTTGATTCGATCTGACAAACTGTTTCCTTGCCCTTCCCCTGGCGCTTATCGCGCCCGGCACTAACCAATACCCGGAGTGCCGGCAGTTTATTCCCGAATGACTGAAGTTTTTTGCACACCTTCCGGCTGTTTGTAACATCTGTTCAGTAATCGTGCAAAGGAAGGGTAGCCTTGAGCAGTTTGAAAATACAGCTTTGCCCTATCTCAATGCGGCATACAACCTGGCGCGCTGGCTAACCCAAAATCCTCACGATGCGGAAGATGTGGTGCAAGAGTCTTATTTACGCGCGCTACGCTCGTTTGATAGCTTTCGGGCAGGCTGCGATGCTCGGGCCTGGCTGCTGACAATCGTACGAAATACCTGCTTTACGTGGCTCCGGCAAAATCGACCTGCGTGCGTGGCGGCGGAATTCGACGAAAACATCCACGATGCTCCGGAAAACTGGTGTAATCCCGAGACCGTCTTGCTGGAGAAGGCCGATTCGAAGCTACTGAACGACGAAATTGCCGCTCTGCCGTATGAATATCGCGAGGTCTTGATCCTGCGTGAATTCGAGGGGCTCTCCTATAAGCAGGTCGCTCAGGTTGTTGGGGTTCCGCTGGGAACCGTGATGTCGCGGCTCGCCCGGGCGCGGAGGAATTTGCAACGCCGGCTGTGTGGAGCGCAAACGGAGGCGCAGGCATGAATTGCGACGAGGCACGATTGCTGCTGAACGCTTCCGTCGATGGCGAACTGGATGCTGTCCAAAGTCTGACGATCGAAGCTCACCTCCGGAGTTGTGCGATCTGCCGTTCGGTTTGCGACGGTTACCAGAGACTTCATACAGAGATTCAGTCCCGCGGCCAGTATTTCGAAGCGCCGGAGGATCTCGAAGCGCGCATTCATAACAAAATTGGGGCAGTGAAACGCGATCGGACCGGACATGCGACCGCCGATCGACCGCGGTTCTTCAGCTCGCGATTTGTGGCGCTTGCGGCTGCCGCGGCCGCACTGATCGTCCTTACTGTTCTAGTTACATCCGTTCTGCGGCGGCCTTTTACCGCTTCAGAACTAGTTGCCCACGAAGTGGTAGCAGGCCATGTCCGGTCCCTGATGGCAGGCCATCTGATGGATGTCCCCTCGTCCGATCAGCACACCGTGAAGCCCTGGTTTAACGGTAAACTCGATTTCGCTCCCCGTGTGAAGGATCTCGCGGGCGAAGGCTTCCCGCTGCTGGGTGGCCGCCTGGATTACCTGGATGGCCGGCCGGTAGCCGCGCTGCTATACAAGCGCCATCAACACACGATCAACCTGTTCGAGTGGCCAACCCAGGAGAGAGCGAAGCCCCAAAGCTTCGCGATTAACGGTTATAACGTGCTGCGTTGGACACAGGGCGGGATGGCTTACTGGGCGGTTTCCGATCTGAACGACGCGGAGCTGGCCATTTTCATGCGCGAGCAGAGGAAATAGGCGCAGCCCCGATCGGGACTCAAGTTATTGAACAAACCCTACTGCTGATACCGCAGGTAGTGCAGCACGCTCATGCCCCGAGGCGTAAGTGGATTGCTCCCCACCAAGCCAAGGCCGTTTGAATCGCGGCGCACGGCAGCGGCAGTTGACGGCCCTTCAGCCATACTGAAAACGTAAGATCATGTTTCGGCAGAGCTCAATCGACTCGCACGGATATTCCCTGCCCGAAGTCCATGAGAGCATCGCGACCTCGCATCCGCACTTTTGGCAACGGCTGTTTGCATTTGCCGGCCCTGCCTATCTGGTAAGCGTCGGGTACATGGACCCAGGCAACTGGGCCACCGATCTGGAAGGCGGCGCGCGCTTCGGCTACCAATTGCTTTGGGTGCTGGTGCTATCAAACCTGATGGCGCTGCTGCTGCAAACGCTGAGTTCGCGATTGGGCGTAGTTGCACGCCGCGATCTGGCGCAAGCCTGCCGCGAGGAGTATCCCCGGCCCGTTGCGTACATCCTATGGATTCTTTGTGAGCTGGCAATTGTTGCTTGCGATCTTGCCGAGGTACTGGGCGCCGCGATTGGGCTTAACCTGCTTTTCCATTTGCCCATGCTGATTGGGGTTTTGGTCACCGCGGCCGATACCCTGCTGGTGTTGTGGTTTACGCGGATGGGCATCCGGGTCATTGAGGCTTTCGTACTTGTGCTGATTGCTACCATCGCAGGCTGCTTCGCGTTTGAAATCTTTTTGGCGCGGCCGGACCTGCCGGAAGTATTGACCGGAATTATTCCACGGCTCAACTCGCAAAGCCTTTATGTCGCGGTCGCCATTTTTGGAGCTACGGTGATGCCGCACAACCTGTATCTTCATTCCGCCTTGGTTCAAACACGCCGCATCGGCGAAACCGAAGCAGACAAACGCAGTGCGTGCCGCTACAACCTGCTGGATTCGAGCATCGCGCTGAACGCCGCGCTTTTCGTGAATGCCGCAATTCTGGTAATGTCCGCGGCGGTATTCTTCAAGCGCCACATCATCGTAACCGAGATCCAGCAGGCGCATCAGCTTTTGTCCCCGTTAATGGGCACGACCGCGGCAAGCGTGCTGTTCGGAGCTGCCCTGCTCTGTTCCGGCCAATCGTCTACGCTCACGGGCACGATGGCCGGACAAATCGTAATGGAAGGCTTTCTGCATTTCCGAATGCAGCCTTGGCTCCGGCGTGCCGTAACGCGGTCTCTGGCAATCGTTCCGGCTGCCCTTACTATCTACTTTGCCGGAGACACGGGCACCTACAGCCTTATCATTCTGAGCCAAGTCATCCTTAACATGCAGTTGCCGTTCGCAGTCATTCCGCTGGTTCATTTCACCGGAGATCGCAAACGAATGGGCCCGTTCGCTAATGGATTGTGGCTGCAACTTGGCTCCTGGGCATGCGCCGCGTTCATCGTGATTTTGAATGTCTGGCTGGCTTGGGATGTGATGCGCGGGTGGGTGGCGGGAAGCAGCGCCGGCTACCGACCTCTCGTGATGTTTGCTTGCGCCGCGCTCGCGCTCGGCTGCGTGGCGCTGCTGGTTCTGATTACCTGCTGGCCGTGGCTCCGCCGAGTGCCCGCGCCCGCCGAGCGTGTTGCCATCTCCGTTTCTGACGAAGCGCCGCCCGTATGGAGTTCACGCGCGTATGGAAGCATTCTGGTTCCCATCGATCACAGCCCGTCCGATCATGAGGCGCTTGGCAATGCTCTCGCGGTCGCCCGCATGTACGATGCACAGATCATTTTGCTACATGTCGAAGAGGGTGTTACCAGCCGCATGTTCGGCTCTCTTTCTTCAACCGCCGAAATCTCCGAAGGCCAGGACTACCTTGCGAACATTGCCGATTCGGTGCGCAAGCAGAACATCGCTGTAGAAACCGTGGTCCGGCACGGCAACAGCCCAGCGCGTGAAATTGCCGCGGCGGTTCACGAACTGAAGCCCGACCTGCTGGTAATGGCCTCGCACGGCCACCGCGGCTTAAAGGATCTGGTCTTCGGCACCACCATCAACTCAGTGCGGCATCATGTGAAGATACCGATGCTGATTGTCAACAGAACATAAGATGACCGATCTTTCCAAAGGAAGAATTCTTGTTACCGGCGGCGCTGGTTTTGTGGGGAGCGCCATCATTTGGGAGTTAAACCGGCGCGGCTTCACGAATATTCTTGTCACGGACTTTCTGGGCAAAGATGAGAAGTGGAAAAACCTGACGCCGCTTCGGTTTGCCGATTACCTGGAAGCGGACGATTTCCTGAAGCGCCTGGCGGAGTCCCCAGCGCTGTTCGGAAACATCAGCACGATTTTTCATCTGGGCGGGTGCTCTTCAACTACCGAAACGGACGCAAGCTATCTGATTCGCAACAATTTTGAATACACCAAGACTCTGGCACACTTCGCGCTGGATGGAGCGCGGCGCTTTGTCTACGCCTCTTCAGCCGCAACCTACGGCGGTATTGCAACAGGCCTGCCCGAAACGATCGATCTGAACAGCCTGCGGCCGCTCAACATGTATGGCTATTCGAAGCACCTCTTCGATCTGTACGCCGATCGCACCGGCATGCTACCGCGCATGACTGGATTGAAATACTTCAACGTATTCGGCCCGAACGAAGATCACAAAGGTGAGATGCGCAGCGTGGTTCACAAGGCGTTTCACCAGATTCAGGAGACCGGCACAGCATCGCTATTTAAGAGCTACCGGCCGGAGTTTCCGGACGGAGGGCAGCGGCGCGATTTTCTGTACGTGAAGGATGCGGCTGCCGCGACGGTTCACCTTGCCGAACACGTAGATGGCGGCGGGCTCTATAACGTCGGCTCGGGCGAACCGAACACCTGGTTATCCCTTGTGACCGCCATTTTTAACGCGCTGAGCCGGCCGCCAAAGATCCAGTTCATCGAAATGCCGGAACATATGAGGGAGAAGTATCAATATTTCACGTGCGCACACATCCACAAGCTGCGCGCTTCCGGATTCACGCAGAAGATGACCCCGCTACATGATGCTGTTTACGATTATGTGAAACACTACCTGGCTCCGGGCAAGCACTTAGGCGATTCCGAATCTTAAGCAGAAGCTAAGCCCTTCAGGTTCCAGCCGCAAATGCGACTGCCCTCAAGCTTGTTTCCGCCTGGCCCAGCCCAATGTGTTTCGAGGCTGATGAAGCCCTGATATCCGTCATCGAGGAGAGCGGCGATCTGCTCTTTCCAACGAATGCGACGTGTGCCAAGCGGACCAAATACCGGTGTATCGCCTTCCATGTGGCAGTCTTTCGCATGGATGTGCACAATGCGGTCCTTGCGCAGTAGAGAGTAGCCGCCTGGAAATGGGTCTTCGCCCGCGATTAGCGCGTTCGCCGGGTCCCAAAGCAGCTTCAGGTTCGGGTTAGGCAGAAAATCGAAAACGCGCGCGGCCTCGGCGGCGGTGGCGATGTTGCAGGCATGCTCGTTCTCGACAGCGATGATGAGATTGTCCTTCTCAGCCCTGAGTGCGATACGGCTGAAGCTTTCTATAATCGCGTCGAGGCACTGCTCCGGTTTAACGGTTCGCCAGTATGAAAAAACGCGAATGATGCGGCACCCAAAAAACCGGGCAATCTCAATCGCGCGTTCAGTCAGCTTCTCCTGATCATCAAAGGTGTGTTTGGAACCGAAGGCATCCTGATGAAAGCGGAGGTCGAGATCCGGCGCACCCGGGAGAACGCATTTGAAGATAGGCGAAGCAATGGAGATAACGGGTAATCCCACTTTATCCAGCGCATCTTTTGTCCGCCTCAGTTCGTCAGGCGAGAGATCGAGAATGTTTTTACCATCGACAACACGCAATTCGGCGGCGCTCATTCCAATCTCTTTCATGGGAGGGATGGCTTCGGCCAGAAGCGGAGAAAACTCGTCTGTTATCGCGGCAATCGGAATTTTCGGTTCGAAACTTGGCATGGTTTGTGAAGCGCGCGCAACGGAAGGCGATGGTTCCGCCTCTTGCGCGCCCGTATACTTAAAGTATGTTCCTCCGGCGCGCCCAAGAGAAGATTCCCACGTTTTCCGAGCGGGTAGACCGGCTAAAGAGGGCCGGATTCGCAGCGGAACAGTTGCCCGACGGCCGATTCAGGATCTCGAAAAACGGAGCCGCCGCGATCGTCGGCGACGAAGGAAAGAATCAGCCGAGTATCGAGAGAGCTGGTATTTTGATCGGCTCCGAGATGGCAACACTTCTGAGCGCCGGATACCAGATGTTTCTCGAAATGCCAGGCGGAACACGGCTGCCGGCTCAGGCGGAGCAACTCAAAGCCCTGCACGCGTTCGAAGCCGATGTGAAGGATGCGCTCGGGCTGGTGGACCTGTACAACACGTCATTGGGCACTACAACTCGCAAGCACATGTACGATCGGGTTTACAAGCGCGACACAGGTGAACAGCCGATGCCGTGGCTCCGGAAAGAGAACAGCTTTACTACGCCTGACACGAAGGGATCGTACCGGACCTAACGCGAGCAGTCGTTCCCGATTTCTTTTTGATTATCGAATCAGCCGGCGCATTTCATTAAACGAGATGGGCGCGTAAATGTCGCCGAATTCGGGAACAAAGGGCTGGACACGAATGCGGCGCGCTTCGTCAGCGCGCCCGGCGTGATCTAGTGAAGACGCCAACATGGCCCGCGCCCGCAAATCTGTGTCACCGGATTGATTCAGAATTTGCTGCCAGACCGAGGCGGAATCAGAGTAATGCCCGTACAGGAAGAAGCCGTAGCCGAGCAGGATCTGTTCCGAGGAGGTGTTCAAGGCGGCGGCCGCAATCTGGCGACGCCATTCAGCAGGTGGTTTGTCTGCCTGAGTAAGTAATTGGGCCACCAAAGCCAAAGAACCGGAACTGGTAGTGAGTTTGCGCGCCCGAGCCGCGCTGTTTTTCGCGCCGGTGAAATCGTGCCCCATGGCCTGCCAGAACGCAACCTGCACAAGCGCGGCGGACCGGGCGGTAGGATCTGAAAAATCCGCGTGCTTGATGATATCTACGGCCTGATTTACGTTACCGGAGATCGCCAGCCAGTTCGCCCGGAAGAGGGTCTTCAGTTCCGGATTACCGAGTGACGCCGTCAGTTTTTCCATGGCTGCGTTGGCGCGCGCTATATCGCCTTGGAGCAGAAAACAAATCGCCAGATCGGTAGGATTTACAATCAGTTTTTCGGCCTCCGCATATCGCTTTGTTTCGATGAGGCCGTGCGCCAGTTCCTGACGGATGCTCTCGTTGCCTGGGCTTAGCTGGAGCGCGCGGCCCAGGAACCGATGACCGCCGGTTGCATCGCCCTGCAGGAAGCGGGTCACCCCAAGCGCGGCAAGCGTCTCAACATCGTTTGGAGCAAGCTTCAGGACAGCAGAAGCGGTTTCTTCCTGACGGCGTAACCCTTCATGCTTCAAGCGCGCGGAAAGTTCAGCGAGCCGCGCCTGGTCGAGCGGCTTGAACGTATTGCGGTGAATATCAGCCTGCGACAGAACCTCGGCTAAGCTTTGTTCACTGGTTGGGGCCACCGTATTCAGAAGCAGCAAATAAGCAAGGCCGAATCCGGGGTCGGCCTGAATCGCAGCTCTCAGATCGCGAGCCCTCGCCTGAAGACCGGCAGATTGCGCAGCCGTTGTAAACGATTGCAAGGCTCCCGCGCTTGTCGTGGAGAAGTCCGTGGCCTGAGGGTCAATCTGTTTTGCAATCGAATTCAGAGCCACAATTAAGGCCTTTTCAGAAGGAGCATCGGCGTCGATCACTTTGCGGCAGCGCTGCGTTCGGAGGTCCGTGATCGCCGCCTCGACGTGCACGCGTCCACCCGCCCGTTTATCGACGGTTGTTCGCAATACCTCCGTCGCGCCCATTTGATAGGCACCCGAATCGCCGCTTACAAATGCCGGGAGCAGGTTCGGCGAAGTGGAAAGATCATACTGGAGCGCGACCGAAAGGCCCAGCCGCATCCAACCGGCGGCATCGTTCGCGATCAGGACGTTAGCGGGTAGAATCGCCAGGCGGCGGAGCCCATCGCCGCGATCGCCCGAGCAAGCAGAAAAGAATAGAAGAGCTGTTAGAAGAAGTGAGCGAATTCTCAGGTGCAGGTCAGGCCTCTACAAGGGCTTTGGATTTTCCGCAAGGAGCTCTTTGAAGCCCGGGTCGGTCTTGAGCGAAGCAAATTCCGGCATATCCGGAATCTTCTTGCGGTCCTTCACGCCCTCTTCCAGCGCCTTACGCAGATAGATTAGCGCGCGGTCCTTTGCCCCCGATTTGGCGTATATTTTGGCGAGATACAAGTGGAACGTGGCGCGCTCGGCGACAGTGCGCTCCTGCATAAGCGTTCCGAACGTACTGTGGTGTTCGAAGACATCCGGATCGAGCTTCAGGGCTTGCTGATAATAGAGAGTGGCTCGCTTGTAATCCTTGCGGCCAAAGTAGGCCGCGCCCAGATTTGCGTAAATGGAGGCGCTCTTCGTATCGAACTTGATAGCGCGCTTGTAATACTTGATGGCGCGTTTGTAATTCTTTTCCGCGTAGTAGATGGTTCCGAGATTGTTGATCGCCTCCGGATACCTGGGGTTGAGTTTGATTGCGCGCTGGTAATTCTTCTTCGCAAGATCAAGCAGCAGAAGTTGGTGGAAAGCAATTCCAACCTTGTTCGCTAATACGGCCGTATCAGGCCCCTCGCGGTACATATCGATGGCATCGCGATACATCTTGCGCGCCATGTAAATGTCGCCACGAAGCTCGGGCGTGAGGGGAGGAGTAGCGGGCGAGTTCAGCGAAGGAACATTCGCGGACGCGCGGAGGCCCGTAGAGGAAAGTGGAGGCGGTGGAGTTTGCAGTTGTGCGGCAAACATGCCGGAAACAAGGCAAAATGCCAGTGAAAGGGCGGTAAGACGCCAGCCCGAAAAAGAGACCATATGATCCCCCTTATGTGTTCTCTACTATATACCTTTTCGAGTGGGGCGGCGCGGGAAAAAAAGCGGGCAGTGAACTGCCCGCCAGCACGATAAATCGTGCGCCACAGCTGCTCGACTGCTTAGTGGAAAATGCTCTTCAGCTTATCGAAGAAGCCTTGCTTCTTTTTCTTGGGCTTTTCCTGGGCATTGTTATTGGCATTGGGGGGAGCGCCGGGAGGGGGCTGCGCCATGGCTTGAGTGGGCAAAACAGCTGGAAGGGAGGTCTGCTGGGAAGCGGGCTGCGAGGTCTCCCAACCCGCGATTTCGGTTGACCCGCCTTGATGCAGCAAACAGAATTGGGTGGGCTGCGTACCGAGCAGATAATAGTCCGTGACGACGCGGGGACACGCGCTGGTAGCAAGCTGCCCGCTATCGGCGTCGATCTGGGCGCTGACAACACCGTCAGGCACTTGGAAATCGGTAACGTCGCGATAAGCGCGATGCTTGTGCGCCCGCTTCATGAATTCCGTCCAGATGGGGAGAGCCGCCTTGGCGCCGTCGAGCTTAATATCCTGATAATCATCCAACCCGACCCAGACAATGCACAGCAGCTTGGTTGTGAATCCGGCGAACCAGGCATCGTGAGAAGTTCCGGTTTTGGCGGCCGCAGGCAGCGTAAATCCGCGAGCGCGCACACTGGCTCCGGTGCCGCTGTGCAGGACCTCCTCCATCAGGCTGACGACGAGAAAATTCACTCTGGGATCCAGAATTTGTTTGGTCTGCGGCTCGGATGCCCAAAGCTCGGTTCCCGATTCATCGACAATGTGGGAAATCATGCGCGGCTGGACCATAACTCCGTTATTCGCGAAAAGCGTGTAGGCGCCAGCCATGTCGAGCGGTGTGACATCGTAAGCGCCCAGAGCCTCCGCCGGGGTAGCGCGAATGTCTTCCAGCCCGGCCTTATGCGCGAGGTCGGCTACAGCGCCGTAACCGGCCTGCTCGGCGACTTCGACAGCGGGGACATTTAACGATTTAGCGAACGCATCGCGCAGGGTAACGTTGCCCAACCAGGAACTGTGGTGATAATCGACCGGCTCATACGGTTTGCCGGCAAATAAGAATGTCTTCGGCTCATCCAAGACTATGGTTGAAGCCGTAACAGCATTGGGCTGATCCCAGAGCCCGGA
This sequence comes from Bryobacteraceae bacterium, assembly GCA_035475915.1. Lineage (GTDB taxonomy): Bacteria > Acidobacteriota > Terriglobia > Bryobacterales > Bryobacteraceae > Bog-105. The sequence goes on from DATIMA010000057.1 coordinate 22,006, forward strand.
GTTGAGCGCTGCCGCGTAGACGAACGGTTTGAAGACGCTGCCGGAGGGCCGCTTGGCTACTGCGTGGTCGAGCTGGCTCATGCCATAATTCCGGCCACCGATCAAAGCCTTCACCTCACCGGTATGTGGGTCCAGGCAAATTAGGGCGACTTGGGGCTGTTCGAGAGGCGCGCCCTTTTTGTGGCGCTTGGCGAGGATAGCATCAACGCCACGGATACCGTCCGCAACGGCTTCAGCGGCATCGCGCTGTAGATCGGGATCGAGGGTCGTGTAGATTTTCGAGCCGGAATCACCAAAATCGCGATCCTGGAATTTATCCGTCAGACGTATGTTCACCAGATCGACAAAATAAGGCGCATCCGCGGATTCAATACCTTGCCGCGCGATCGTTAGCGGTGTTTGCACGGCTGCATCGTACTGCTCGCGCGTGATGTAGCGGTTTTCGAGCATTTGTTGAAGCACCACGTTGCGGCGAGCCGTGGCGCGTTCCGGCCATCGCACCGGATTTCGACGGCTGGGCTCCTGAATCAAGCCCGCGAGAGTAGCGCACTCGGGTAGCGTAAGCGACCGTATATCTTTTCCGAAGTATGCCTGCGCGGCTTCACCAAAGCCCCGAATGGCGAAGGAGCCGCGCCTGCCGAGATCGACCTGGTTTGCATAGTATTCGAAGATTTTTTGCTTGGTGAGTTTGCGTTCGAGATGGATAGTGATCAGTAGCTCATCGAATTTACGGCTCCAGGTCTTACGGCTGCTCAGCCATAGGTTCCGGGCAAGCTGCTGGGTAAGGGTTGAAGCCCCCTGGTCTTTACGGTGCTCTTTCAAATCGACCCAGACGGCCTTAACAATGCGAATGGGATCAAACCCAGAGTGCTGGAAGAATCGCTTGTCTTCAATGGAAATGACCGCATGAACCAGTACAGGCGGAATATCGTCGTATTTAACGAGCCGGCGTTTTTCGCGGCTTTTATCGTAGAGACTGCTTAGAAGCTGGGGCTCAAGAGTGTATTCCGTCCGGGCCGTGTTGTCACTGAGCGCGATGATGGATGAAATTTTTCCATCTACGAAGCGGAGCACACCGGGCTCGGAATCGGTTGACGATTGGTCGCCCGGGAAGATTTCGATCGCATTCGGGCGGAGATGGTACCAACCGGTCGGGTTCGTTCGAACATCTTCACCGTAACCGCTCTCGCGAAGGCGCGCCGCGAATTGAAGCGGAGTGCCACGGTCGCCTACGCCGATCACCTGCGGGGCCGCATAAAGAAGAGATGTGTTGGGGAACGGGCCTTGGGCGAGCTTTTCATCGGTCAGGCGTGCGTACTTAACGTAAAGTGCCGACACCACGATGACCACAGCCAAAACAATGGCGGCTAAGCTGGCCAGGACGATATATTTTATGGGAAAAGCAGGTTTGGCTGAACCCGCACGGCTTTTGGCCGCCCTGCGAGGAAGTTTAATGCGTATAGGCAAACGTATAGCCCAGGAAGAATAGCGTTCTCACCCCTTGGACGCCCGGCACTCTCCTAAGTTACTACTTCCGGGCTTGATAATACGATTCTAGCTCTTTCCAGATGTCATCATCGTGCGGCTGCCAATCGGGAGACTGCCGGCCAGTAATCTGCAGCTCTTCGATGCTCAGAGTGCCATGGCCGAACGGGCAGATCCACTCCGTTTGGGGCCGGCCGGATGTGACCATATTCCCCCAGGAGCCCTTTTGCAAGGGCATAATCAGCCGGTGGAGGCACATGCGGCAGCGGCGGCGCTGGTCCCAGAAGATCGCAAACAGTAATCCTGCGCCGATCAGCCATACGCCGAGCATTAAAAACGTGAACAGCATGTCATGCAGAAAGAGCGGAGGCGGGGGCCCAAATTGAGGCAATGGAGGCGGAGGCTCCGGGTAAAAAGAAATGAGAGCAGTTTCGAGACCCCATACGGCTCCGGCGCCAAGCAGCAGCTTGACACCAAGATAGAGCCAGTATTTCATTCCTCTTATTAGACTCCTTTCTTATCGTGAGGGTTCCGGCATGACTGTATCAACTGCGAACAAGATTCCTGGCAAGGAAAAGGAGGTTAGCAGGCCTCTCCGCCAGGCGGCGCATAAAATACGGGTACCAGGCATCTCCATAAGGGACGTACAGCCGTAGGCGAAAACCCTGCGAAACCAGTTCGCGCTGCAGATTGCGCCGGATTCCATAGAGCATCTGAAATTCAAAACGATCAGCAGAGATCTTATGTTCCCGAATATGGCGCACGGCTTCGCGAATAATCGCTTCATCGTGGCTGGCAATTGCAGGATAAGCGCCCTCGGCGAGGAGCAATTTCATTAGCTTGACGTAATTGGCATCGACTTCCGACTTTTTGGGGAAAGCGACGGAAGCCGGTTCGCGATAGGCGCCCTTACAGAGCCGGACCGGGATTTTGCGCTCCGAGAGCATCCGAATATCAGCTTCACTGCGGTAGAGATAGGCCTGGATGACGGCGCGCACGTACCCGGGCAGCAGATCCTGCACCGTGCAAACCAGGTGCAAGGTGCGATCCGTATGAGCGGCGGATTCCATGTCGATCTCAATCCGGCTTTGCATAGCTTTGGCCCGCTCGACCAGTGCGATGAGGTTCTCGCGGCACCCGGTTTCGGAGAAGTCGAGCCCGAACTGGGTGAGTTTAATGGAAACGGTGGCGGACAAACCGGCGCGCTCGATCGCATCCAGGGCAGCCAGATAGGATTCACGGGAGCGGCGGGCGTCCTCAAGCGAAGCGACATTTTCCCCAAGAAAATCGAGCGTGCCGAGAATCCGCTCGTTGGCGAGCTTCCCCAGAACGCGGATGCCATCGGAAAGAGTCTGTCCGGCAATAAACCTGGAAGTCAGCTTGCGAGAGACTGAAGAGTTCTCGACCCAGCGGCGCAGCCAACCCTGCTCCGAAAGATAAAGAAGAGTACGGCGCAGCATGAA
>DATIMA010000058.1:0-9415 GCA_035475915.1 Bryobacteraceae bacterium
ATGCTCAGGGCGCAAAATAACAATGCAGGAAGGATCGCGGGGTAGAACACACCGAAGGTAATCGCAACAGAAAAAGCGGTGATGGTGTGGCCCGACGGAAACGAGAACTGGTCAGGAGGCAGCAGGGTGGCCCAGCAGTGCGGCTCCATTTCACAAGGCCGTCTGCGGCCGGAAAGCTTCTTAATAAATATGAAAACGCCGACACCGACCAGCGCAGCTGATCCGGCGGAAGCGACGGCCGTAAGACGATTAGCGCCGCCGAACAACAGAACAAACAGACCGGTCAGATACCATAGCCAGCCATCTCCGGCGCGCGTGGCAGCGAGGGCCCACAACCGAATCCACTTCGGCGCAGGCCACTTGTTTACCTTGCGCATCAGCTTGTAATCGCGCGCGGCTATAAAGTGAAACATCGGCTGATGGCCGTGATGACGCGGCCCTCAGTTAACAAGTTTACCGATAGAATAGATCCGGGATTTTGCAAAATGTCCAAACTCGATCGATCAATGCGCATTTGTTGCTATCTTCTGCTTGCGCTCGTGCTTCTCTCTGCGGAGCCTTTTGGCAAGGCTTTTGGCGCCAATACCTCGGGGCGCCTTTATGTCACCAATAGCCTGGCGGACGATATCACGGTTATCGATCTCCATACTTTCCGGCCTGTGCAGGACATCAAAGTTGGAGCCGAGGTCCACGGCATTTGTGCGCCTGCCGATGGACGCAGATTTTTCACGACCATAGAATCGGAGCACAATTTAAAAATCGTTGACACCGGAACGGGCAAAATCCTCAGCGTTATTCCGCTCACCGGACTGCCGAATCAATGCGCGGCCACTCCAGACGGCCGCTATGTTGGGGTTCCCATTCGCGACGGCAACAGTGTGGATATTGTCGATACCACACTAGGAAAAGTCGTGAAAGTTCTGCCGATCAAAGTGCCCCATAACTGTTACAACTCTGGAAGCAACCGCGACCTGTACGTCTCCTCGATGGGCAGCGATGAAATCGATCGTATTGACTTGGGGTCGATGACATATAGCGAAAAGATTCCCGTGGGTGGCGTGCCCCGCCCTTATGCGGTTTCCGGCGACGAGAAGACGCTCTACGTCGCGCTCACCGATTTTCACGGTTTTGCCATCGCCAGCATCCCTCAATGCAAGGTCATCAGGCGCGTCGAGCTGCCCCCGGCCCCGGCTTCGCAGTGCGCGCTCGAGCCGCACACTCCCACGCACGGTTTAGGGCTCTCGCCCGATGGCGCGCAACTCTGGGTCACCAGCCTCGCGGATCATCTCGTCTATATTTACGACACGCACACCCTGAGGCTTTTAGGTAAAGTCTCGACTGGCCAATGTCCGAATTGGATCGCCTTTTCTCCCGATGGCAAATATTGCTGCGTAAGTAACAGTGGCAGCGATGAGTGTTCCATCATCGACACGCAAACGCGGAAAGAAGTGGCGCGCGTGAAAGTTGGCAAAGGCCCGAAGCGCCTGCTAGTCCTTGCTCGTTGATATACTTGGCGCGATTGCAATTCGAATAGGGAGAAAACGGGCGCATGGGTTACAATCTTGTCCTGCTTAATTTGGCGGATCGCGACGAGCATGGATTGGTTGCTAAGACAGCAAGGTCCATCAAAGTAAAGCGTCCGGAGAAGAATGTGTTGGTGAGTGTGTTCTGTGGCCAGAACACGGTGACGGAGATTCCACTCTTCGGACTCATGAATAAATTAAAAGGAGCCGGCGGAGCATCGCTTGAGCGCTCAGATGCCGAGCTTAAGCAAGCACGCGATCGGTGTTCCCGCGCCGACAAAATCATGCTTTGCATGCATGGACTTCACAACAATGTTACGCACGGCTACGCGAGCGATACCATCGGCACGGCTGCCACTGCGGTTGCCGATTACAACCAGATTGCGGATTTAATGTTGTCCGTCTTGCCGGCTGCCGACACTACTTACAATCTGGCGCTCATCATGTGCTATGGCGCACGGTCTGAGAACTTTCGCCTGGACCATCAGGGAAACATCGCCAGCGGCGATTTGAAAAGCAGCTTTGCTTATCAGTTCTATCGCAGGATCTGCCTGTTCCGGAATGTGCGCATGACTGCCAGAACCGGTGCTACCGGATTTGACACCCATACGGGGCGATCCATGGTGGAGACGGAGGCGTCCGTCCTGGCCCATGCCGATCAGGAAGAATATCTCCGACTGGGAGAGTCTCAGGCCATCATTGATAATTACAAGCGGCTCAAAGATAGCTACACCAAAGCAGCAAGCGGCGGTTCCGAAGAGCGGGCAGGACGCTTCCTGGCGATGGACACGAAATTCAGGCAGAACCCGGACGCGCCTACGGTCTCCGGCCCGGAAGTCATGATCAAGAGTTACGCGCAGTTGCTTCGGAGAAAGGAAGGGTACCAGAACATCATATCCGCGAATGGAGACCGTTCAAAATACGGGAAGTACGGGTACACGTATGAGAACAGCTTGCTGACTATCTTCGCCAAATACCCTGAGCCCGGCGTAGTGCTCCATAGCGGCGGGTTGCTGTAGAGCGCAGTTGCCGCAGACGCCAGCACTGGATTTTGTCTATTTTGACGCGGGCGGCGGACATCGGAGCGCAGCAACTGCCCTTCAATCTGTCATCGCCTCGCAAGGGTACGACTGGAATATCAGACTGGTGAACCTGCAGGAAATCTTGGATTCGCTCGATATCTTTCGCAAACTGACTGGAATCCGACTGCAGGATATTTACAATCTGATTCTGGCAAAGCGCTGGACTTTCGGCTCCGCACAGTTACTGCGCATGATGCATGGGATCATTCGCGTGTACCATCCGGCGCAGGTACGGCTGCTGACCGCGTTCTGGAAACAGCATCGCCCGGACATGGTCGTGTCGCTGGTGCCGAACTTTAACCGGGCGCTGTTTCAGAGTTTGCAGCGAGCGCTGCCGGGGACGCCTCTAGTGACAATATTGACAGATCTAGCGGATTATCCGCCGCATTTCTGGATTGAAAAGCAACCGCAGTACCTGATCTGCGGAACACAGCGCGCCGTGGAGCAAGCGGCCGCAACGGAATATCCATCATCGCGTGTTTTCAAGACCAGCGGGATGATATTACGGCCGGAGTTCTATAACGCACCGGATAGTAACCGCATACAGGAACGCGAGGGGCTGGGGCTGCACGCGCACCTGCCGACCGGCCTGGTATTGTTCGGCGGCGAAGGTTCGAACGCCATGTACTCTATAGCTGAGCGGCTAGGGAACAGTTCGCTGGATCTGCAGTTGATCATGATCTGCGGCCGGAATAAGCAATTGCGCGAGCGGCTGGAAAATTTGAAGAGCAGGAACACAATTTTGCTTGAGGGTTTCACAAAGGAAATCCCGCACTATATGCGTCTTGCAGATTTCTTCATCGGGAAGCCGGGTCCCGGAAGTATTTCAGAAGCACTTCAAATGATGCTGCCCGTTATCGTGGAGCGGAACGCCTGGACACTTCCCCAGGAGCGCTACAACGTCGAGTGGATACAGGAACAGGGTGTAGGCGTAGTGGTGCGCAGTTTTCGGGAGATTGAATCCGCTGTTCAGAAATTGCTTACTGGCCAGAATCTGGAAACGATGAAGCTGAAGATTGCTGCAATGGAGAATCGCGCGGTCTTCGAAATTCCGCCGATCTTGCAGAAGATTCTCGCAAAGGAGCCTGTTGCGAGAAGATAGAAGTCTCTATGAGCGAAATACCGGAATTGTTGGAACGATATCGCAGAGGGGCGGAGTTGGTAGCCGTTGCGATCACAGGCGCCGCCGGACCCGAGTTGGATTTCAAGCCGACGCCGGATAAGTGGAGTGTGCGGCAAATCGTCGCGCACCTGGCGGATACCGAAGCCGTAACGGTTGCCCGGCTGCGCAGCATAATCGCGGAAGACAATCCTGCCCTGGTTCCATTCGACCAGAATGCCTGGGCCGATAAAACCGATTACGCGAAGCGCAAGCCATCACAGGCACTTGATACCATGCGGCACCTTCGCGCCGACAATTACGCTCTGCTGAAGGATCTCTCGGAGGAGACGTTTTCGCGGACCGGCACACATCCCAGGCGCGGCCCCATGACCTTGCTGGATTTACTGCGACTTATGGCCGAGCATGCCGAGAAGCACGCCACACAGATTCGAAGCGTACGAGCCGAGTACAAGGCCTCGCGGCAAAAGCCCGCGTAGATGTATTCGCTCCGCCTGACCTGCCCGGCTGAAGATGTGGACCGGATCTCGGGCGAGTTGTGGGAAGCCGGAACAATAGGAATTTTCGAGGCCGATGACTCCGATGGGATCGTTTTGACCGCCGGTTTCGAAACGAATGAGCTGCGGACTGCGCTGCTGGCAGAGTTCAATACTTACACGCCAAGGTGGCAGCAGGAACAAGCGATCGATTGGGTGCATGAAACGCACCGGGCATGGCCAGCACGAGTGATAGGCGATCAACTTTTTCTTGCACCGCCGTGGAGCGAGGAAGCGACGCCGGCTGGCCGCAAGCGGGTGATCCACAATCCGGGGCTCGCCTGCGGCACGGGTGAGCATCCGTGCTCGCAACTTGCGCTGATCGCGCTGGAAAGATGCGTCCGAAACGGCTGCAGGGTAGCGGATATCGGCACCGGTTCGGCGATCCTGACAATTGCGGCACTCAAGGTTGGCGCAGAATCGGCTATAGGTATCGACACGGATGAGGCGGCACTTGCCGCCGCAAGAGACAACTTCGAGCTGAACGGGTTGCAGCCGGTACTGGCGGCTGGTTCGGCAGATTGCCTGGCCGATAGCTCCGCGGATATAACGGTTGCGAATATAAACGGAACCGTGCTGCTGCACATACTCGATGAATTGGTTCGTATTGGGCGAAGGGGCGGATGGCTGATCCTGACTGGATTTCCAGAATCGGAGGCCGCAGTATTCACGAGGGAGTTTCCGAATGCGGAGGTGTCTGCAATAGCGGAGTGGAGGTGTTTAACAGTCAGGATTTCTTGACGTGCGTATATTGGGGCAGAAGTGGCCGAAGCCGCTCACTGTAATGGGATCGAGCTTGCGACAAGATAGACGAAGACAAATGGACGACCTAACACTGGAAACCAAAGCAGATTTGCCGGGGCGACTGATCGAGAACCGGATATTGTTAGTTCGTGCGGAAAAGGTAATGCTGGATGAGGATTTGGCAGAGCTTTATCAGGTGCCGACGAAGCGGCTGAATGAAGCGGTTCGCCGCAACAGAAATCGCTTCCCGGAGGACTTCATGTTCCGGCTAACGTCCGAGGAAGCTCATGCTTTGAGGTCGCAAATTGCGACCTCAAACAGTGGACGCGGGGGGCGTCGTTCTGCCTTACGCTTTCACCGAACAAGGAATTGCAATGCTCTCCTCTGTTCTGAGCAGTGAACGAGCTATCGAAGTCAATATAGCGATTATGCGCGCCTTCGTTCGCTTACGATAATCACTGGCAACTCACGAAGACTTGCGCAACGCCTTAGCGAATTGGAGCGCCACCAATTGGACCAGGACTATCGGATTGACCACCATCATCAGCAGATTGAAGCTGTTTTCGCCACCATTGAGGAGATGATTGCCGCTCCCCCTGATCCACCAAAGCGGCGTATCGGGTTTATGGCGGTGGAAGAGCCAGCTCAGTAACAGTCAGGATTTCTTGACGCTTTTGGCGGCGGCCTTTTTGACGGATTTCGCGGCCGGCTTCTCTTGAGCGGCTCCGTGCAGGTGCTCCAGCGCGCTCTCCAGAGTCTGGCCGCCCTGAATCACAGGGACAAATAGATCCCCGACTCGCTGGAACCGTTCGATTGTATTGTCGATGCGAAAGTCGTTAGCGCGGATTCCCCGCTTGACCTCTTTCCAATCCAGGGGCGTTGCGACCGGCGCGCCATCGTGAGCACGAACGACGTATGGCGCGGCGATCGTCTTGCCGGTCCCGATCTGCAGATAATCGAAATAGACCCGACCCTTCTTTCGCTTGCCGACGCTGCGCGGAGTTGTGAAAAGATTTGGCTCCCGTTCGAGCGCCAGGTGAGATACAAGTTCCGCGAAACTGCGCACCTGTTCATAGGTGTAGACCGGCTCCAGGGGAACATATATGTGCATGCCATCTCCGCCGGTCGTCTTGGGGTAGCCTTTCAGGCCCAAGCCAGACAGCACTTCGCGAACCAGGAGCACTGCTTCGACGATCTGATCAAAACCGGTGTCAACCGGGTCGAGATCAAGCAGCATCCAGTCGGGATGCTCCAGATTTCCGATGCGGCTCATCCAGGGGTTGTGATCGATACAGCCGAGGTTCACCAGGTAGAGCAGAGTGGCCCGGTCGTTCGCAATCGGGTAATGGTTGACCTTGGGAGGATGATGCTCGGTGATGGGCTCGAGAAGCATCCAATCCGGAAAGTGACTGCCCGCATTTTTCTGGAAGAAGTAATCTTCCGCGATGCCGTTCGGGTATCGCTTCAACGATAAAGGCCGGTCTTTCAAATGCGGTAGCAGCCAGGGCGAAACGCGATCGTAGAACTCAAGCAGATCGCGCTTCTTCCAGCCATCCTTTGGAAAGTAGACCTTGTCCAGGTTCGTAAACTTCAGACGATGGCCGTCGATATCGACGGTCGCCTCACGGCCGCTGAGGTGAAGGTGATCATTCTTCGCTTGTGCGGCGGGTTTGGGCGGCTCGACGGGTTCCTCGCGGACGGCTTCGCGCGCCGCTTTATCATCCCGAAGCCCTATAAAGACAGGGGCTCGAAGCATCCTATCCTTGGTCCATTCGAGAAAGCGAACCTCACAAACGAGCTCGGGATGCACCCAGGTGGCATCCTTGATACGAGGCTTATCCGCAAGAGGATTCGCCTTTGTGATGAGCGGCTTGAGGCGTCCATAAATTGCCTTCATCTGTTTCTGGTCGAAGCCGGTGCCGACCTGGCCGACATGACGGAACTTGCCGTTTTCGTGGAGCGCGAGAATCAGAGCACCGAAGTAATCGCGTTCTCCCTGAGTAAAACCTGCGATCACAAATTCCTGCTCATTCTGTACTTTTACTTTGAGCCAGCAGGTGGACCGGCCCGATTCATATTTACTCCGGCGATCTTTCGCGATTATGCCTTCCAGGCCCATTTTTCGGGCCGCTTCGAACATCTCTTCGCCCTTGGTGTCGAATGCATCCGAAATCCGGATGTGTTCGGCGGGTGTGACGATGTTTTTCAGAAGGCGCTTGCGATCCTCCAAGGCAACGCTGCGCAGATCATATCCGTCGGCGTAAAGAACGTCAAAGAGGAAAAGGGTCGCCGGGGCTGTTTCGGTTAAGCGCGGAACGGCATTGAGATTCGCCGCAATACGCGGCTGGATGAGTTCAAAGCGAGTCCGGCCTTCATCGTCCAGGACGCAGATTTCGGCATCAAGCCAAGCGGTTTTCGCGGTCACGTGATCCGGCAGGGATGCGAACTCGGGATATTGCTTTTCGCAGCGATTGCCGCGGCGGGAATGGATTTGAAGCGAGCCGTTCTTCAGCAGGCAAAGTGCGCGGATGCCGTCCCATTTGATTTCGTAGAGCCATTGGGAACCAGCCGGCGGTTTCGTGACGGCGGTTGCGAGCATGGGCTCCAGGGCGGCTGGAACTGCGGCTTTACGCGCGCCTTTCAGATCTTTAACCTGCAGCGGTTCGACATCTTCTGCAATTTCATCCTGGGTGCGGCGCGTGGCCACGCTCCACGCGAATTCGTCGATGTCATAGTCCGGAACGGCGAATTCATCTTTCTTCTTAATGAGAAGCCACTCATTCCCCTTACCGGCATGCTTCATGTGGACAATGGCGAAAGCGCCATTCAGCTTTGTGCCATGCAGGGAAAACTTGAAATCGCCCCGGTCTAACTGCTTTTGCGCGGGAAGATCATCCAGAACTTCGTAGGTTCCTTTATCCCAGAGCATGACGCTGCCCGCGCCGTAATTCCCTGCCGGAATATTGCCTTCGAAGGTGCCGTAATCGAGCGGATGATCCTCCACCTTCATGGCCAGGGCTTTACGGGCGGGGTCCAGACTGGGGCCCTTGGGGACGGCCCAACTGACTAGAACGCCGCCTACTTCGAGACGAAAATCGTAGTGAAGCCGAGTTGCATCGTGCCTTTGAACACAGAAGAAGCCGCCTGGGCCGCCCGGTTCAGCCTTTGGTATTTCCGGCGGCGGTTCAGGAGTTTTCTCAAAGTTCCTTTTGCGAGCGTACTCTTTTAGTGCCATAAGGCAATGTATTTATACCGCAAGCGTTCATCAAGGTGAGTCCGCGGGAAATACTGCTAAGTCTGCTGCCATCTTACAAAGTGGAAGGGAATGAGCTAGGGTGGCTACCTCAAAACGATGATCTTCGACATTGAACGGCACGCCAGAACGAAACCGGATGAGCATGTACCGGCACCGGGGCAACCGGGAGCAGAGCCGCGCTGGACCACGGGCGCCAAAACCGCAGTAGGAACGGCAATTTGCGAACAGAGCCGGGTTTGGTTCACAATTTCGGGGGGCATTCTGAACGAGATCTACTTCCCGAGCATCGACCAAGCCAACACGCGCGCGATGCGGTTCGTGGTGGCCGATGGTCAAAGCTTCTTTTCAGATGAGGAGCGCGACGCAAAATACCGGGTAGAGTACCTTAGCCCGGGAGTCCCCGGTTTCCGGATCACGACCGAGTGCAATCAGGGGCGGTATCGGATCCGGAAGGATCTGCTGACCGACCCGGATCGCGATGTTTTGTTGATGAACGTTACGTTTGAACCCGTAGCCTCAAACCTGAGTCTTTACATCGTATTGGATCCGCACGTGGGCGACTCGGGCTCACACAACGAGGCTTGGGCGGGCGCATACAAGAAGATTGGAATGTTGTTCGCCCGCAGAGAGCAGACGACGATGGCGCTGGCCTGCAGCGCGGGCTTCGAGAAGATGAGCGTGGGTTTTGCGGGCGAGAGCGACGGCTGGACGGATATTCAGCGGCACAAACGAATGACATGGGCTTACACCGAAGCAAAAGACGGGAATGTGATGCTATGCGGACAGATCGGGGGCGAGGCTCTCAAGAAGGGGTTCCGGCTGGCGCTGGGGTTCGGAGGACATGGGGCGGAAGCCGGGCAGCAGGCGCGGGCCGGCCTCTTTCGCGACTTTGGGGCAACCCGAGACAGATATATCGATCAGTGGCAGGAGAAACAGCGGAAGTTGCTGGAGTTTGGCGACGCCAGCCAGAGTGGAGTGGACGTATATCGGACGAGCACGATGGTTCTACAGACACACGAATCGAAGCGGTTTCCCGGGGCAGTTGTTGCGGGGCTTTCGATTCCATGGGGTTTTGCGCGCGGCGACGAGGACATTGCCGGTTATCACGCGATCTGGCCGCGAGATATGGTCCAGGGCGCTATGGGCAAATTAGC
>DATIMA010000059.1:0-102548 GCA_035475915.1 Bryobacteraceae bacterium
TCCGGAAGAAAGCGGATATCGCAAACTCGCCGGACGAAGCGAAGGCGTTAATTGCGCAGGCTGAGGACTGGTCGAACAAGTCTCTCGATACGAAGAGAATGAAGGCGAGCCGTCCGCAGAAGTCGACGCAAGCGAGTTAGCAATGTAGTGGCCGGGCATGCCCGGCCTTTCCGGGTTCAGTTCAAAAAATATGTCCGATACAGCGTATCCCGTTGCTTCGGTATAAAGCCGGCATCGCGAATCAAACGCCGTAACTGCTCTTCGGTAGCACGATGGTGAGTGCCTGCCGCTGAGACGACATTCTCCTCAATCATGATGCTTCCCACGTCGTTTCCGCCGAAGCGCAATCCGATCTGGCAAACCTTCAAGCCGGGCGTCACCCACGAAGCCTGGATATTCGAGATGTTATCCAGATAGACTCGCGATAGCGCCAGCATTTTCAGATATTCGACCGCTGTCGCCTCTTGCTTGACGAACCGCCCGAGCGAGGTGAATTCGCGCTGGAAGAACCAGGGGATAAAGGCCGTAAAACCGCCGGTATCTTCCTGGATGTTTCGCACGATATCCAAATGATTCATGCGCTGGTCAATCGTCTCGCCGGTGCCGAACATCATCGTCGCGGTGGTCCTCATGCCGAGCGAATGCGCCGTCCGGTGTACGTCGATCCACTCTTGCGTGGTGCATTTCAGGCGGCTGATGCGATGCCGGACTTCGTTATCGAGTATCTCGGCGCCTCCGCCTGGAATGGAATCCAATCCTGCATCGTGCAGCCGGGCGATTGTGTCGCGAAGCGATAAGCCGCTGACCTCGGCAATGTTTACCAGCTCCGGGGCAGAGAAGCAATGGCACCAGATATTGGAATTCGACTTGATGGTCCGCAGCAGATCCTCATACCATTCGATTTTCAAGTCGGGATGCAGTCCGCCCTGCATGAGGATGCCTGTTCCGCCCAGGTCGATGGTCTCCCGAATCTTATCGAGGATAGTTTCCTTCGGAAGGATGTATCCTTCCGCATGCCCCATGGGGCGGTAGAAAGCGCAGAAGCTGCAATATTCGGTGCAGAAATTCGTGTAGTTAATATTCCGGTCAATGATGTAGCTGACGATGCCCTCCGGATGTAGTTTCTTCCGGATGGCATCCGCTTCCATGCCGATGCCAACCAAATCATCGCTTTCGAACATCTCGACTGCTTGTTTCCTGGTGATCATACGACGCTCTGCGCGACGCTGCGCCGCGGCAAGTCCGCTAATTCGAGGAATGCTTCCAGACCTTTCAGCTCGTCCGCGCCAAGTTCGAACCGGATGTAATGCCGAAGATACCGTTCCGCCAATTCCGCGGTCACGCCTCTGGAGGTGTGTTCGCGCTCCACGATGTCGTCCATTCGTTCCTTGCCGAATAGATACGAACTTATCGTGATGCGTTCCAGAGCGTTCAACGGAATTCCCGGTTTACCCGCCCAAGCCGCGAATACCATCGGCAATCCGGTTAGCGCGAGCCACTCTGCGCCCAAATCAAGACATTCATACGGCAGTTCTTCCGGGCGGAGCCGCAGCGCCGGATCGCCGATCACGAGCGCGGCATCGGCACCGGACAGCATCTCGTTTAGAACCGGTACTTGCGGTGTAATGTCCGGCTCGACGCCGAAGCGCTCTCGAAGAATCACGCGGGCCAGTTGAACGGAACTCCTCGAGCTGGCATCGGCTGCCAGCGTGCGCACGCGCGTCCAGGGGGTCCGGGAGAAAAGCAGAATGCTCCGAACGGCGCCCAGACAGGTGATCCCCACTCCCGGAACGATCTCGAGATTCTGGCGCGCAATTTCGGCGACGGGCACAAGTCCCACATCGATGATTCCCTCTTCTAGGCGTTCAGCGCAAACCGAGGGGATGGAAAAGGAGAGATCGACGGCGTTGCGTTCTTCGCCATGCAGCATCCCCCAGACGAGCGGGACAGTGTTGAGATAACTAACCGCGCCGATACGAGGGAGGAAACCATTGTCGCTCAAGTCTCAGTTTATCGAATCAGACGCCGCGCTTATCGCCCCACAAGTCGATATGGAGCCGCGGGCTGTAGCGATACCCAGTGCTCTTGCAGATCTCGGCCAGCCATAATCCACGTTCGCGTATCACGTCTGGCCGCGTCCCTTCCGGCATCAGGACGATTGTCGAAGCCGGCGCACGAAGGTCGTTCCGCATCGCCTCGATTTCAGACATGTCCTCTGGTTGTGCGACCACAAATTTGAGCTGATAAGGGTAGTCGCTCATAAGCCGGCGGAGAATGTCCGGTTGATATCGCAATCGCTCGTGTTGTGCGGCCCAACGGCCACCCTCGCGCTCCAGCGGCGTTGAATTGGAGAGCTTGGGGCTGATGCTCATCAGGTCGCATTCCACGCGCGCATAGACGGTTCCAGCGGTTTCGATGGTGATGTGAAGTCCGGCATCGCGGAGTCTCTTCGTGAGTTCGACAATCTCCGGGGCGATCATCGGCTCGCCACCTGTGACGACCACGTGACCGGCATCGAATGCCTCCACAATTCCGGCGGTCTCGTCAATGGATTGCGTTTCCCCTTCGGGCTGCCAGGATGTGTACGGCGTATCGCACCAGGTGCAGCGCAGGTTGCATCCGGACGTTCGCACGAAAACGGAAGGAACGCCCACCAGCATGCCTTCACCCTGAATCGAATAGAAGATCTCGGCGATTTTCACGGGTGGTTACTCCAGTACCGGATCACGAATTCCCGCCTCTCCGAACCCCTTCGCCCGCAACAGGCAGGAATCGCAGCCGCCGCATGGCCGCCCGTCTGGATCGGGATCGTAACAGCTATGCGTTAGCCTCAGGTCCAGACCGAGCGCCACTGCCTGGCGAATGATATCCGCCTTTGTCATTGCCATCAGCGGCGTCTGGATGGTGGTTTGCAGCGTACCTTCCACGCCCGCCTTGGTCGCCAGATTGGCCATCTTCTCAAAGGCCTTAATAAACTCCGGGCGGCAGTCCGGATAACCCGAGTAGTCAATCGCATTCACGCCGATGAAGATGTCCCCGGCGCGAACGGTTTCCGCATATGCCAGGGCAAACGAGAGAAAGATGGTGTTTCGCGCCGGCACATAAGTAACCGGAATGACGGCGGTCATTTCCGCCTCGTTGCGATGCTTCGGAACGTCCACCTCCGCGGTCAGTGCGGAGCAGCCAAACGCCCGCAGATCCAGTTTGATGGTCCGGTGCTCTTTTGCACCCAGGTGCGCGGCCGCTTGTTTCGCAGCCTTGATCTCTACCGCGTGCCGCTGTCCGTAATCGAAGGAAAGGCAATAGCATTCATACCCCTCCCTGCGGGCGATTGCGAGGCAGGTGCTTGAATCCAGGCCGCCGCTGAGCAGGCAGATGGCCCGGCGAGGGTCCGCGCTCATGCTGCATCCTCCCCGGTGGATGTCACAATGGCCCCGAGCAGTCCTTCATGCAGCCGGATTTTGATGGCTTCATCCACTCTCGTGTCGGTGGAAGAACGCACAATGCGCCCATTCGCTTTTTCGACGATCGCATAGCCGCGCCCAAGCACGGATAACGGGCTGACCTGTGTCAGGCGGAGTTGCAACGATTCAAATCGGCGGCGTTCCTGCCAGAGCCGGCTTTCCATAGCCTTCTGGGTGCGCTGGCGTAACGCCTCCTCCTGCTGGCGGTTTCGCGCGAGGCGTAATCTCAGGTCGCATCTCTGCAATCGCGGCATAAGGCCCGCGAGGCGTCTGGCGTGAGTTTGCAAAAGGCTCCGCTGTACGCGCCGCAGTTGATATTCCAGATCGTCGAGCATTTGTGCGCGCCGGCTGAGGGCGCGATGCATAATCGCCGCGCTTCGCTCGGTCCCGCCGTCTCGAAGATCGCGCGAGGCGAGCAGCAGACGGTAACGAATGGCCTGTACTGCCTGCGCGCGGCAGCCGGCGATCTGTTCCAGCAAGCTATCTCGGGTGCAGATCACCATCTCGGCGGCTGCGGAAGGTGTGGGGGCACGGCAGTCCGCTACAAAATCCGCAATGCTGAAATCGGTCTCGTGCCCAATGGCGGAAATGACTGGCACCTTTGAGGCCGCTATAGCCCTTGCGACAGCTTCTTCATTGAATGTCCACAGGTCTTCGAGAGATCCGCCGCCGCGCGCCACAATCACCACCTGGGCCCATCCGTCCTCGCTGAAGAACCGGAGGCCTGCACAAACCTGTTCCACCGAACCTTCACCCTGCACTTGGGCTGGATAAACGCGCACATGAATGCCCTCAAACCGGCGTGCGAGCACATGGAGTATGTCGCGGATCACGGCTCCCGAGGGGGACGTTACGACGCCCAAACGCTGCGGCAGCTTTGGCAGCGGACGTTTCCTGGCAGCCTCGAACAGTCCTTCGGCCAGAAGCTTCTTCTTGAGCTGCTCAAACGCGAGTTGGAGCGCGCCGGCTCCTTGCGGTTCCAGCAGTTCAACAATGAGCTGGTACTCACCGCGCGCTTCATACACCTCCAGGCTGCCGCGCGCGATCACGGACAGGCCGTCCTGCGGCTTGAACCTGGCAAACCGAGCGCTGCCCTTGAAGAGGGCGCACTTGACCTGGCTCCGTTCGTCCTTCAGTGAAAAATAGGTGTGACCGCTCGTGGCCGCGCGGCAGCCGGAGATTTCGCCTGCAACCCAGATGCTCCGGAACTCGCCCTCAAACAGGTTTTGTATAGCCGCATTCAGCTCGCTAACACCGAACACTTTTCGCTGCGGAGCAAGCGCCAGAGTCATTTGAGCGGTTTCGTTATTGTTCCTGCCAGGCATTCAGTTTCCATTTTCGGGCATGCGGAAGTTGGTATCCGGGGAAGCGATGCGCTATTCTATCGGATTCCTGCTCAAAGTTTCCGGCTGGAGAACTATGAACGCACAAGAAGTTCTTGAATTCGCGAAGAAGAATGATGCGCGGCAGTTTGACCTGCGCTTTACGGACCTTCCTGGCCTGAGCCAACACATCTCTTATCCGATCGGCATGCTGGATGAGGGATCGTTCGAGGATGGGTTTGGCATTGATGGGTCGAGCATCCGCGGTTGGGCGGCGATCAATGAGAGCGACATGCTCATCATTCCGGACAGCTCCAGTGCGTTCATGGATCCGTTTGCCGAGACGCGAACTCTGGTCATGCTGGGCGACATTATCGACCCGATCACCCGGCAGCATTATGACAGGGACCCGCGCTGGATCGCCAAAAAAGCCGAGATGTTTCTGAAGAATGGCGGCACGGCCGATACTGCCTACTTCGGCGCCGAAGCCGAATTTTTCATCTTTGACAACATTCGCTTCGATCAGAATCAGCACAGCGGATTCTACTTCATTGATGCCGAAGAAGGGCGCTGGAACTCCGGCCGCGAGCACAACAACCTGGGCTACCGCCCACGCTACAAGGAAGGCTATTTCCCGGTTCCGCCTACCGACCATTATCAGGATCTGCGCAGCGAGATGGTTGCGACGATGATCGAATGCGGCCTGGCGATTGAGTGTCACCATCACGAAGTCGCCACCGGAGGCCAATGCGAAATCGATCAGCGCTTCGATACGCTGGTCAAATCCGCCGATAACATGATGCTGTACAAGTACATTGTTCGCAATGTTGCGTACCAGTACGGCAAGACTGTCACCTTCATGCCCAAGCCGCTCTTCGGAGATAACGGCAACGGCATGCACACCCACCAGAGCCTCTGGAGCCAGGGCAAGCCCTTATTTGCGGGCGATAATTATGCCGGCCTGAGCCAGATGGCTCTTTGGTACATCGGAGGCTTACTGCGGCATGCCCGCGCTCTATCGGCCATCATTGCGCCCACCACGAATAGCTACAAGCGGCTGGTTCCGGGTTACGAAGCTCCCGTGAATCTGGCGTATTCACGTCGAAACCGGTCCGCCGCGGTTCGAATTCCCATGTACTCGAACAGTCCGAAGGCAAAGCGTGTTGAGTTCCGCCCGCCGGACCCTGCTTCCAACCCTTATCTGGCATTTGCGGCCATGTTGATGGCCGGCCTCGATGGAATCGCTTCGAAGATCGATCCAGGCGAAGCGCTCGATAAGGACATCTACGACCTCTCTCCGGAAGAGATGAAGAAGGTTCCCTCCATGCCCGCATCGCTGGATGAGGCGCTGACCTGCCTGGAAGAGGACCACGCGTTCCTGACGAAGGGCGATGTGTTCTCCGAAGAACTGATTGAGACGTTCGTCTCCTACAAGCGCAAAGCGGAGGCAGAAGCCGTCCGTCTGCGGCCGCATCCCTACGAGTTTGCGCTCTATTACGATATCTGATTGCAGGCGACCGGCCGCGTTGGCTAGGACGTTGGCCGGTAACTGCCCAGTACTCTGACGAAACGGGTTGTTTCGCTGAGATTGTTCAGCGCATTCTGAACAGGTCTGTCGTCCGTCCGGCCGATAAGATCCACATAGAAGAGATATTCCCAAGGCTTGCCGCGCAGAGGCCGCGATTCGATCTTGGTGAGATTCAAGTCGCGCAGCGCAAAGCAGGCCATCGCTCGAAACAGCGCTCCGGGCAGATTTTCCGTCGCGAACACTAAAGAAGTTTTCCAAGGCTCGGACCCGGTGCGCACGCCCTTGGTCTGTTTCGTCAGCAGAAAAAATCGCGTAAAGTTTTGACGATCGTCCTCGATGTTACGCCGGAGAATCTCGCCCTTATAGATCTTCGCGGCTGCTTCGGAGGCGATCGCCGCCGCCCCCGGTTCTTTTCCTTCATGCAGCATTTTTACACTTCCGGCCGTATCGTAAAACGATACAGGTTCGATTCTCTTGTTCTTTTGGAAAAATTGGCGGCATTGGTTGAGCGCAACCGGATGGGAAAACGCTTTTCGTATGTCCCTGAAGCGGGTCCCGGGCATCACTATTAAGTTATGGGCAATGCGTATGTTGGTCTCCCCACAGATCGGAAACCCATATTCGAGCAAATGATCGTAATTCTCGTGTATGCTTCCGTGTAATGTATTCTCAATAGGGATAACGGCGAATTTCACAGCACCGGATTTAAGCGATTCGAATACATCCCGGAACGCCGCACAGGGTAAATCGTCTATCGAGCTGCCAAGCAATTTCAAGGCGGCTGAATAGCTAAACGCGCCACGTTCGCCTTGGAATGCAATCGAGGGCGCAACGTGGCGGGGCATGTCTCTCCAGTGTATGTCACGCCCGCTCGCCCGTGCTAGAGTTGAATTCTCTTTATCTTCAACACGGTCCGGCTAGCGGACCGGGCATGCCGGGTGATGATTTCCCCCTCATGGCGTGGTTCCAATTAGTTGAAGGGTGGTATATTATACAAGCCTGTTCTGAAAACAGAACAGAAAAGCCGTAGCGCAGAACTGACCGGCCTGATAGTACTGGAAATCCACGCAGCCGGCCTAATCAGGAAAATGCAGGAAGCTGGTAGAAAATTACGGCAGGCGCGGGAGCACCTGCGCCTGAAATACCGCGACGTAGAGGAAGCCAGCCAGCGGATCGCGACGACCCGCGGCAGCCAGGAATTCTGTGTCGGCCTGAGCCGTTTGGCGGATATCGAGAACAAGGGCACTATTCCTTCCATCTATCGTCTTTACTCTTTGTGTGCCATCTATGGGCTGGACTTTGACGTAGTATTAAGCTGGTATGGTGTTGATTTGGCGCACATGCCAGGCGATGGTACCCGGATTTCCCTCCCGCAAACCCGCCCGGTGGAGTTTCACATTCCCGAGCGCGCCTGTATCGATTTTCCTGCGGAGTTCGACGCCATTCCGGACCTGCGGCGCACATCTTATTTGAGCCGCCACATCCATCGCTGGGGGAAGCTGCCGCTAGCTCTGCTGAACTCACTGGACCTTCGGAATCAGCGCTATGGGTTTATCGGGACGGACGATTGGTCAATGCACCCGCTCATTGCACCCGGATCCCTGGTGCAAATTGATGAAGCGAAGCGGCGGATTTTGACCAGCGGATGGATGCACGATTTCGAACGCCCCATCTATTTTCTGGAAGACCGGAGCGGATACAAGTGTCGTTGGTGTACGGAGCAAGGGGGGCTGCTGATTCTGCAGTGCTATCCAAATTCCCAGGTACTACCACAGGCGTTCCGGTTTCCCGGAGAGATCGACGTAGTGGGACAGGTTGTAGGGATTGCTATGCGTTTAGATCTGGCGAGGCGACGCCGTACACATTCTTAAGCAAGCCCAGGATCGCCTCGAAATCGGAGATATGTTTTTCCCGCTCGGGGCCACGAATGGAAGCAGGAACCAGGTTTCTGTAAGGCGTCAAGCGGAGCCAGGCGTCGACTAATTCGGTTCTGTCCACCTGTCCAATTCCCGAGATATAGAGTTCAATATCTGCCTTCTTACGTTCCAGCGGATAACTTACCCACTCCCGGAAGATTGTTTCATGGACCCGCTTCAGCCCGCGGCTTGCGATAAGAATTCCTGCGTGGGCCTGGTTCGATCCGTAATGTTCATAGCGTCCGGTATCAGGATTGCGAAGGCCGGCCAGATAGACAAGCCTGCCGTAGGATGTCTCGATCAGGGACAAATCTCTGACCCAGAGCGTTTCTGACGCTTGATGCTCGTCAATACTCGCTTTGTCCCGCAGCAGCATTTACTTCGTAATTTCAATGATACACGGATATTACGGGCAGACAAGTCTGCACAGTACCGGGAGGACTAGACCGTTCCGATACCGGAAAACGTGGTAATTACCGTACAGTTCCGTGTTTCTGCACCGCTATCGTAACGGGTAGAAGCTCTGCGAAACCTCCAGTCCAATTTAATTGATCTTATGAAACAAGGAATACTCGGTGCATTTCTAGCTATCACTCTGGCGAGCAGTTTGTCTGCCAAAGTAGCAGGGGATTGGTCCGCTTTCCCTCTGGACGATTCACTTACCCAATCGGTTGCGGCTTTCGATCCGCCGATCCCGCGTCTGCCCAGCACGCACATAACGGTTACGGCTTTCGACCCGCCGATCCCGCGCCTGCCTCCCACGCACATCACGCTTACGGCTTTCGACCCGCCGATCCCGCGCCTGCCTAGCACAAGCGGGCTGAGCGCGAATCCGTTGCGAGGCTAATCAGCCGGGTAGCACTTCCTTTTCGTGCCTGCCGCAATTACTTCGGCGAACGGGGAGTGCGCCTATTTCACAACCCGAATTTGCCGCGAAGTTGCTCGTATTGACCTTTTGCTTTAAAATCCAAAGAAGCCGTTATCCAAATTGTTAGCCAATTTATGAATTGGACGCGCGCAGCACAGGGGCTCAGCGATGCCTTGAGCATCTGTCTTATCCTTCGTCTGCATGCCCTGCGGCTGCATGGGATATACCGGGTATTCTGCGTTTTTTTGGCTTTTGATGTTCTCTCGTCACTGATTGCGATGTATGAGCTCAACAATTCGCAGTTTGATTACCGGTTGACCTGGATGGGCCTCCGTCTGGTGGCGTGGGTCCTGACGCTGTGGATGGTGTACGCGTTCATATCCGCGGTTTTGCATTCGGTCCCCGGAATTCTGAAATTTTCTCGAAAGCTGTTGAACTACATACTTCCAATTGCCATCGCACTTGCCGCGCTCAGCTTCAGGCCGGAGTACGTAGCCTCCGGAATATCGGGAATGCCCGATCCGATCGATCACGCCGTCGGCATCGCAATCATTCTGGAGCGTGTGATGACGACAATCGCACTTCTCGTGTTCGCTGCCATTCTGGCTTTTGTGCTCTGGTTTCCGGTGCAAATGCCGCGGAATCTAGCAGTGTTCAGTGTGGGGCTAGTCTTCTATTTTGGCGCGAAAATGGCGTTCTTATTGTTCCGCAGCTACTTTTCGCACAATAGCTTTGACCTGGTGAATAACGGAATCAGCTTTGTTTTGAGCACCTGCTACCTCTATTGGGGGATTTTCATCCGGGCAGACGGCGAAACTGCGCCCGTGCGAATGGGGCACAGTTGGCGCAAGGGCGAGCAGAAGCGCCTGATCGGACAACTGGAGGCACTGAATACTGCCTTGCTGAACGTGAACCGGCGGGCGCACGAATTACGGTAGGGCTTTTTCGGGTTTCAGATGAAAATCAACTGGTTCCTGCAAAAAAAGGAAAGTAGCTCTTGAAATAACTCGGGCATTCCTGTACTGTATACTCTACGGAGACCATCTTGCCTACTGCATTGGTACTTACTCCACTCCTGCTCGGGGGACTTATCCTGGCATTGCTTTTGCCGGTCATACTCAAGTTGTTCCGAACGTGCACCATCGAGGACATTACCCCGGAGTGGCTGGAAAGCTTTTCCCCTTCGGCTTATTACCCGATGCGGAATCTGCTAGCCGAGGAGGACTTCAATTTCCTCTGGCGTCAGCCGGGCTTCGATCTTTCGCTGTACCGGAAACTGAAGCGTGACAGGCTCCGTATCTTCCGCCAGTATCTGAACCGTCTGATTCTGGATTTCAACCGGCTGCACGTTGCGGCCCGCGCCATTCTGGCCAACTCGTCTGAAGACTGCTCCGATCTGGTTATGAAGCTGATCTGGCTGAAGCTGCGGTTTTCACTCAGCGTATTGAGAGTCGAATTCAGTTACGCCTGTTGCTGGATCGGGCTCCGCTATGTGACGCCTACGGCTTTGATTGGGCGGTTGGAAGAGATGAGCGCGCAACTCAATTCCATTGCCGCTGCTCAGATGGCCTGACGGATTCCGGTCGGCCTCTCATAATCCGGATTCTACAAATTTCCTCAATCCAGCTTTGGCTGCCTCATATCCTTCGAAATCCTTCTCGGCTTTTTTGAAATCTTTCGTGTGAACGCAGCGCCGGGCGCCTCGGTGCTCGGTCGGAAAGCGCAAATGAAGCATCTCGTGGAACAAAATGTATTCCACGATTAGCCGGGACGCCTTTGCGGAATCGAGCAGGCTGCTTAAGACGATCACGTTGTGCGAGGGATCGTAATGGCCGAGTGTCGTGCGCGAAGGCCGCAAGCTCCACCCAAGCGAAGGGCGCGCCATCAGGCCATGGAAATACTTGAAGTTGAGCTCCTCGAAGATCTCTTCCAGATTGTAGAAACGGCCGCTAGGGTTGAGAAACGATTTCCGCCCGCGCTCCTGTTTCACAAGGTGCAGGGTTCTGCGCACGTCGGCGCGATTCAAATAGCGCCGGTACCGCGCCACAACATTGCCGTCGAGACTTCTTCGGAACAATTTTGAGATCAGGATTAAGGCCAGCGCCTCCTGAATAGGAGCGGGCGCGCCTTCGAGCAGGTCGCTGATATCCACCATGAGCTGACCGTCTTCCAGGCGGATGCGGCTGTTTGCGTTGGCGTATTTTCGAAAGCGAACCGTGATTTCCGGCAGGGGCGTGCGAGGCTTCAGCGTGCGGAAAACCCGCTGATAAATCTGCTCTACTGTCTCAAAGAACAGAGCAGTCTCGACTTGCATTTTTACCAACTGTAACATGGTGATTCCGGGTTCTTTCTATAAGATCCGGCGAAGGATTCAAGTTGGGGAGAGGACACTCGTAGTTGCCTACTGCTAAGATCACTGCTCTTGGTTGCTTCGTTCCGCCCGGGATTCTCACGAACGACGATCTGTCGAAGATGGTGGAGACGAACGACAAATGGATTGTGGAGCGGACCGGAATCCGCGAGCGCCATATTGCCGATAAAGACATTGCAACGTCGGATATGGCGGTCGCAGCCGGTCGAGAAGCTTTGTGCCAGCGCGGTATCGCGGCATCGGAGCTTGACGCCATTATTGTGTGCACGGTCACCCCGGACATGTTGTTTCCTTCCACCGCCTGCCTGGTTCAGAATCGCCTGGGCGCGACCGGAGCGTGGGGTTTTGACCTGGTCGCAGCCTGTTCAGGATTCCTGTATGGGCTGACCACGGGAGCTCACCTGGTTTCGGGCGGAGCACACCGGAAGGTCCTGGTAATTGGCGCGGATACCATGTCGCGCATTATCGACTACACCGATCGCGGCACCTGCATTCTGTTCGGTGATGCCGCCGGGGCATTCCTGATCGAGCCTTCCGACAACGCGGCGGAAGGCTTTATCGGTCATCTGAGCGAAATCGATGGTTCGGGGGCTCCTTTTCTGAACATGCCCGCGGGCGGCAGCCGCCTGCCGGCCAGCGCGGAAACCATCGCCCAACGGCTGCACTATGTTAAGCAAGAAGGCCAGCAAGTGTTCAAGTTCGCCGTTCGCAAAATGTATGAGCTATGCGATAACCTGCTCCACAAACACGGGCTGTCGCCATCCGAGGTGAAACTCCTGATTCCGCATCAAGCCAATAAGCGTATCATCACCGCCACCGCGGAGCGCCTGGGGCTTCCGCCGGAGAACGTTGTCTTGAACCTGGATAAGTATGGCAACACAACTGCCGCCACAATTCCGCTTGCGACCCGGGATGCGGTCGCCGACGGACGCCTCAAAAAGGGGGACTTAGTACTGTTTGCCGCCGTGGGCGCAGGCTACACGGCTGGGGCTAGTTTGTGGCGCTGGGCGTACTGATCTTTGGCTGGGACTTGTGCTGCCGGGCGTACTCGTTGAGAACCTTTGTCACATACCGCCTGGTTTCTTCATAAGGCGGCACCCCGCCAAATCGCTCCACCGCTCCGGGTCCTGCGTTGTAGGCAGCCAGCGCCAGCGCAGAATCTCCGTGATAGCGGAGCAGCAGAGTCCGCAGGTATTTCGCGCCGCCTTCGGCGTTTTCCGCAGCCCTTTTCGGATCGACTCCCAACCCGGCCGCCGTGGCGGGCATAAGCTGCATGAGGCCGAGCGCGCCCCGGCTGGAAACAGCATCTTGCCGGAATCCGGATTCAGCCCGGGCTACGCTTTGCACCAGTTCCCCGGGTATGCCTTGTGATTTCGCCGCTTGGTTCAACAGATCCCGGGCCGTCGCTGGCCGATCAGTGGGCGCGCGCATCCGGGCGTTTTGAGCCGGAGTTTCCAAAACGGTTTGAATCCGCGCAACCTCGCTCGCGGGAAACTCCAGAGTGCCGGAGCCGGCATGAAGGACTAAAACCCGGCCGGTTTGGATATGGGAATCGACCTGCAGGCAGAAGCCGTTCTTTAAGCAGACATTTTCCCTGGCAGGGCAGAGAACAGCGCAGGCGACAAAAATCGCTGCAGCCTGCAGGCAACGGGTGAAAATCGCACTGCTGCTAGTACGATCCGGCGATAATCCCATCGAGATCGGCTTCGCTTATTGGTTCTTTATCTTCGTCCAGCAGCATGAGTTCGTGTTCGAGCAACGTCGATGACACTAGCGTCTTCACCGCAATCTCAGCGATGCTGCTGCTCTTACCGTAACGCGCCGCAAACAGGTCTGACACGTCCTGCAGTTGCTTCCTGATACCAGACAGGTATCTGGCCATGGCAGCGTGTTCGTCCCGGCTTAAGGGATATTGCACGTGCGCTCCTTGGCTAATTTTTCAGCTTACGGGTATTGTGGCACAGGTTTTCATCCATTGTCACGGCAAATGCGGGAGATTCTATCTCGCGCGCCGGCGGCAAAATTACAAACCTCCAGGAGTTACGATTGGCACAAGCTTATGGGCACACCATCGGGGCTGGAATGCAGCCGCTGCGAGAAGGCTTGCGATGCGAACCAAATTCACAGCACCTGCGCTTGTGGCGGGCCGCTGCTGGTCAAGTATGATCTGGCAGACATAGCGGCAAACTGGACCCGAGCCGATGGTTTCCGCAACGCGCCGCCAAGCATGTGGCGTTATGCGCCGGTGCTGCCAGCCGACCCGGATGAGGCGATCACATTACAGGAAGGCTGGACACCTCTCCTCCGGGCGCGATCGCTGGGGTTCGAGATTGGAGCGGAAAACTTGTGGATCAAGGACGAGGGCCGTAATCCCACGGACTCCTTTAAGGCGCGCGGGCTGTCCTGCGCCGTGACCATGGCAAGAAAATTGGGGATGCGCAAGCTGGCTATTCCGTCTGCGGGGAATGCGGCCAGCGCACTTGCGATGTACGCGGCAACCGCCGGCCTGGAAGCGCACATTTTTATGCCGCGCGATGTGCCACAAGCGAATTTCATCGAATGCAAGGCCTTCGGAGCGAGCGTCACGCTGATTGACGGCCTGATCAGCGATTGTGCCCGCGTCGTTGCCGAACGGAAAGACCGCGAGAGGTGGTTTGATATCAGCTCGCTGAAGGAGCCCTATCGTATCGAAGGCAAGAAGACCATGGGGTACGAGCTGGCGGAGCAGTTCGATTGGCAAGTACCGGATGCGATTTTCTACCCATGCGGAGGCGGGGTGGGCTTGATTGGCATGTGGAAGGCTTTCGCGGAATTGGAAAAGCTCGGGTGGATCGGCGGCGCGCGGCCGAAGATGATCTCTGTTCAGGCGGTCGGCTGCCAGCCGATCACGCGCGCCTTCGAGCAAGGCGCGGAGGCAAGCGAATTCTGGAAAGACGCGCACACGGCGGCCAGCGGTTTACGTGTGCCGAAAGCGCTGGGGGACTTCCTCGTGCTGCGCGCGATTCGCGAGAGCCAGGGGACAGCGGTTTCCATTTCGGACGAAGAGATGATTGACTCGGCGCTTCTGCTGGCGGCGCGCGAAGGAATTTTTGCTGCCCCGGAGGGAGGGGCGTGCGTGGCGGCTGCCCGGCATCTGTTGCAGAGTGGTTTCCTGAAGCCACAGGATCGAATCGTCCTGTTCAACACTGGATCCGGCTTGAAATATCTCGAGGCATTTTCTACTCGTTTCCCGCGGCAGGGGGCGACGGAGCAGGACAAGCTCGGCGGGCTGATTACTCCGCGATAAGGGCTCATCACAAGTCCCGAATATTAGAGGATTGGCCCAATCGCAATCACACGCCAAGGTCCGTCCTGTGGAAATTGCGGGCAAGCCGGTTTAGACTTTCCTCCCATCGCGAATTATGGGACGATTAATGAAGTCAGTTTGGAGTCTTCGGTTTTCCCCTTGGAGTGACGCCTCGATTGATCGCCCAACCCAGGTACCAGGTTCCGGAACAACAGTTAGGAGAGTGTGAGTGACAAAGCTGTTCGTAGGCAACTTGCCCTACAAAGCTACTGAGAGTGACCTGCAGTCTTTCTTTGAAGAGGCAGGTGTTCATGTCGACAGCGTAAATATTCTGCGCGACCGTTTCAGCGGTGAGGCGAGAGGGTTCGGCTTCGTGGAAATCAACGACGATACACTTGCTGCGCAGGCCGTTCAGAGCTGCAACGGCCGTGCATTACTGGGACGCGCACTGGTGGTAAACGAGGCCCGTCCTCCAGAGCGGCGTGAGCGGTCAGCGGGCGGGGGCGGCGGCGGTCGCCAGCGCGATTTCGGCGGCAGCAAAAATCGGTGGTAACCCGAACTCAAGACGAACGAGCGTCCTGAATCCGGCCCTTCCACTCGCCGCCTTTTCCGCGCATGTATTGCAAGGCTGAGTGGACGGTTGCGCCCGTGTAGAAGAGTGCGATCGCGGGCAGTGCGAGACTCCACCCGAATGAACGCCGGTAGAAGCGAACCATTGGCCAGTAAGCGACGGCCATGAGCAGCCACGCTAGCGCGCCCAAGACTGCGGGAAGCGGCTTTCCTGAAAACAGGAGAACCGGCGGCAGCAGATACGTAAAGAACAGGCCAACGAGCGTGGCGGCCAATAGCAGCGGCGAATGATGCAGTTGGTTGAAGGCTGTTCGCGAGATCATGCGCCCGATTTCGCCGAACGTTCCGTAGCCACGGATGCTTTCGTCGTTTGCGCTCAATCCCAGCCAAATTCGGCCGCCGCTCCGCTTGACGGCTTGCGCCAGGGCGCAATCGTCGATCACTTCGCCGCGGATCGCCGCCAGGCCGCCGATTTTTTCCAACGCTTCTGGGCGGATCAGAACGCAGCCGCCCGCTGCTCCGGCGGTTTGCTTCCGGTCAGATGCGATCCTGCTCGGCGGGTAAAGCATGAAGAAGAAGAATACGAAAGCCGGTATAAGGGCTTTCTCCGACGCTGTTTCGCATCGCAAGCGCACCATGTAGGAGATGAGGTCGCACGCCCGCGACTCCGCTATTCCCACCAGCTCCGCCACGGTGTTCTTTCCATGCCGGATATCGGCGTCCGTCAAAAGTAAATAGTCCGGCGTGAGAGCCATTGCCGCAGCCACGCCCTGCGAGAGCGCCCATAGCTTTCCTGTCCAGCCTGGAATCAAAGGCTTTCCTTCGATGATGGTCAAACGAGCAAGTGCACGCGCTCGCGCCGCCGCGGACTGTGCGATGCCGCACGTGTTGTCCGCGCTTGCGTCATCAATCAGCACGAGGTTCAACGGAGCAGGGAAGTCCTGACCCAATAACGATGTAACGGCCTCGCCAATCACTTGAGCTTCGTTGCGCGCGGGAATAACCGCTACGACGCGCTTCGTGCCCGGCTCAGTTAGATTCGCAGGCCGAAGATGCCGGGAAACACGCCAGAAGCCGCCGCGCCCGAGCAGAAGATATATCCAGATCAGTACAGGAACCGCAGCGAAGCCCGTTAGTAGCACAAGTTTCCTACCCGGGCTGCTGCTGGGTCATGCAGTGCAGAGTGCCCAAGCCAAGCACAAGGTCGGTCGAAGCGATCCCGACTACTTTCCGATCCGGGAATAGCTCTGCCAGCTTGTTGAGCGCGCGGCGGTCATTGGCGTCATTGAAAGTCGGGACTAATACCAGCCGGTTCGCGATGTAGAAATTTGCGTAGCTAGCAGGCAGGCGCTGCCCCTCGAAGTATACGGGTTCCGGCATTGGTAACGTCTCGACGCGGAGTTCGCCGCCATCCTGGTCGCGCATCTCTCGAATGAGCGCGAGATTCTCCTGGAGCGGCTCATAGTTCACTTCCGATGGATCTTCTTCGGCGGCGATGACGACCGTTCCCGGACCGGTAAACCGCGCCAGGTCGTCAATGTGCCCGTGCGTGTCATCGCCCGCGATTCCGTTACGCAACCACAGCGTGTGACGAGCGCCGAGGTACTCGCGAAAGATCTGCTCCAGGTCGCAGCGGCTCAAGCCCGGATTCCGCGCCTGCACCGGGCTCAGCAGGCATTCTTCGGTGGTGAGTAAAGAGCCGGCTCCGTTTACGTCGATGCTGCCGCCCTCCAGGACAACGCGGCTGCCGTTCCATTTGGGCGTCCACATGCGCACGCCGAGCTGTGGAGCAAGGTTCTTCGGGACCGCGTCATCGCGTTCGCAGTTCGAATACTTGGCCCATCCGTTGAAACGCCAGTTGAGCATGGCACGATCGCCGGTCTGATTGCGCAGAAAGATGGGGCAGAAATCGCGCGTCCAGCTTCGATCCGTCTCGATCTGAAAGAACTCAACTGCTTCAAGCTGAGCGCCACATTTCTTCAGCACACGATGCGCTTTCTGCTCAGTATCGGCATTCTGAACCAATATCCGGACTTTCTCTACGCGCGAAAGATGCCGGACGACCTCGCCGTAAATCCAAGGGATGGGCGCGAATTTGTCCGGCCAATCGGTGATTTCATGCGGCCACGCTAGCCAGGTTGCTTCATGCGGTCCCCACTCGGCCGGCATCCGGAACGCGAGTGAGGCCGGCGTCTCGATATTGCTCATTCAATCAGCCAAGCCAGCGGTTTGTGATCGGCGCGTACGCGTCAATGCGCCGGTCGCGGAGAAACGGCCAGTTGCGCCGGACTTCATCCATCTGCTTTGGGTCGCATTCCACGACCAGCACTTCTTCTTCATCACTCGACGCCTCAACCAGCACTCGTCCGAACGGATCGGCCACGAATGAATTTCCCCAGAACTCAATCCCGCTTTCGGATGGCCCTTCAAACCCGGTCCGGTTCACGGCGGCGACAAACACGCCGTTCGCAATCGCGTGCGCCCGCTGAATGGTTCGCCACGCATCCAGTTGCGCCGCGCCGTACTGCTCTTTTTCGGATGGATGCCAGCCGATTGCGGTCGGATAAAAGAGCACGTTTGCACCCTGCAGGCTGGTGATGCGGGCGCCTTCCGGATACCACTGGTCCCAGCAGACGAGCACGCCGATGCGCGAATATCTTGTCTCGAAATTTTGAAATCCAAGATCGCCGGGGGTGAAATAGAATTTCTCGTAATAGAGCGGATCGTCGGGAATGTGCATCTTCCGATACATGCCGGCCAGCGAACCGTCCGCATCCAGAATTGCGGCCGTGTTGTGATAAAGGCCGGGCGCGCGCTTTTCAAACAGTGAAGCGATGATGGAAACCTGCAGTTCCTTCGCAACCGCGCCAAGCGCTTCCGTCGAAGGGCCTGGTATCGTTTCCGCGAGGTCGAAAAGTTCGGCGTTCTCCTCACGGCAAAAGTACTGGCTGCGAAATAGTTCCTGTAAACAGATAATCTCCGCACCTTTTACCGCCGCATCGCGGATGCCTTGGATGGCCTTCCTGAGATTCACGTCCGGATCGGTCGAGCAGCTCATTTGGACCAGCCCGACGTTGAACTTACTATCGCGAACCGAGATTGTCTTGTTTGCCATCTCTTCCCAAGCTACATGTAGATTCCACCGTTCACGTCCAGTACGTGTCCGGTGATGAAGCCGGCTTCTTCGCTGGCCAGGAATTTTACAGCGCTGGCCACATCTTCCGGTGCTCCCATACGCTTCAGGGGCGTCTCGCCGATCATCTTCTGCTTCAACTCGTCGCTCAGGCCGTGTGTCATGTCGGTAGCGATGAATCCGGGAGCGACCGCGTTCACGGTGATGTTACGGCTGCCGACCTCTCTGGCGAGCGACTTTGTCAAGCCGATCAGCCCCGCTTTCGATGACACGTAGTTCGCTTGTCCCGGATTCCCCATCTCACCTACAACGGACGAAATATTTACGATGCGTCCCCACCGCTCGCGCATCATGCCCGGGAGAACTTGCTGAATGGCGTAGAACGGGCCGCTTAGATTCGTTTGCAACACCATATCCCAGTCTGCCTGCTTCATGCGAACCGCAAGTCCGTCTTTGGTTACGCCCGCATTGTTCACCAGGATGTCAATGCGCCCAAACTCTTTTGCGGCTTTCGCAAACCCGCTGACAATCGATTCCTGGGTCGCAAGATCCATTCCAATCACAAACGCTTCACCACCTCGCTCGCGAACTCCGGCTGCGGCCTCTTCTAGCTGATCCACCGATCGTGCTGCCAAAACCACACGATGACCGGCCGTTGCAAGAGCAAGCGCGCAGGCTTTACCGATGCCCCGGCTTGCCCCGGTAATCAGCGCCGTCCGTTTGCTCATAATTCCCTCTCATGATAATGGGTGTACGCATGGCCTTTGACGATTTGAGCCAGTTCATCCGCGCTCTCGAAAGAGAACGAGAACTGAAGCGCATCACGCTTCCAGTCGATCCGCATCTCGAAATCACGGAATTTGCTGACCGGGCGGTTAAACAAGGCGGGCCTGCCCTTCTCTTTGAGAAGCCAAAGGGTTCTACGGTTCCGCTCGCGATCAACCTCTTCGCCAGCATGCGCCGTATGGAAATTGCCCTCGGAGTCGATCATGTCGATCACATCGCACGGCGAATTTCAGGATTCCTAGAAATACAGAAGCCGGAAGGCCTGCTTGACAAGCTTAAAATTTTGCCGAAACTTGGCGAACTGAGTGCTGCATTCCCGAAGACCGTGTCCAGCGGTCCGTGTAAAGAGGTCATCCGGCGCAAGGACTTCTCGCTAGATTACTTTCCCATCCTGCACTGCTGGCCGGGCGACGCAGGGCGCTTCATCACGCTGCCTCTGGTGTTCTCGCACGATCCCAAAACTGGCAAGCGTAACTGCGGCATGTACCGCATGCAGGTGTTTGACGGGCAGACAACCGGCATGCACTGGCAGAAACACAAGCAGGGCGCGGATCACTATCGCCGTCTGGCTGCCGAAGGGAAGCAAGCCCGAATGCAGGTCGCCGTCGCGATCGGAGCGGACCCCATCACGATGTTTTCCGCGGTTTTGCCATTGCCGCCGAATATAGATGAAATCCTGTTTGCCGGTTTCCTGCGCCACAAACCTGTGGAAATGGTTAAGTGCGAAACCTCCGACGTCCTGGTTCCGGCAAACTCAGAAATTGTTCTCGAAGGTTATCTGAACCTCGGCGAGCTCCGCCGAGAAGGTCCCTTTGGCGACCACACCGGGTTCTATTCGCTGGATGACGATTACCCGGTATTTCACATCGAGTGCATCACGCATCGCAAAAACCTCATTTACGCCGCTACGATTGTCGGGCCGCCTCCCATGGAGGATTTCTATATGGGGAAAGCCATCGAGCGAATTTTCTTGCCCTTGATGCGCATGCAATTGCCCGAGGTCCGCGATATCTGCATGCCCGCCGAGGGCATTTTTCACAATCTCGTTCTGATTTCCATACGCAAGTCTTATCCGGGCCACGCGCGGAAGGTCATGCACGCCATCTGGGGATTGGGCCAGGCCATGTTCAGCAAGTGCATTGTGATTGTGGACGAAGATGTTGACGTCCAAAATGTCCGGGAGGTCACCTGGAAGGCGCTCAACAACATCGATCCGCAGCGCGATATCGAATTCTCGCTTGGCCCGATTGATTCGCTCGACCATTCCAGCCGTTTGCCGAACTTCGGTTCGAAGATGGGTGTTGATGCGACTACAAAATGGCCTTCCGAAGGTTTCGAGCGCCGCTGGCCGAACGTGATTCAAATGTCGCCGGACGTGATCCAGCGCGTCGATGAGCTGTGGAAGCGCGCGGGCCTGAGCCGCAAATAGCGATGGAGCGCGTCCCGTACCGGGCCACTCTTGTTGCGGGCGCCTACTCCGACCTGCGCCTGCCCGTGTCCATTCTGCTGGATAATGTCCGCAGCATGTACAACGTCGGCGCGTTCTTTCGTGCCGCGGATGGCGCCGGAATTGAACGCTTGCTGATCAGCGGCATCACCGCGCGTCCGCCGAAAAGGGGTATCACGAAAACCGCCTTGGGCGCTGAAACGCGCGTCGCCTGGGAATCTGTTAGTGCCCCGCTAACCGCAATCGAGGATCTTCGCGCGCAGGGGTATGAGATCGCCGCGATCGAGACCAGTATGCAGGCTGTCGATGTCTTCGAGTGGCAGCCGCGTTTCCCCGTTTGCGTTTTGTTCGGTCACGAAGTGGACGGCCTCGCGCTCGAACTCCTTGCCGGGTGCGACACCCACGTGCGGATCCCGATGCTCGGTTTAAAACATTCGCTGAATGTTGCCAGCGCGGGAGCGGTCGTCATGTACGAACTGCTGCGGAAATACCGGAATCTCCACGATTCCGGATTTATTTAATGGGCCGCCATTCCCGTCCGTCCTGCTTTAGCAATTCATTCGCCTCCGCCGGACCCTCGCTGCCGGCTGCGTAGTTGGGAAACTTCGGTTTGTGCCCAGCCCAGTAGTCGAGTACCGGCTGAACCACCTGCCACCCCGATTCGATGTTGTCGGCGCGCTGAAAAAGCGTTGCGTCGCCAATCATAACGTCGTAGATCAGCGTCTCGTATCCTGTTGCAGGAGCCATACCGAAGTAATCCTCATATTTGAAATCCATCCGCACCTCGCCCAGTCGCATGGTGGGACCCGGTATCTTCGCGCCAAACTCGAACGAAATGCCTTCATTGGGCTGTATACGTAGCAGAAGCCAGTTCGGGGCCGGCTTCTTCACTTGGGTATTACGCAGCAGGGCGGCAGGGGTCTCCTTAAACTTGATTGCGATCTCCGTGTTACGGGTTGCGAGTCGCTTGCCCGTCCGAATATAGAAGGGCACGCCGGACCATCGCCAGTTCTCAATCGCGAGTTTCAGAGCAACGTATGTTTCAATCTCCGATTCCGGTGAAACGTCCGGCTCCTGCCGGTATCCCGCCACCGTTTGGCGCTCGATCTCTCCCGCGCCGTATTGTCCCCGGACGGCGTTGCAGGGGACATCCTTCAAATGACAGACCTTGATAGCTTGTATCGCTTTGACTTTCTCCGACCGAACTGCGTCCGCGCTGAATGAGTTTGGCGCTTCCATCGCGGTCATGGCCACCAGTTGAAAGACATGATTCGGGACCATGTCGCGCAGCGCTCCGGTCTTCTCATAGAACTTCCCTCGCCGCTCCACGCCCACAGTCTCGGCGACGGTGATCTGAACATGATCGATGCGGTCGCGATTCCAGACAGGCTCAAATAGCCCGTTGGCGAAGCGGAACATCATGATGTTCTGCACCGTTTCTTTGCCCAGGAAATGATCGATGCGGTAGATCTGGTTTTCGTTGAGGACGCTCAGGATCTGCTTATCCAGCGCTTGAGCCGATCCAAGATCGCGGCCGAAGGGCTTCTCAATTACCACCCGCCGCCAATTCCCGTTCGTCTGTGCCGCGAGCCCGCTCTGCCCAAGGTGCTCAACCGTCGTGCCGAAGAATCGGTCCGCTATTGCCAGGTAAAACACATAATTGCCGGCCGATCCGTTCTTGCCATCTGTTTCGCTTAACTTGGCCTTTAGGTTTTCGTAGCTGGCCGGATTGTTCAGGTCGCCTTGCACATAAGACATGTGGCTGGTGAGCCATTTCCAGACCTCCTGGTCGACCTTCCCACTCCTGCCCTCTGATTTCACGAAGGACTGAAGCATATCCGCCAGCGAAGCATGCCAGTCTTCATTCGTGTGCTCCGCCAAGTCAACGCCTACAACCGCGAAGTCTTTCGGCAGCAGGTTCGCGCAGGCCAGGTTATACAGTGCGGGAACGATCAGTCTCTTGGTCAGATCACCGGCCGCGCCGAAAATAACCATAGCGCACGGGCCCGCAGGCTTGGCGCCGCTTGCTCTGTCATGTGGCATAGGTCCTATTTTCGCCTGTGGCGTGTTTAGCTTGGCCTATCGCTCTGTTGCTGCTCCTCGCGAACGGCTAAGGGCCGGTTCAGATCCAAGGCGCTCACGCCTGCCAGGCAGATGATGGGAGCCATTAGCGAGCGGAAACTGAAGATGTGATCGCCAAACGCGCCACAGCAAGCGCCAATGACATACGCGAGCCAGATCAGGCCCAGCCATGCGCTCATTCGGAAAGACTTCTGACGAGTTGAACTTCTGAAAACTTTGCTCAGAGGCTGCTCCTTCCTGCGCACCTGATCCCAAGCCCAATCGATATATTTGGCCAGATTCTCCGCGCATTTCAACAGCGTTCCGGTGACGAAGCCGGTATGGACCGTGAGCGTGCTGAAGTGAGTCAGAGCGGCGTTTTGAATGCCCATCGCGACAGCAAGCAGACCAATGTATGCCACGGAGAGTTCGGCCGCGGTCCCCTTGACAGGTCCGGAAATCAGGCAAACGGGTAGCAGGAGACCGATCTCGATGAGCAGTGCCGGAGTAGCGATCCGGCGAATTCGCTGGCGTGCGCCGTTTGCAATCAGTAACCTGCAAAACAAAAGCCCACCAAAGTAGGTCACGACTGGCCAGAGGCGTTCGAGCAGTGCCGGCCATTCGCGCGAAACGGCGTGAATGCCGATGGCGACGGTGTTGCCGCTCATATTAGCCGTGTAGATGTGCCCTAACGAAATGTAGCCGACGGCATCGACAAACCCTGCAATCCAGGTGAGGAAGGCCGCTAACAGGAGCGGTGTTTTGCCGTGCATCCAGAGTGATGACGCGGGTTTCGTTCAAAAAACAACGAACGTAGCGTCAAGAATACGCATGAGCATCGGCGAACAACTGGCGTTTCTGTTTATCCTGGGCCTTCCTATCGCGTCCATTGCGTGGACGATTACACACGAGGAAGTCTTCCGCGAACCGCGCGAATGGTGCAAAAAAAACAGCGAGGAATGTAAGCGGCTGGCGCTGCGCAAATTCTTCTATTTGTTTACCTGCGAATACTGCTTCAGCCACTACGTGGTGATCATATTCCTGATCATCACCCGATTCAAGCTGTTGTACGGCAATTGGCGCGGATACCTGGTTTCCTTGTTCGCCCTGGTTTGGGTGGCAAACCTCTACATGAACGTTTACGCTCGTGTGCGCCTGGATATCAAGAAGGACCGGGTGGAGATTGAGGCGCAGGAGAAGTCGATGGAGAAGAGTTAAGGAGCCTTGTGTTTTTACTCCTGACCGCCCTGCCCGCTCAGAAGCTTCTCCTGGTCTGCGGGCGACAACTCGTCGTATAAATGTGTAAATGCCGCGTTAGTCCACCCAAAACCTGCCTGGTTTGCGCTGTAGCCGAAATGGATTTGTGCCGCAACGTTTGATCCGCCATTCACCACGTCGTATTTCTCCACGATGTAACCCTGCCGCAAAAACTCTTTGCGCACCAGCGATAGAAACTTCATCGAGATGCGTTCCGCATCTTTGTCATAGCCGTAGCGGCGGAGGCCGTCTACCGCGATCATTTCTAGAGGCGCCCAGCCGAAGGGAGAATCCCACTGGTTGCCGCTCACATGCGTACTGGTTTGCAGGCCGCCTATTTTCTCGAATATGGGCAGATTCTTCTCGACCCGTGCAGCCTGTTCCTTGGTTGCAAAACCGGCCCATAGCGGGTAGAACGTAGTCAGAAACGGATAATGCCGCACGCGCTGGATCTGAAAATCATAGTCGTAATAAAGACCATCTTTCACGTCCCACATCAGCCGGTTTACGCGCTCCGCACGCTGTTGTGCTCGCGTCCGCCAGGCGCCTGCTTCAGAGCTTCTGCGCAGAGTGTCCAGAATGTCGGCTGTCTGTAATTCCATCAGGTAAAGCAGCGAGTTCAGGCACACCGGGTTGTAGTGAATTACGTCCAGGTTGAAGGCTCCAAAGCGGTTCGACGGATCGAAACCCGATTCGCGCATGGACCGATCACCTTTATAGAACAGCGGCGTGAGCTGATCTGTTTTGCGGTTGTAGTACTGATCTACTTCATAATCCGTGATCTTGTGCGTTCGGAAATACTCTTTCACTAGATCGTAATGGGTCAGCCCTTGCGCGTTCCGCTCGGAAGCCAAAACCTCTGCCGCAGGGCCTCCGCCGAAATCCCAGTAGCGCGATAGCCCCGTATCTTCCGTCAAATGCGGTTTCGTGGTCCAGAATTTGTAATAACTCTCGATGAGGGATAGCGCATCGGCCAGCCATTTGCGATCATGCGTTTTGTTGTAAACGCCGAGCACCATCTGGGTCAGGAACGGAGGCTGCGAACGTCCCAGATAATACGTGCGGTTCGCATTCAGAATCTTTCCGTAGTTCTTCACTTCATACAGAAAGTTGTCCGCCATGTCCTTTGCCAATTCGAGTTTGTTGTCGCGCAACAACCCGACTTGAATGAAATAACTGTCCCAACCGTACATTTCATTGAATCTGCCTCCCGGCACCACGTATGGCTTGGGCAGATACAAGAGGCCTTGTTCTCGCAACTGAGATATATCTTCCGGCAACTGCCGGATCTCGATGGTTTTGAACGTGGCGGCGGGAATTTCGCGTTCCAGTCTCGCGCTTATTGCCGCGGCACTTTCGCTACGCGGCACGAACACAGGCCAGCGTCCGTCCGCCCCCGGATGGAACTTGGGATCGATTGCCGCCTTTGGCAGATCCTTATTCGAGCGAGTGAGCGTCGTCCAGGTCTGCTTGACATACGCTAGGATGTCGGTCGTCTTTGTCTGGGGAGACGGGTTCTGTGCGTACAGGGCCGCACCGGCGTAAGCGATGGCGGCAGCAGCCAAAGCTGCTGGAACGGACCTGCGAAGCGATTTCATTTCTTCCGGCACTCTACCAGATGAACGTGACGGCCAGTTGTCGATAACCTTGGCCGGGCGGAAACTGCAAGTGCAGTTTGTCGCTCTTGACCTCCGCCCCGGCCACTTTGGGATTACTTCGGTTGACTCTGACCGGTAGATCGTAAACCGAACCGCCTTGTGCCGCAAAGGTGAAACTGGCCCGCCGGGTCCCCATTTGTTCATCGAGGACTTTCAGCTGGCGCGTCTTCTCTCCCTCCCCAGGCAAAACGCCTGGAATTCCAAGTTCCACGGGCGGGAACGGGATATCCACACTTTGGGCGCATGAGCTCGGATTCGCTGCAGCGGCTCCGAGGCAGACGCGCGAATCGGACTTTGCGGAAATGTGCCACCCGACTGGCCTTCGCTCGTAGGCAAGATCAACGCTCGATCCTGCGATTTGCACGTGCTTCAAACTCGCATTGTCCCAATCCGCCGGAAGGTGCGGCGTAACATGCAGCGTGTGATTCGGCGCATCCCAATCTAAGCCGAATAACCCGCGCAGCAGAGGCGTGACGATCATCGCCGAAGACCACATTTGGTGCGAACTGCTGCGCCCCAGCGGCTGATAAAACTCTCCAGACAGCAACTCCGTTACCGATCCCAGATCCTGCGCCCAGGTCAAATTGAGATTCTGCATCATGTGCGCATATCCCGACAGCGGCCGTCCGGCGCGATACTCCGCCAGCGAAACCCAGCCGGTGAACAACGGCCAAACTGATCCCTGGTGATAGCTGATCGGATCATAGAAAGAGGTCTGATCGCTCACGTCGCGAGTGCCCCAGTCGGTTGAAAATTCGTCCGATGCCCAGCGCGTAAGCATCGCTCCGGCCTGCTTCAGCCCGAACGTGCCATCCCACCACGCCACTGATGGATAAATCGTAGCGGTGTGATCCACCGACCCGTCGGAATTACGGCTGAACGCATAGAACTTATCAGCCGGTTCGTAATACTCGGATTCAATTTTCGCGGCGATGTCCGCTGCCTTCTTATTCGCATCATTAGCCAGTTTCGAGTCACCCATTGTCGCCGCCAGGCGCGACATCGCATCGTTCGATTGTTCATCCAACGAAGCAAGGTAGATCTCCTCTTGCGGCATCGTAGGCGGCCACGATTCTACCCACCCGGTCCCTTCCTTGTTGTTGTAGATTCCGTCATTCCCCTCATGCGCGCGCGTGAACTCGTACGCCTTTCGGATCGCTCCCCAATTCGCCTTCAGGTAATTCGTGTCGCCGCTCGTATTTACGTAGTCGTTCATTGCCATAACCAGCAGGGGCGTGGAATCGGCTGAAGCATAGAAATATGGAGTCAACTTCCAATCCAATGCGTCCGCGGACTGTGAATATTCGTGCATGATTTTGCCATCCGCTCGCTGACGACGGATCAGAAAGTCGAGCGCTCTTCTAGTGAGTGCGAAATCGCCATAGCTGTTGATGGCGTATGTCGTCCAAAGCGTGTCGCGTCCGAAAAACCAGGCGTAACCCGGCCGAGCGGAATCGGCCGACTCGTAGTACCCCGCCACCATGCCGATCTCGTCGTGATATTTCACCTGCATCTGATCGATCGCGAGTTCGGCCCACTTCAACGCCGCATCGATATGGGGATCGGGCGTTTCCGCCGTCACTCGGTTATCAAAGAAATGCGAGTAGTAAGTTTGTGCCTGCGAATAGAGTTGTGGAATGGCGGATTCTATGCCAGCCGCTTGGTCGTACGGATCGCCGCTGCCTGCCAGTGCCATGACCAGCGGGTATACCATGCCGTGATCGCGCTTTGGATCGAACGAAAGCTTTAATTGGAGCGGAAAAGTCTGCGGATGCTCCTGGTACGGGACCAGAATTCCGGGCCGGGTATGCGGCATCGCAACGGTCGCGGAGAAGTGCGGATTGTCGGTATGTAAAACATACAACCCGCTGTTACCATGCGCTATCCATTCGCCGTTTGGCCGTCCGAAATTGGGCGCGGGCCACATGCGCAGCATTTCTGGAGTAAAGGAAAACGTGATCTCCATGGGTCGTGCGGATTCGATTTCGAAATAGGCAGTTACTCCGGTCACTGGAACGCCGGCCCCTCTCGCCGGAAACATGTGCTGGCGGATAGTGAACGCGGCGTGCGAGTAAGTGATCATTGTCTCGGCTGGCGCAACCTTAATCTCAGCCGCCAAAGCATTTACGTCAATCGGCACGGCGTAATCCGCCAACCGTGCGCTGATGCGAAAATTGCTCAGGATCTTTACCGGCCAGAGCCATGCCTCAAATGTCCCGTCCTGCCGGCCGAATAGCGCGCCGTGCTCGCCCGCCACACTCCATGGTTCGCGTGGAATGCACCGCGAAACAATTTCCAGCGACTTTGCTGTGCTTGAGAAATCCGGCAACGGACTTAAATCCGCTGCCGATGCTGCGCTTATCGCTAATAAGAAAAGAAGTGCCGGTCGATTCGCCATCCTTAATAGTTGATATCCCATCACATATAGGTTTGTAAATAGAACAATTTGGCCTTACAAAACCGGCTTAAAAGCGTCTCACAATTAGGAGGTTTAAGTAGCCATGACACCACAGGAACCAATCAACACCACGACGGGCATGAACGCGCCGCCGAGTAATGCAGGTATTACCGATACCGGCACAAGGCTCGGCGGTATTCGAGCTGCCAGCGTAATCTGCCTGCTGGCGGGCATTTGGCTATTCGTGTCGCCTTGGGTGTACGGCGCGTACACTAGCGGGAATGCATGGAATTCCTGGATTGTGGGCGCGGCCATTTTCCTGCTGGCCTGCGTTCGCGTTTCGCGGCCGGCTTATTCAACTGCTATCAGTTGGGTCAACCTGGTCCTTGGAATCTGGGTGTTCTTTTCACCCTGGATCTACGGATACGCAGGCGTTAACACGGGCCGTTTCATCAACAGCTTGTGTGTTGGCGTAATCGTTTTCGTATTTGCCTTGACCAGCGGCATTGCTGCGTCGAAAGTGACGCGCATGCCAGGCACTCCGCACTTAGCGCATTAAGGCTCTTCGGAACTTTGGCTGGCCGCTTCAACCATGACCGAGCCAGCCAAATTATTCCTGCCGTGGTAAACCTGGGGTCGATACCTCAGGATGCAAGCAACTGTCCAACTCTCCCTAGATTTAATCGATATTGATGAGGCGTTGAAAACGGCGGAGATTGCCGTTCGGGCCGGTGTGGATTGGCTGGAAGCCGGCACGCCGCTGATTATCGCGGAAGGCATGCACGGCGTCCGGTCGTTACGTGCCCGATATCCGGATGTGCCCATCGTGGCGGATTTGAAAACCATGGACGGCGGCGGATTGGAAGCGGAGGTCATGGCGAAAGCCGGCGCAAGCATGGTCGTGGTTATGGGCCAGGCTCACGAGGAAACAATCGAATCCGTTGTCAAAGCAGGGCGTGACTTCGGAGCCAAGGTAATGGGCGACAATATGGCCATGCCCGACCCGGTCGCCGGCGCAAAGCGCCTGGAAGAACTTGGCTGCGATTACATCATCCATCACATCGGCTACGATATGCGGACGCTGCGCCGCGCGCGAGGACTGCAGGTTCCGACGCCGCTTGATCGTCTGCGCGAAATTGTCGATGCCGTTTCTGTGCCTGTCCAGGCTGTGGGCGGCTTGACGTTGGAGCAAGCGACGGATACGCCGAAGTATGGCGCTCCGCTGGTGGTGATTGGCGCCCCTCTGGCTATTGACCCGCACGCCTTTCGGACGGCCGAAGGTGACCTTGCGGGAATCCTGCGCCTCATCTGCCAGAAGGTGCATGCTTACGGCGATATTCCC
This sequence comes from Bryobacteraceae bacterium, assembly GCA_035475915.1. GTDB lineage: Bacteria > Acidobacteriota > Terriglobia > Bryobacterales > Bryobacteraceae > Bog-105. The sequence continues at coordinate 29,408 of DATIMA010000059.1, forward strand.
GTTGGGAAGGAGTCCATCGCATGAGCAGCACCATGCAGGGGCTGGTTAATTATGGCCGCGACCCGTTCTCAGTCGAATTGCGCGAAGTTCCTGTTCCCCAGATTGGCGAGCGCGACGTGCTCCTGCGTGTGGGCGCAGTGAGCGTCTGCGGCAGCGATCTACACCAATGGCGCGGGTCGCACGGTTGGCCCGTCAATTATCCTTGCATTCTCGGGCACGAATTCTGCGGAACGGTGGCGAAGGCCGGTTCCAACGTTGAGTGTTTCAAGGAAGGCGATCGCGTGGTAAGCGAGACCGCCGCTGTGATTGACGAATCTTCTCCTTTGAGCCGCTGCGGCCTCTATAATCTTGATCCGGCGCGGCGCGGGTTCGGGTATGGCGTCGACGGAGCCATGACGCAATATGTCCGCGTCCCGGAGCGCTGCCTCCATCGCATCCCCTCTGATCTCAGCTTCGAAAAAGCTGCTCTCACGGAGCCCTGTTGCGTCAGCTACAACGCCGTTTGTGTCAATGGGCGAGTCCGGCCCGGCGATAACGTTCTGGTGCTTGGCCCCGGACCCATCGGGTTGTTGTGCGCCATGATGGCGAAGCTGAGTGGGGCAGGAAACGTAATCGTCGCGGGGCTGCCAAGCGATCGAAATCGCTTGAGTGTGGCGCGCACCTTAGGCGCGATGACGCTCGATGGTGGCGTACCCGAATACATCGCTTCGCTCGGAGACGGCTTGGGCGTGGATGTCGCTATCGATGCTGCCGGCGTTTCTGCAACTTTGCAGATGGCTATGCAGGCTGTCCGGCCCGCTGGACAAATCATCAAGGTTGGCTGGGGCCCGCAGCCCATGCAGTTCAGCCTGGATCCGCTGGTTCAGAAGAACGCCACAATCTCGGGTAGCTTTTCCCACAACTGGCCGGTTTGGGAACGCGTCATATCCATGATTGTGTCCGGCCAAATCAATCTTGATCCCATCATCAGCCGCATTGCTCCCTTGAATGATTGGCGGGAGTGCTTTGAGAAGATGGAGCGCGGCGAATACGTGAAAGCGGTGCTCACGCCGGCATGTCAGTGAGGATCTCGGCTTTTCCGAAGTGTTATCTCGAGCAGATTGCCAACGGGCAGATGTCTGTTTTCGAGTGGATCGAAATGGCGAGACAGCTCGATGCCGACGGGCTTGAGATGTACGAAGGGTTCTTCACCAGCCTGGAGCCGGCCTATCTCGATTCCGTCGGAGAAGCGATCCATTCAGCCGGGTTTGCGATGCCGATGCTTTGCTGCTCGCCCGATTTCACCGCTCCCGATCCCGAGAAGCGCAAGCGTGAGATCGATAAAGAAGCGGACATGATCCGCATCGCGCGGCGCCTCGGCGGCTCCCGGACGGTTTGCCGCGTCCTCAGCGGACAGCACTATCCCGACGTGTCTTGGCAGCAGGGCAGGGAATGGGTCCTCGCCTGCATTGAACAGGTGCTGCCTGTGGCCCGCGAAAACGATATCGTGCTCGGCATGGAGAATCATTACAAGGATGGGTTCTGGAAATATCCAGAGTTTGCCCAGAAGATGGATCGCTTCATCGATATCGTAAACGCGGTTCCCGACCGCGACCATTTCGGCGTGCAGTACGATCCATCGAATGCCATCGTTGCCGGTGACGACCCCATCGCCTTGCTGAGGGCAGTTGCCGGTCGCGTGGTCAGCATGCACGCCAGCGATCGCTACCTGGCTGAAGGAACTACTCTTGATCAACTCCGGCAATCGGACGGTACACTCGGCTATTCACCCAATCTCCATCACGGTGTAACCGGCAAAGGCCTCAACGACTACGATTCCATCTTTCGCATTTTGGCCGAGCACGATTACTCGGGCTGGATCAGCATCGAAGACGGCATGAATGGCATGGAAGAGATGGCCGAGTCACTCGCATTTCTGAGGCGCATGATCGCCCGCTATCTCAAAACAACAGCTTCAGCCCGAACTGAATCTGCCGGGACGTTGTCGAAGTAGCGGTAATAACGCCTGCTGTCGGCGCGGGAGTCGCGGACGCGGACGTAAAGACGACCGGATTAGGCGTTCCAAAATTCGCGTGATTTAGCAGATTAAAAAGCTCCGCCCGAAATTGCAGCTTGAACCGTTCGGAAAGATTCGTGTTCTTCAGCGCCGAAAAATCCAGTGTCGTAATTCCGGGGCCAATCAGTACATCCCGGCCCACATTGCCATACGTTCCGTTGGGCGGAACAATGAAAGCAGCCGGATTGAAGTACCGGTTTGGACTGCCTGTGATGATCTCATCGCCGAATGCAGGATTCCAGGAAGGCCGGATCGGGTTCCGGCTGTCGCCGTTGTTCGTCGGGTTATAACCCAGTTGGGGTGTAAATGGCAGTCCGGATTGGATCGTCCCAATGCCGCTTACCGACCATCCACTGATGAGCTTATTTCGCCATCCGATTACGCCCCCAAAGAACGGTTTGCCGCGCCCCACTGGTAGTTCGTACGTTCCGTTAATCACGGCCAGATTACGGACATCCGTTGTCGAGAGGCCCCAATCCCATTTCGGATTCAGCGGAAACATAACGAACCCGGGTGCATTGGCAGCTACACTGCTGTTCCAGGCCGTGCCGTCATCCAGGCTTTTTGAAAACGTATAGACGCCGCGAAGCTGCAGTCCGTGGCTGAAACGGCGGTTTACGTCCACTTCCAGCCCGTTATAAGAGCTGACTCCCTCTGAGAACCAACTTGTGGTGTTGGCCAGATTAGGATTCGCCAGAGGCGCGCCTTTCGGATAGAAGATCGCCCCCGATTTCACAGCCGGAAACGGCTCATTTGCGTCCAGCGAGAGCATCTCGTGATACCCGCGTGACCCGACATATCCAACCGTCAGGGCAGTGTTGGGCGCAATCTCCTGCTCTACCTTGAACGTGTAGGAAATAATCGTTGGTGTGTACGCGTCGGGCTGAACGCCGCTCGGGGAAATCAGCCCTCCGTGCGAAAGCGTCGCACCGGGCGCAAGCCGCAGACTTGCAAGCGTGACATTCTTTAATGTCTCCGTTGTGTTGAACGGCGCGGTTTGATCCAGCCTGTAATCAAGGTTATCGAGCAAGGCGTTATAGATCCCGAAGCCCGCATGAATGACCGTTTTGCCTTTTCCAAATGGATCCCAGGCGATACCGGCGCGCGGCTGCGGCAAAAACTTTGCCCGATTCACCGTGAAAACGGAACCACCAATCCGAGGATTCGTCTGGATGACACCGTTCGAATCGAAAATGTAATTCGATCCGCGGCCGTGCGCCTCATTCCAGCCGTCAGTGGATTCAAAGCGAAAACCAAGGCGTACTTCTAAGGTGCGGGTGACCCGCATCGCGTCTTGAACGAACCCTGCCGTCTCCAGCGAGCGCCAGCCCAGCGGTGTCGGTGACGGAACCACCGTGAACGTCGATACAGTGCCCTGGAGAAAGCTCGCCAAGCTGCCGAACGACGCCTGACCATACTGATATTGCGCCAGGTTATCGTTGGCCTGGATTCGTTGAAACCAGATTCCGGCTTCGATCGAGTGCATGCCTCGGTTAATCGCAATATGATCGTCGTATGTAAATAAATTACGTACCGCCGACAGATTGCTTCCAGCGTTTGTGCCTGCCAGGCTGATCTGCGAAGCTCCATTTAGCGCTGTCCCGCCCCCCACTACCACCGCTCCGATCGGCGCGCCCTCTACCCAGCCCGGCAGATCCACTGAGGTGTTGCCCGTGAAGAAGTAACCCGCGCGGGAGAAACCGATTCGTGCCGTGTTTAGCACGTTGGGCGAGAACACGTGCTGCTCTTGCAAACTGATGACCTGTTCCCGGAGCGTTTCAATGACTCCGCTCAGCGGATTTATGGTGGGAGTGTCGTCTGCGCTGTCATCCACGGTATAAACCCCAAACAGGGTGTCTTTTTCAGAGAGGTTGTAATCCACCCGGCTAGTGCCAAAATCTTCGCGTATAGTCTGCAGCGGATGATTGAACGCTTCGCCAATTCCGCCCCCTAAATCCGGCCCGTTTTGAACCGGCCACAAGGAAAGCAGCGCCGCCGCGCTTGGCGCGATTTTAACCGGGACAAGATGCCCGTTCGCGTCGGGTAGAAAACCGGCGCGTGCAGCCTGATTCGGAACCAGGGTGACGTTGCTGAGCCCAAGATGCTGCCGGAATCCTTCGTAGTTTCCGAACACGAACAGCTTATTCTTCTTAATCGGCCCGCCGAGCGCGCCGCCGAACTCGTTACGTTGGAACTGCGGCGCCGCGCCCTGATCGAAGAAATTCCGCGCATCCAGATCGTTGTTGCGCAGGAATTCGTATGCGCTCCCGTGAACCTGATTTGTACCCGATGCCGTGATAATGCTGATCTGCGCTCCTGGGCGCTTTCCGTATTCCGCTCCGTACGTGTCAGTGACAACGTTAAATTCGCGAACCGCATCGACACCCAATAGCTGCCCGCTTGCGCCTCCCGGAGTGTTGTTGATCTCCGAAGCGCCGGTGTATTCGATTCCATTCAGCAGAAAAAGGTTCTCTTGGGGGCGATGGCCGGAAACGGCGAACATATTCCCCACCGCCGAATTGGAAGTGCCGATTCCGCCCGATCTTTGCGACGAGTAGTTCACGATAGCCGGATTTAGCGTAATCAGCTCGTCGTAGCTACGCCCGTTCAGTGGCAATTCCTTTACCTGGCGCTCATTCACTAATCCCGAAGTCTGCTGCGTGGAGATGTTAACTGTTGCCGGTGCTTCTTCGACAGTGACCACTTGACGCACTTCGCCGAGAGGCAGCGTGAAATCAACGCTTGCGGTCTGTCCGACGATCAGATCGATGCCGGTCTTCACTTGGGAGGCGAAGCCTGGTTTCGTTACCGCTATTTGATATTGCCCGATGGCAATTGAAACCGCTGCATAACGTCCTGCATTGTCGGTTACCAGCTTGCGTTCTGCTCCCGTTTCCGAATTCGTGATTGTGACGTTGACCAAAGGCAGCACCGAGCCGGTCTCATCGTGAACCACACCCGAGATAGACCCGCCGACCACCTGCGCCTGAAGACAGGCTCCGCACCCAAGCACCAGTACGCCGAGCGCAAGCTGTCGTTTCCAGATATGGGTGGAAGTCATTCAGGCAATCTCCTATATGTCTATGGACAATAGCATGATTCCTTTGCGCAGTCAAATCAAGGCGCTCCGCTAACAAGGCGGATGCCCACGCATCTACCAAACGGGTGTCGTCCGAATCGAATCGCACCGTCTATGTTTCGCTGGCTTGCGACCTCGGAATCGCGGCGGCCAAATTCGTCGTAGCGGGTGTCACTGGCAGTTCCGCTATGCTCGCGGAGGCGATCCACTCGGTTGTGGATTCTTGCAACGCTGTTCTGTTGCTCTGGGGGAAGCATGCCAGCGCACGAGCCGCCGATTCCGAACATCCGTTCGGATATGGCAAGGAACTCTACTTCTGGACCTTGATGGTCGCTGTCCTGATCTTTTCGATCGGCGGCGGAATGTCGATTTATGAGGGGATCAGTCACATTGTGCAGGGCCACCGCTCTACCCGTCAAGTTTGGGATTACACCGTTCTGGCCATCGCCGCGGTTTTTGAAATCATGACCGTGGCGGTTGCGGCGCGTGATTTCCGGCGCATCGAAGGTAAGAAGGCGTTCTGGTCCGCCATTCGATCGAGCAAAGATCCGACGGTTTTCACCGTGCTGCTTGACAATCTCGCGGCGGTCGCCGGACTGGCTTTTGCATTTCTCGGCATCTTTCTCGGGGATCGCTTCGGGCTCCCCTATCTGGACGGCATCGCGTCCATCCTGATCGGCCTCACTTTGGCAGCGGTCGCCGTTGTCTTGGTGCGAGAGAGCAAAGGTCTGTTGATTGGAGAAGGCATGGACAAGCAGACGCTGGATAGAATCCGGCGGCTGGCGGAAAGCGATCAGGCCGTGATTCGCGTGGCCGGCCCGTTGACCATGTATTTCGGCCCGGAATCGATACTCCTTGCGCTCGATGTTGAATTCGAGAATGGCCTTTCCGCGGCCGAAGTGACCGCGGCCGTCGATCGCTTGGAGAAAAATATCCGCACCGCCTATCCCCGTATCAAGCGCATATTCATCGAAGCGGAATCGCTGAGCAAAGGTCAACCGGAGAGCAAGCTTCCTTTCGAACCGTCCAGGCGAATTCCACTCGGTAGAAAATGAAAATCAGAGGGAGGGTTCTCATGCAAAACGAAAGTACCCGGCGCAACTTCCTAAAGATCGCCGGTGGGGCTGCTGCTCTTACTGGATCTGTGGCTGCGCGTCACCTGCCGAACGAGCGCGTGGTCGGCGCAAATGATCGTATCCGTATCGGCATTATCGGTGCGGGTTCGCGAGGGCAACAAGATTTGAAGCACGCCATCGCTGTGCCAAACGTCGAGTGTGTGGCTATGGCGGACGTTTACTCCCGCCGGCACGACCAGGTGCGTCAATTCGTCCCAAAGGTAGAAGCGTATGTGGACTACCGAAAGCTGCTTGACCGCAAAGACATCGACGCCGTTATTGTTGCCACGCCGCTGCATTTGCATGCCGTCCATTTCCTCGCCGCACTTTCCGCCGGCAAAGATCTATACAGCGAGAAAACGATGACCTGGTCTATCCCTGAGGCGGTGAAGTGCCGCGACGCTGCACGGCATTCGGATCGCGTCGTGCAAATCGGCCTGCAGCATGAAAGCTCAGGCTCGCTGGCCGACACGCGCCGTTGGGTCGAGCAGGGGATGCTTGGAAAAGTAACGCAGGTGGAATCCTGGATGAGTCGCAACACGCCTCATGGAAAAGGGCAGTGGGTGCGTCCCGTGCCGGACGATTGCAACCCGGCGCATGTTGACTGGGATCTCTTCCTTCAGAACCGCCCGAAATCGCCTTTCGATGGATACAAGTTCATTAACTGGCGATTGTTTTGGGAATTCTCCGGCGGCAATACAACGGAAAACATGATCCACCAGATAGCGTGGATCATTTCCGCGCTGAACCTGGAATTGCCGTCCGCGGCTTCCATGTTGGGCGGAATCTGGTCCGAAAAAGACGGCCGGCAGGTTCCCGATACGATTACTGTCTCCCTCGAATATCCTGAAAAGGTTGTTTGCTGGCAATCGACGTTCAGTAACAGTCATTTCGGACTGGGCGAACGGTTGCTCGGCAGTGACGGGACCGTGGAGCATACCGAGGGTTCTACCGATATGGTCACCGGCCGTCCTCGCGGCGAACAGACGTGCTATTACCCTGAGAAGGTCAACCGCCCGCAAGGCGCCGCAGAAACCGGTCACACGCCCGATCAAAATCACATGGCCAACTTTTTCGATTGCGTCCGTTCGCGCAAGCAGCCGAATGCCCCGGTTGAGATCGGATACAAATCTGCCATCGCCGTTCTAATGGCGAACATCGCTTACCGCGAGAAGCGCCGCATCACCCTCGACGAAGCCATGAAGCACCAGCCGAAGTACGTCTGATCTCGCGTGGCGCTCTTATTAACCGCGGAAGCTCTGGCGAAAGCGTACGGCCCAGAGCCGCTATTCAGGAATCTATCTTTCAACCTATCCGACGGTGATCGCCTGGGCCTCATCGGTCCCAATGGGTCCGGCAAATCCACCCTGCTCGAAATCATCGCCGGAAAATGTCAGCCCGATGCCGGCGGTGTGGCGATGCGCAAAACCACGCGTTTGGGCTTCGTGGCGCAGCAGTCCGATTTCGCGCCCGGGGATACAGTCAGATCCGTAGTCGAAGATGCGTTCAGGAGATCGACGCCTCTCGATTCCGCGCCTCGCCGCCCGGAAGAGATTCTGGGGCGCGCGGGTTTCAAAGACTTCGATCTGAAAGCAGCCGATTTATCTGGAGGCTGGCGAAAGCGGCTCGCCATCGCGCAGGCCGTGGTTTCGAATCCCGACATCCTGCTGCTTGACGAGCCTACAAATCACCTGGATCTTGCGGGAATCGAGTGGCTCGAGAATCTTCTCCAGGTCTCCCGATTCGCCTGCATTGTCGTCAGTCATGATCGCTACTTTCTTGAAAATATCGCGACGGAAATGGCTGAATTGAATCGGGTGTATGCGGATGGTATGTTGCGCGTCCACGGGAATTATAGCGTTTTTCTCGAAAAGAAGAACGACTTCCTATTGGCCCAGGCGAAACGCCAGGAAGCCCTGGAAAACCGGGTTCGGACCGAACTGGAATGGCTGCGTCGCGGTCCAAAAGCCAGGGCTACCAAAGCCAAGGCTCGTATTGACGCCGCGCATACGCTGATGGACGAGCTTGACAATCTGAACAGCCGGGCGCGCACCTCTTCAGCGGGTATCGACTTCAATGCCAGCGATCACAAAACGAAGCGTCTGGTAGAGCTCAAAGACGTGAGCTTTTGCTTCGGCGATCGCCAAATTCTGAAGAACACCGGCTTCACCATCACGGCCGGAGTGCGCGTCGGTCTGGTCGGCCCCAACGGAAGCGGCAAGACAACGCTTCTTCGCCTGGTCCGCGGAGAAATTGAGCCCGATGCCGGTGAAATACTCCGAGCTCCGTCGCTGCGCGTCGTGTACTTCGATCAGAACCGGTTTCTTGACCCCAACCTGACGCTTCGCCAAACACTGGCCCCTGCCGCCGATTCCGTGGTCTATCAGGACCGCACAATTCACGTTGCCTCGTGGGCGGCCCGGTTCTTGTTTTCGGGCGATCAGCTGAACCAGCCGGTCGGGCGTCTATCCGGCGGCGAGCGAGCACGCGTCCTGATCGCCGGATTGATGCTGCAACCCGCGGATCTCCTGCTGCTCGATGAACCGACAAATGATCTGGACATCCCCACATTGGAGATCCTCGAAGAGGCTTTGCTGGAGTTTGAGGGCGCCCTGATCCTTGTCACGCATGATCGGTATCTGCTGGATCGTGTTTCTACCGTCGTTGTGGGGTTGGATGGCCAAGGCAACGCCGAGAGCTTCGCCAGTTATTCGCAGTGGGAAGTTTGGAACGCTGGCAGTGCCGCTACGAGGCGAAACAGCCCGTCCGGTACTGCGGAACGAAGTTTCCCACCCGCGAAGAAGAAGCTTTCCTATCTCGAGAACCGGGAGTTCCAATCCATCGAGCAGCGAATCACCGAGGCCGAGCGCGAATTCGCTCAGCGGTGCGCTGCCCTCGAAGACCCGGATATTCTCCGCGATCCAAAACGTCTGGAGCAGGCTTACCAGATGATGAACCAGGCTCAAGCGGTAATTGATAATCTATACAGCCGTTGGGCAGAACTGGACCAAAAAATTAGCTGATCCGATAGTACTCGCCATTGCTCGCCGTCTGATATGCTCGTAACGCTTTGATCTAAATTGGTGTCTTACCGGCATCGCTTTGTCGGAATTAAGCTAGATCAACGGATTGAGAGGAACAGTGAGATTTACAACCCTTCTGGCAACATCTTTCTGGGCCGCGCTATTTGCGTGCTTAGTCCCCGCTTGCGCGGATTCTCTTCTAGTGGGCTTTAACGCACAAACCCCACTTCAGATTTATTCCACTTCCGGAGTTTTTCAGCAGGATTTTGGGCCGAATGGCGCTTCGGCGGGCGTGATACAGGACGGCTTACTTTATGTTGTTCAGCCGGATGTAACCACGTTAAGTTCGAGCACAATTACCGCATTTGACAAAAACCAGCACGCGGTGAGTTCGTTTACGGTGCCTTACCTGATTGCGGATGCGACTTCCGGTAGTAGCGGGACGCTCTGGCTATCCGGTTACAACGGAGATGTCTATCAAGTTTCCACTTCGGGCGCTGTCAAAGGCTCGTTTTCAACGGGCTACAGCTCGGCCACGTCCATCGGCATTACCAGCAATGGGACGAACCTGTTTACGACAGAGGGGGATGCTTCGGACGGCATCGATGAACGTGATGCGGCGGGAAACATTATTTCCACTTTTCACACCGGGTTCGCCGGACTTTATGGCCTGGCCTTCGACAGTTCCGATAAAACGTTTTTTGCGGGAAGTTTTTCAAATGTGTATCACTTCAGCCTATCGACTACATCCGTGGGCCTGATCGGTACGATCGATATCGCAGGCGATTCGCGAACGCCGAACGGAGCGATACATGATGGACTGGAACTCGGTGATCTGAGCAGTCTGACCGGCGGTACGCCCCCACCTCCTCCGCCTCCGACCGTACCCGAGCCAGGTTTTGGGCTGCTGTCGGGTCTCGTACTCTTGAGCTTTCTGGTTTACTTCGGACGCAGGTCGGTGCTTCGATGGCGGGCGGTCGTGCCTGTGCTCATGCTCGGGGCGGGGTTGACTGCGGCTTCCGCCTTTGGCGCTGTAAATGTGACGTTATCGCATACGGAATCGAGCGTTCCGGTTGGGGGCACCGTCTCCTTCACGGCGACAGCCACCGATTCAACGAATTCGGGTGCGCAATTCGTCTATCAGTTCGATGTTGCGCCCGCAGGTAGTTCGTCCTTCTCGGTGGTAAAGGACTTTTATCACGTCAATACCTTCGACTGGACCCCCAGCAGTCATGAGGGCTCCTATGACGTTAAGGTCGTAGCCAGATCTTCAACAGGAGCTTCCGGCTCGACCACCGAGGCAATTTTCGTTACTTCCAGAATCTCCGGCAGCTCGCCGGTGGTCTCCTCGACACGCAATCCGCTGGTGGCTCTCTATTCCGTTCCGCCTTGCAGTTCGCCGAAACAGGCGCGTGTTCGTTTTAAATCGGCTTCAGACCCTGCCTGGCAGATGACGCCATTGAAGCCCTGTAACGGACTAAGCGTAAACTTCTATATCGGCGGCATGAGAGCGAACACAACTTATACGCTCCAACAGGACCTTTTCAATGGTCCGTTCGATACTCCAGGGCCGCAGCTAAGTTTCAAGACCGGCAGCGTGCCAGGCAGTTTTCCTACCTTCACCTCTTCCGTCGTGAAGGCCCCGGAGGCTCCGACCAGCATCAGTTATCCTTTCGAGCTGAAGTGCGGTGGCGGAAGTGGTCCCTGGGCGACTGATTTGCAGCAGAATATCGTCTGGTTCCTCCCTGCGCATTTTGGGAGTGGGTATCTGGTTCGGATGGCGCCAGGCGGCACCTTCCTCGGGATTAACGACGGCGACATGACCGGAGACCAGAAGCTTTTCCGGGAATTCGATATGGCTGGCAATATCATCCGGGAGACGAACTGGAGCATTGCTAACCAGGAACTCAATACGATACGCGCAGCGCAGGGAAAATCGCCTGCTCGCCTAATCTATTTCAGTCACGAAGGCTACCGGCTGCCGAACGGATATACTGCCACCCTGGCCACCGATGAAGAAGTTAGAGACCAAGGCTCGGGCCCGGTGGATGTGTTGGGCGACGTCGTTTTGATTCTGGATAGAAATTTCCAGGTGGTCTGGGCCTGGGATGCTTTTGATCACCTTGATATCAAGAGAAAGGCGCTCGGCAATGACGTCTGTAAGATCCCTCAAGGAGGGTGTCCCCCGAAGTTCTACAACACGGATGCGAGCGGCCATCTTTACACCATGGCGAATGACTGGACACACATTAACTCCGTCTTCTACGAGCCGAAAGATGGGAGCCTCATCGCCTCCGTCCGCCACCAATCCTGGGTGGTGAAGATTGACTATAGGAATGGATCGGGAACCGGGAATATCATCTGGAGATTGGGTGCGGGGGGCAACTTCAGCCTCGGAGGCGGCGCTCCTGCCAGCGACTGGTTCTCCTATGAGCACGATGCCGAGATAGGAAGCAATGGGCTATTGACCTTATTCGATAACGGCAACCTCAGGATTCTTAGTTTCGGCGGGAACGCCCGTGGGCAGGCCTGGCGACTTGATGAAACAAACATGATCGCTACGCCGGTTGTGAACGTCGATTTGGGCGTACAATCGTTCGCGGTAGGGACTGCATCTTTACTGTCCAATGGAAACTATTGGTATCAGGCCGGGTTTGTGGGTTCGCCGCATACCAGCCATACGTTTGAGGTAACGCCTTCCGGAACCTCTGTCTATAAGAGCTTCGCCGATATAGGACTTTACCGGGTATTCAGGCTTCGCAATCTATACACGCCGTAATATCAGCAGAAACAGAGCGGAGGCATCGGCCCTCCGCTCTGCCGCCCTACATGGCTGCGTGCCATGCGCTTTATGAGTTCCGAAGCACGAACCAATCCCGAGCGGACAGAACTGGACCGGCTTCGGCGCAAGATTGCGGAGTTGGAAGCGGATCTCGCTCAACGAAAAAAAGCCGACGAGCCGCTGGAACGGTTCTTCTCGACATCGCTCGACATGCTTTGCGTCGCCGATTTTGAAGGATATTTCAGACGACTGAATCCGGCTTGGGAACAAACCCTTGGTTTCACAACCGAAGAGCTCCGCGCTCGTCCTTTTCTGGATTTCGTGCATCCAGATGATCGGGATGCCACCATCGCGGAGATGAAGAAAATCTACAGCGGCGTCGATACGATCTCTTTCGAGAACCGCTATCTCTGCAAAGATGGCAGCTACCGGTGGCTGCTGTGGAACGCGACTCCTCTGCTGGATCAGCAAAAAATTTACGCGGATGCGAGGGATATCACGGAACGAAAGCGTTCGGAGGAAAGCATCCGGAAATTGAAAGAAGCGGCGGAAAGCGCGAATCGGAGTAAAAGTGATTTCCTGGCCCAGATGAGCCACGAGATCCGCACGCCCATGAACGCCATCATCGGCATGGCAGATCTTCTCTGGGAGACCGCTCTCACAACCGAGCAGCGCCAGTACGTCAGAATTTTCCGTCGTGCTGGAACGAATCTACTTAATTTGCTGAACGACATACTGGATCTATCGAAGATAGAGGCGGGCCACGTCGAATTTGAGCACATCGATTTCGATCTCACCGAAACGCTTGATAAAGTTTGTGAGCTTCTGGGACTGCACGCGCATGAAAAGGGGCTCGAACTAGCCTGCCGTGTCATGCCGGACGTCCCCACCGGCCTTCGCGGGGACCCCAGCCGGCTCCGCCAGGTGCTGATGAACCTTGTCGGGAACGCGGTCAAGTTCACAGAGAAGGGCGAAGTCGTGTTGCGCGTCGAACGGCAGCCGGATAGCGGCCAGCAGCTATCCCTTCGGTTTGCAGTTTCCGATACGGGCGTTGGCATTCCGGGGGATAAGCTCACCGAAATATTCGAGAGTTTCACTCAAGTTGACGCCTCCACCGCTCGGAAATACGGAGGCTCCGGTCTGGGCTTGGCTATTTCTAAATACCTGGTCGAGCGGATGGGCGGCCGTATTTGGGTGGAAAGCGAAGTGGGCCTCGGAAGCACCTTCTACTTCACGGCCCAATTCGAAATTCCTCGCACATCCGTGCGCCGGCCAGCCCAGCGGTTGGACCTGAAGGGGCTGCGTACGCTTATCGTTGATGATAATGCGACGAACCGTTTGATCTTGGCGGAGGCGGTCGCCGGCTGGGGCAGCGTGCTCACCACTGCGGAAAGCGGTGAACAGGCGCTAGCGGAGTTAACCCGCGCCAGCCAGGCGGGAGAACCGTATGGCTTGGTTCTGCTGGATTGTCGAATGCCTGGCATGGATGGGTTTCAGGTGGCTGAACAGATGCAAAACCATCCTAACCTTGCGGCGGCCACGGTTCTCATGTTGACTTCCGACAACCGCCTTGGCGATACCGCCCGCTGCCGCAGTCTCGGAATAGAAGCATATTTAGTCAAGCCAATCCAACGGCCTGAGCTGCTGGCGGCGATTCAGGCAGCTTTTAGTCAGTCCAGCAGCGGGACTGCGATCCAGCACGCTGAAGAGGACTCGCACCCGCTATCGGGTCAGCTTTCGCTGCGCATCCTCCTGGCTGATGATTCGGAAGATAACTTGTTCCTCATCCGTTCGTATCTGAGGAATTCAGGATGCACCATTGAAGTTGCCCCGAATGGCGAAGTCGCCGTTCAGAAGTTCCAGTCGGGGCAATATGACGTCGTCCTGATGGATCTCCAGATGCCGGTTATGGATGGCTACACCGCAACCCAGCGAATTCGGGAATGGGAGCGGGATAAGCAGGCAATCCCAACTCCCGTGGTTGCGCTTAGCGCCTACGCTCGCCAAAAGGAGATCGAAAAGAGCAGGGAATCCGGTTGTACCGCCTACCTGATTAAGCCGATTCGCCGGAAATCGCTGCTGGCAGCGCTGGCAAAATACAGCCACACTCCGTCCGTGCATGCGAATGAAGTGAACCAATCCGAAAGAGTCCGCGTGACCGTCGATACCCGCTTGCAGGCGGCGGTTCCCGGTTATCTGGAAAGCCGTCGTCGCGACCTCCAGGCCATTTCGAAGGCGCTGGATGAGGCCGATTACGAAACCATTCGCACCCTCGGCCATAAAATGCATGGATCAGGAGCGGGATACGGATTTCCAGAAATAACGGCTATCGGCGAACACCTAGAACTCGCCGCGGAAAGTCGAAATGACCAGAATATCCGAAGCGAGACTGCGATACTTTCGCAGTACCTGGACACAGTCGAGGTGGCGTTTCGGAATCGTTAATGAGTTGCTTTTTGGTTCGCCGTGCTCACGTACTTAATCAGCATCACTTCGTTCCCTTTTTGGTTGTAGATCAGCTCATCGGCCAGATTGCGGCTCAAGAGAATGCCGAACCCGCCGGGGCGCAGACCCAGGCGGGTCCGTTCTTCGAAGTGCTCGAACGGCGCATCAGGCCCATTCGAAACCGCGGCATGCCGTAATTCGTCAAACGAAAATCCTTCGCCCGGATCCCATATCTTGTAGATCATCGACCTGGCGGTTCGAATATAATCCACCCGAACCGTCTTTAGCGGATCCGAATGGCCGCCGTGTTCGATCGCGTTCATAAGCAGTTCCCGGAAAGCCGCACCAATGTCTTCTCGTTCCTGCGGAGCGAGATCTGTCCCTATCTCCTGCATAAATGTAATGAGCCGGTCCGCTATCTCCACCTTGCAGGGAAGTTGGAGTGAGATCCATTGCGGAATAGCCGATAACACTTCGATGTCGTCGAGCGCAGGCGGAGCGCGCAGCGCCCGAGCAACCGTATCGGCTACGGCGTCCAGCGAAAATGGCTTGCTGAAGTAACCGATCGCGTGGTCGCGCAGCGAACTGATTACGCTCGCCGGTGTGCTTTCCGCCGTCATCACCAGAACCCTTGTGCCGGGCCGTGTCTCGCGGATTTTGTGCAGCAACTGCAGGCCATCTAACCCCGGCATCCGTATGTCGGTAATAACCAAATCGCAAGCATTGGCCTGCAAGTAAGAAAGCGCCTCCTCTCCATCCGAGGCATCCTCGATCCGGTAGTCTTCACTTGCCAACGCTGCTGCAAGCAGATAGTGAATGTCAGGATCGTCGTCTGCAATCAGGATTGTCCTGGTGGGCATGGGGGCCGGATGCTAGCCAGGAGGTTATCACAATTGCTCAGCTTCGGAGGTGCGCTATCCCGGTTTGCAAGCCTCTTCTAAATCCGGATAGAACCTGAATACCTTATCCAGTTGGCACACGTGAAAAGCTTGAAACAAATAATTCGCCGCCCCCGCTATGCGCATTTCCCCCTCGGCCGCCGCAATCTCCCGGTAGCAGGAGATGAATCGCCCTATCCCGGTGCTATCAATCCGAGTAACGCCGGAGATATCGAAGATGATGGTGCGCTTGCCATCGCGCAGCAAATCCCCAGTCAGATCTACAACCTGTTCGCTCTCCGGGCCCAACATAATCTTGCCCGTGATCGTAACCACAACTTTCCCCGGAGCGATCTCGCTGTATCTAATCTCCATCGATGGAAGCGACCAGTGTACGCCGTTTTCAGGCGTTCTCTATCTCAATGGCCCCTTTCAATCGTTTCAATGAGTCGTACCCGGCGCTTCGCCTTCAAAATGGATAGAACTCTCTGTCAGGGCGATCTCGACGCGGCGGTTTCTTGCTCTCGCCGAGGCGGTAGTGCTTGGGACAATCGGGTTGCTCTTTCCGTAACCCTTAATGTTGATGATCGACCGGTCAATACCGGATTGCACCAGGTAATCTTCCACCGCCTTGGCGCGCCGCACCGACAACTGCTGATTGTATTCCGGTGTCCCTACATCGTCGGTGTAGCCGAAGACCGAGAGACCGTAGCCCTTTGAAACAAGCAGAATGCCCGCAATGCGGCTCAACAATTCCCGGTTTTTCGGATTCAGGTCCGCGCTATCGAAGTTGAACCGGAAAATCGAGTCCGGCAAAACCATCACCATGCCGTTTGGGGTCCGATGCGTCTCCACCACGCTATTCAGGGCCTCTTGCATACGGTTCAGTTCCTGCTCGCGCTCCTGCCGCATCTGGGCCACTTGCTCTTGAGCTTGCTTGGCCCGGTCGGCCGCCTGCTGAGCTTCCGTAACGGCTTGAGCACGCCCGGTTTCGGCCTGTTGGCGCTGCTCCTCAGCCTGCTGCCGTCCATTGGCGGCCAATCGAGCGCCCCTTGCTGCCTCATCCGCTTTTTGAAATGCAGCCTGGGCGGACGCCGATTCCCGCTGCGCCACGGCGCTCGCCTCATGCGCTTCCCGGCTCAATGCAGCCACCTGCGCTTTCATCGCCTTCAGGCTTTGGTAGCCCTTGTAATCGATAGCGAACAGGCCTGCAAAGAGAATGGCCGCAACGGCAATCAATGCTGTCCGCTTCACATCCCGCTGCACATCCCTATGTTAGCGCCTGGAATCACAAATCAGGCTTGCTCAGCAGGGCAGATTTCGCGACGCCCTGATTTACCAGCAGGTACTTGCCGCCGCTTTCTTTCACAACGGTGAAGTCGTCCTTACCAATCACCTGCTCGATTCTCGGGAGAGCCGTTCCCGTAACCGCCAGATAATAGCGGGTGGGTTCATGCCACATTCGGGCAAGCTGGCTGTCGTCAATGAAGATGTCCGGCGCTTCCGGCGAGTAGGACCCATACTCCAAATTGTTAATTCGCCCATTGTGCAAATACGCCTTTGTATCTGCGTAAAAGAATAAAGATGAAAACGTGTAGTATTGATCGTCCACAATAAGCTGTCCCGGCGGCGATTTAAGCAGCGCATCCGCTAGCGGCCGCGAGGACAGGTAAGGATCAAAAGCTACCAGAGCGAGGCGAGCCGCCTGGAAAAATACAACCATCATTGCCGCTACTGCCATAAACCGCCGGCCGCGCCGCAATAGCAGAACTCCAAACAGGCCGATGAGGAAACCGACCGCGGCCACGATAAGAGGCGAGCGCAGGTACGCAAAAGAATGAAGCGTCAAATCGCCGATGTGAGCCAGCGAGAGCGTGTACGCGGACTCACTCTGTTCGTGCAGCGCGTCCGAAATGTCGCCTGGCGTGGGCAGGGTCCAAACATGGACCAGGATGTAAGTAATGGCCGCGGACGCGAGGGCGCAAAGCGTGCCAAGGAGAATGTCCCCCCGCCGGAGCCAAGCGCGGATTGCCGGGGTCGCCGAGGCCATTCCGCAAGCCAGCAACAGCGCAAGCGCGGGGTAGATCGGCATCGAATAGTACTCCTGAGTGGTAGAGAAGCTGAAAAAGACCATCAGGAACCCGATCCAGCACAGCGCGAATAGGCGCGTGCGGGAGGCTCGATCGGCTCCCCGGTATCGTAGCCGCAACAGGACGGGGAAGTAAACGCTCCACGGAAACAACCAGAGGAGATTAAACAACCAGAAGTACAGCCGCGGAACGGTATTGTAATCGCGCGGGTAGCGGCGGTTTAAGAATCGAAGGATATGCTCGTTGAAAAAATAAAACCAGAAGAAGCCGTGATAACTGCCGGGTCCGCTGTGCATGCTGAAGTACAGATACGGCGGATTCTGCAGTGTCGCGAGGATGTGCCACGGCGCCGCTATGGCCAGCAGGACTAAAATGCCCCAGCCCGGCACGAGCCGCCGCCAGGTCTCTTTCCGGAATAACTGCCGTGTAAAGAGCAAATAAAGGAAAGCCGAGGCGAACGGAAACACTGCGCCGATCAGGCCCTTGAAGAGAAGTCCCACACCGATGCTGGCCCAAGCAACCAAGCCCCACACGCGCGGGCGTCGCTCCTCAGGATCTACAGCCCTTAAGAACGACCACATCGCTAGCGCAATAGTGAGCGTGAGTTGCGAGTCCGCGAAGAGAACGCGCGTGAATAGAAACAAGCCCAGACAGGTGGAGAGTGCCAGTCCCGCATACAACCCGGTACGGTTACCGAACGCCCAAACGCCAATTCGGAAGGTGAGCCAGCAGAGAAGAATGTCCAGAATCGCTTCCGGCAGCCGCGCGATGTAATCGTGGACGCCGAAGAGCTTGAAAAATATTGCAATCAGCCAATACTTCAGCGGAGGCTTTTCGAAGTACTTGATCCCATCGAGATGGGGCGTGACCCAGTCCCCCGTTCGAAGCATCGTTCGCGCGATGCTCGCTTGCACGGAATCGACATCATCCATCAGGGATGGAGGGTTGACGATGCATCCCAGAAAGGTAATGGCCGCGAATAGCAGAACAATTAGTTGGTAGCGGCGGAACGCGGACGGGGCCTGAGTCATCAGCTATTCATAACGGAGTGACTCGGCCGGAGCAATGCGGGATGCACTCCTGGACGGGTGAAGGGTAGCGAAAAAGCTGGTCAAGAGAGCCAGAGCCGCCACCCAGATGCCGTCCGTCCAATGACTCAAAAACGGAACATAGCTGATGGAGTAAATCTGCTCGTCGAGCTTGAGCCAATGATAGTGATTGAAAAGTGCGGTCACAGTGTAGCCGAGCGCCAGCCCTATAGTGCATCCAACCGCACCGATGATCAGGCCCTGCAAAACGAATATACGCTGGATCTGTTTTCTGCGTGTGCCCATCGACATAAGGATGGCAATGTCGCGATGCTTCTCCATCACGAGCATAACCAGAACTACCAGGATATTCAGTGCTGCTATCAATTCGATCAGGCCGACGGTGACGATGCTGACGGTTTTCTCAAGCTTGAGCGCGTTCAGCAGCGAACGGTTCTGATTCATCCAGGTTGATGCTGTGAGCTTGGGTCCGATGATCTGTTCGGCCTGACGAGCCACCTCCGGCGCGTCAAAAATGTCGTCCAGCCGGAGTTCGATGGTATTGACCACATCGTTCAGATCCAGCACGCGCTGTGCGGCCGGAAGCGACGTGAACGCCCAGGTGGAATCGAGGTCGTATAGTCCCGATTCGAAGATGCCCATCACACGAAAGTGGAAAAGGCTGGGTACGACTCCGATTGGCGTGAGCTGGCCCTGATAGCTGATTACCGTGACCGGACTGTGCAGGACAACGCCCGCTTGCTCCGCCAGTCGTGAGCCGAGCACAATCCCGTACTCGCCCTTCCGGGCGTTGAAGCTGGCAAGCGATCCGGATTTCAAGTGCTGCAGCATCTGAGGTACCGCCGCTCCGTGGCCCAGCGGAACGCCCTTCAAAATTGCGCCTGAACCGAGCACCGGGCCCTTAAGCGCGATCTGGCCGTACAATCCTGGAGTCGCGCTGATCACGTGGGGCAAACGCTCCAGCTTGGGAAGTAGCTGCCGCCAATTTTCTATGCCGAAGCTCGGGTTACGCTCCAGAATGCTAACGTGCGCCGTGGCGCTGAGAAGGCTGGTTTCGAGCGTGCTCTGAAACCCGTTGTTAATCGCAAGCGCGATGATCAATGCTGCCACGCCAGCAGCTACGCCCAGGATGGAGATCACCGTGATAACGGAAATGACGGTCTGCTTTCGCTTGGCGCGAAGATAACGAAGCGCGACTATCCATTCGAAGCGCGACATAGCTAGAATTCCATTGTCGCTGTAGGCAGGATCCGAACTGATTTCATTTGGCGTGCAGATCGAAATCCGTGCGCTCCGGGAAAGGCGGAAAGGTTCGCGGAACTAGACTATCCTGGCGGCTTTTCTAGGTGTGATTACTCGTCCAGCCTTGGTGGCGGTGTATTCGGTGTGGAGCTTCGGTCGAATTTAGGGACAGCAGATCCTTAATCGGGAATCTTCACGCGCAAATCTTTGCCCGCCATCTGTCTCGGTCGCTCCTGGTCGAGTATTCCGAGGATTGTGGGAGCGATGTCTTTCAATGCGCCGTTGGGCTGCAGTCGCATCTCGCCGTTCGCCATTAAAATCAGCGGAACAGGATTCGTCGTGTGATAGGTGTGCGGACCCCTGGTCACCGGATCAACCATCATTTCCGCGTTGCCGTGATCGGCCGTGACCAGCCAGGTCCCGCCGCTCCGCTTCAGAGCTTTGTGGATCTCTCCCAGCCCTGCGTCCACGGCTTCGCACGCGCGAACCGTCGGCTCCAGCTTGCCGGAATGTCCCACCATGTCCGCGTTCGCGTAGTTCATCACGATTACATCGAATTCGTTTTGATCAATCGTTTTGACGGCTTTTTCCGTGATCCCTCCGGCGCTCATCTCTGGCATCAGATCGTAGGTTGCCACCTTAGGCGACGCTACCATCTCACGCTCTTCTCCCTTGTAGGGCTTCTCATTTCCGCCGTTGAAGAAATAGGTGACGTGAGCGTATTTCTCGGTTTCCGCTATCCGCAGATTCTTCCAGCCGGCCCGTTCCATCACTTCGGCCAGAATGTTGTTGGGATGCTCCGGCGGGAGCACGAATGGCAGCGGCAAATTCTTGTCGTACTGCGTCATCATCGTGTACGTCAGGTTTTTCGGAACCAGCGATCGCGAAGGCCTCTCGAGCGAAGCATCGGTAAGCGCCGTGGTGATTTCGCGCGCCCGGTCCGCCCGGTAGTTGAACATCATCACGCTATCGTCTTCGCGGATCAAGCCAACCGGCTCATCCCGGCTGTTGACAATGGTTATCGGTTCGATGAATTCGTCGGTTACTTTGTGCTCGTAGGAACTGCGCACACCCTCCACCGCGGACTGAAATTTCACGCCATTTCCCAGCACCATGGCTCCGAACGCGCGCTCAATACGGTCCCATCGCTTGTCGCGATCCATTGCATAGTAGCGGCCCGAAACCGAAGCAATCTTCCCAACACCAATTTCGCGCATCTTCTTTTCGAGCTGCTCGAGGTACCCTGCTCCGCTCTCCGGCGGAGTATCGCGGCCGTCCATAAAGCAGTGCACGAACACGTCTCTGAGGCCATGGTTCTTCGCCATCTGAAGCAGCGCATACAAATGCGTGAGCTGGGCGTGAACGCCGCCATCGCTGCATAGCCCCAGGAAATGTAGCCTGTGGCCCTCGGCCTTCTTCATGGCATTGGTAAGCACCGGGTTTACAAAGAATTCACCCGAACGAATCAGCAGATCGATTCGCGTCACATCCATGTAAATCACCCGGCCCGCGCCCATATTCATGTGCCCCACTTCGCTATTGCCCATTTGTCCTTCGGGCAATCCCACGTAAGGGCCGGACGTGTGAATCAGGGTGCTTGGGTAAGTCTTCAGCAGGTAATCGTAATTCGGCTTTCTGGCAAGCGCGATCGCGTTGCCTTCCAGCGCCGGCGAAAAACCCCAACCATCCAGAATCGTCAGAACCAGCGGCTTCAGTTTTGCCATAGTTTACTGATGAAACGCTTTTCTGCCCAGATAAACTGACGCATCCCCAAGCTCCTCTTCGATCCGAAGAAGCTGGTTATACTTGGCGATCCGGTCTGTTCGGCTTGCCGATCCTGTTTTGATCTGCCCCGCATTTGTTGCCACCGCGAGATCGGCGATAAATGAATCCTCGGTTTCTCCGGACCGGTGGGAAACAACGGTTGTATAGCCTGCGCCGATGGCAAGCCGCATTGTCTCCAGCGTTTCCGTCAACGACCCGATCTGGTTCACCTTCACCAGAATGGAATTTGCGATTCCCCGATCAATGCCTTCCTGCAGGCGCTTCGAGTCTGTCACAAACAAATCATCGCCAACAAGCTGAATCTTCTTTCCAAGCGCCTCCGTCAATTGCTTCCAACCATCCCAATCGTCTTCGGCCATCCCGTCCTCAATCGAAATAATTGGATATTGGCTGGCCCAGTTCGACAAAAATTGCACCATCTGCTCGGCTGTCTTTTCGCTCTTGTCGGACTTCTTGAAGACATATTTCCTTTTATCTTTGTCGTAGAACTCGCTGCTCGCGGGATCGAGCGCGATTGCAATCTGCTCGCCCGCTTTATAGCCTGCTTTCGAGATCGCCTCCATCAGCACTTCAAGCGCTTCTTCGTTCGATTTCAGACTGGGCGCAAATCCGCCTTCGTCGCCCACCGCGGTCGAGTAGCCTCGTTTCTTCAGCACCGCCTTCAAGTTGTGAAATGTCTCGGTACCCATGCGCAGAGCTTCCGAAAATTTGGCGGCTCCCACAGGAACAATCATGAACTCCTGCAGATCGACCGAACTATCCGCGTGGGCTCCGCCGTTGATCACGTTCATCATCGGAACCGGTAGGACCCGCGCATTCAGTCCGCCGATATACCGGTACAGCGGCGTCATCTCGGATTCGGCGGAAGCGCGCGCAGCCGCCATCGAAACCGCCAAAATCGCGTTCGCGCCCAGCTTGCTCTTGTTTGATGTGCCATCCAGCGACAACATCTTTCGATCGACCAGCGTTTGATCGGCCGCATCCAGGCCGGCCAGCGCAGGAGAAAGCACCTTCGTGATATTCTCGGCCGCCTTGAGTGCGCCCTTCCCCAGATAGCGCCCCTTGTCGTTATCGCGAAGTTCTACCGCCTCATGCTCGCCGGTCGAAGCGCCAGAAGGAACTGCCGCGCGGCCAATTGTTCCATCCGCAAGATGCACATCTGCTTCAACCGTCGGATTGCCGCGCGAATCCAGAATCTCTCTGCCGAGTACTTTGACAATTTCCATTCGTAATCTGTCCTAAAGGAAAAATGGATCGGGTTACACGCATGTGGAAGTGCTTGTATCCCGAATCGCGTGTCGCGAACTTTCAATTTAGCAGGAGAGAGTATTTGGCCGTGGTTCGCGAGAAATGGGCACTTCCTCTGGCGCGAAAGCCTTGCGAATATCGCTCACGGTACAATAAAAATTCGCCCGCTCTGGACGGGCCTACCGGAAGGCAGGTGAATTTACAGTTTGGCAGAAGTCCATCTGCAAGATGGCGAGACGCTCGAAAGCGCGCTGCGGCGCTTTAAGCGCAAGGTTCAGCAGGAAGATATCGTCAAAGAAATCAAACGGCATTCGTTCTATCTGAAACCCGGAGAAAAGCGTCGTACAAAAGAAGCTCTCGCCCGCAAGCGGAATCGCAAAAAGCGCCCCCGCGAAATAGAGTAGTTCGTCTCTTCAAAAGAAAAGCCCGCCGATCGTTATTGATCAGCGGGCTTTGGTTTTCCGGGCCGTTCTTAATGCCTCGGCTTCTGCTGTTTGTATCCGGCCGGTATGCTGAACTTTGAATCGTCGACACCGCCCGTCGAAAAGTTCGAGCTTTGTGTCTCCATTTGAAGCGCTGGAGCATTCGGGTCGTTGTTATTGCCGCCACCCATCATTCCTGCCATAGGGGATGATACGCCGCTTACTTCCACATCCGTCAGAACCGGATATCCGTTCTGATTCATAGCCTCCTTCATGGCAGCGTTAATGCCCGCCCCGGCGCCGCCCATGGCGGGTGAAAAGCCTGCGAAAGCGTATTGGAATTTTTCCGCCAGGCGCTTCGAGTAATCAACCGCTTCATGCATCGCCGCATCGGGCGGCACTAGCCATGCATGCACCTTCACAACCATCTGACCGCTTGCACTGGCCGATTTGGCGGTCATCGTTATCACTGTCTCGGTCGCCGTCTGGCCATTGATTTGCCGCTTCTCGCCGGTGTTTTCCAATTTAATATCGAAATCCATCTTCGGCGCCTGCCCGCGATTCATGCGCTCCTGCATCTTTTCCATCTGCTGCCGCAACTCATCGAATGTTTGCACCGTATAGGTTTGCTTCTCGTTGTTAATGGTGGTGATGGTACCGGCGTCGAGATCGTAGATGGTCGAGAAAGATCCGCCCAGCCTGGCCATTTTCGACCCTTTGATATAGATGCTGTAATTCTGGTCTTGAAATGCAGTCTTGAGATTCCCTCCGGCCATCCGGCCGAGCATTGGCATGCTCGCCATCCGGTGAACCATATCCAGCATGGTTCCCCCGGTATACTTCATCGTTTCGTTGTAGGTGACGTCGGCAAACAGCGCGCCCGCCGTCAGCCCGGCCAGTACAACCGCTCCGAATAAACGATTCAATTCGTGTCCTCCATAGGAAGAAGTGTACAGGAGAGTGAAATCGTTACAAAGAATGTCGAACACGCAGTCGTGCCCTCTTCTCCATCTCAGGGGCCATGATGCCGTGGCGTACGGCTTCAGCGTGCAGCGGTGAACTTCAGGTCACCGGCTAATATCCTCGCGGCGCTCTTACTCGCCTTCTGATCCATAAATTTGTGCTGCTTGATCAAGGCGGCAAAACAGATAACACAGCCAAAGGCATTCAGTCCTCGGCATTCACACAAAAAACCGCCAAATCTTTCGACCCGACGGTTTGGAGTAACCAGACTACTTTTCTCTTGGTACGCTATCTAGTCGCCCATCGCTCCGACTTCTTCCCGCTTTTCGGCTTCCGCCGGTTTCGGGGTCGAACCTAGCAAACCGTCCAGCGGTACAAACCCTTCCACCTTCTTTTCGCCCAGAATGTGCTCGCGGTACAGCCGCGCCATCCTCTCGTTCTCAAGCTTCTGCTTTAGGGCCTCGTCGCGGGCACGCTTTTTCTCTTCGCGCGCATTCTTCGCAATTCCAAGCTGCTCTAAGTCGTGCTGCCGGTCGGCATTGACATGCTCCTGATTCAGAACCAGGTTGTGGTCCTTCGTCGCCAGCGGAACCGTCTTATTGCCCGCGAAAATTTCGTGGCGGCCATGCTCGTCGTACCACTTGGTGAGCGTTGCCGTCATATGCATTTTTTCGATGATGTTGCGCCAGCCCACACCCGTGTTATACGCGCAGAACGAAATCTCGCCCTCCTGCGTGGCATAGGGGATAATGCACTGCTCCGTGCGCCTGAAATCGTAGTTGAACAGGTCCTGGAACCACATTCCAGCAACAAAAAGGAAGTTCCAGCGATCTCTGCGCCGCTTCTGGATGTCATCCAGTGTCCGGTCGCCTGTTACCTTGCCGTAGCCGCCTTGCGTCGCCTTTTTGCTCATCCCGAAGCACTTGTCGAATTTGGCGATCAGATCTGTCAATCGGAAGTGTCTCGGAGCTTTGAACGGATCGTAATTGCGCAGCAGCGCCAGCGTCACGCCTGCGACCGAAAGAATGCGCCCGCGCGCGGCGTCGTTAATGTGCGCAATGTCCTTCGCAAGCTGGTCCGCATGCAGGAAGGCGGTCACCGGCACGGATTCCTTCGTTTCCTTGTCGCACATGATGGCCATCCCGATGCCACAGTTCGGATGGCAGCCGCAACTGAGTTGTCCCCAATCCGCGGCCGGACCGTGTACCAGATCGGCGAAGTCGGAAAACGTGCTCATGAAGCTGATCGGGAACCAGTCGCGCACTGGTTCGCCAATGCCGGTCTGCGATTTCACATCATGCGCCAGGTGTGAGAGAGTGTACCGCTGTGCTATGCGGCGCTCGTCGGTAATTGCCTCGTCGCGTCCCGTGAAAGACACCGGCTGAAACGACAGGAACGGAATCTTCTTAGGATTGTCCAGCGCGAACTGAACCACGTGCCCCACCTGTTCGTTATTGATGCCGTTCAGAATCGTGATGACCGGCACAATGTCTACGCCTGCGCTCCACAGGTTCTCAATCGCACGCAGCTTCACATCGAACAGGTTGCCTACCGCGCGATGCGAGTTCGCCGCATTTCCAATTCCGTCGAATTGCAGATAAGCGTAGCGCAAACCGGCCTCCGCGGCCTCCTTCGCAAAATCGGGGCGCTTGGCAAACTCAATACCGTTCGTGGCTGCCTGCACGCTGTTGTAACCCACTTTGCGGGCATAGCGCACCGCGTCAATGAAATAAGGTGAAAGCGTTGGCTCCCCGCCGGAGAACTGTACCGACATCTGGCGGCGCGGCTTGATCGAAATAGCATTGTCTAGCAGCGTCTTGATATCGTCCCAGCTCAACTCGTGTACAAAGCCAACCTGGTTGGCGTCCATGAAGCACGGATCGCACATCATGTTGCACCGGTTTGTCAGGTCGATTGTCAGGACCGACCCGCGTCCGTGCGTAATTGTGCTGGTGCCGTGGTTGTGCAGCTTCTCGTCATTGTGCGCGCGGATATCGCGCCCCGGAAATACGTCTTCCAGGTGCTTTGAAAATGCCGGGTCAATCGACATGACATCTTCGAACTGCCCATGCTTCGGGCACTCCTTTACCATCATGATCTTGCCGTTGCGCTCAACGATCCGGGCTTTGATCTCTCCCACCGGCTGGTTCAGCAGGATTTTATAATCAACTTCTCCGTCGACAATCTTCTTCCGGATCTCGGGTATGCACTTGGGACACAGGGAATCCGTCTCGCGCGGCCAGCCGAGCGGCGGCTTTGATTTCTCGTAGCTCTTCAGCAGCGGCTTTTCAGACCACTTCGGTGTGAAGGAAGGATTTTGATGGATCTGATTCAGCCGATCAAAGGCATGCCACGCTAGGTTCGCGCCGGCCGCAACGGCTTTCTCGAAGTACTTCACTGGTTTATGCATGATCTATGAACCTAAAGAATTCGGTTTCCTCCCATAAAAATCAGAGGGGGCTAAGGCTCCCGACCTACCCACAGTATAGGTTTCGGCTAAGCCCTTGAAAACGAAATGAAATCGAATAGCGCCGTTCGGCGGTTGTATGGAAGATTAAGAACCTTGAATAGGCCTCTAACTATTATGAAACCTTTGTGTTTCAGCGAGTTAAGCGAGGTTTGTTGATTTGGCACGAAGGGCAAATGCATAGGCCGGCAGCATTGAAAGTTTACCTGAACGCCCGAAAATAATTGATCTGCAAGCGTCCAAAAAGCATGGCCCCTGTCGCCACTTTCACGGCCTTCAAAAAGCCGGCCTGGCTCAGCAGCGTGAGAATCCGGTCCTCGGAATTGTCTTTCATACGCTCGCTCGAATGAGGTGCGTGCAGAAGCGCGCCATGATTGTGGGCATCCGGCCCCGTGAAATCGACCAGATGAAGAGATCCGCCGGGTTTGAGGACCCTCCAGACCTCCCGCAGCGTTTTTCCTCTCTCGTCCGCCGCGAGGTGGTGAAACATGAAGGAGGAGAATACCCGATCGAAAGAGGCATCATGATACGGCAGGTTATCTGAAAAGCCCTGATCGAACTGGATGGCGGCTCCGGTTTGCCGCGCTTTCCGCCTGGCTCGCGCAAGCGCCTTTGGATCCGGATCGAGCCCGACGACCGTGACGCCAGGATAGGCGCGCTTGATGAGCGCGGTCAGCGTCCCCGTTCCGCAGCCGATATCGAGAACGCGAGTGCCTGGCTGAACTGCTGCCTGAGTGAGCAGTGTTCTCCTTGCTCTGTCCCCACCAATCAACTTCACGATCGGATCGTATAAAGGCAGCAGCCAATCGCGCCCCGCTGCGGGAAGATAGGTTCTTTGAATGTCGGTCATTGATTTGAGGTCCCCTATTCATCCCTTTGATGAGATCTTCATCTCCGGGGTTGAAAATTCCTCCTCAAAACCGGAGTTGCACCGCGCGGATTTCCGGCCTGGGGGCTTGGGCTGCGTACCTTTACTGCGAACAGCGAATGGTGAGCGAGGATGAAAAGCGTACGGCGGTCGACGCCGCCAAAGACAATATCGATGGGTCGCTCCGGCACATCGATGCGTGCAATCTGCCTGCCCGCAGGGTTGTAGACGAAGATTTGCCCGTTCGCAATGTAAACGTTACCGCCGCGATCCACGGCGACGCTCTCGCCTCCGCGCTGTGCAAATGGATGTAGGTCGCTGAGTGTACCGTCTGGCTCTACTATCGCGCTATAGGTGACATCTTCTGATTCGCTGCTGACATAAATGCGATGGCCGGGTACGGTGCTGATGAAACTATATGTATCCAGATTGTCAGAGAATCGCCAACCGGTAGAATCGGATGGCCCCTGCTGGAAGACGCGTCCCGAGGGCAGGAACAGGCTGCCGTCAGGCGAGACATACTCTCTGGCTTTCGGCGTCGACACATCCCGGGCGAACATTTCCGCCAGCGTTGTATACGTGAGCGTATCCGGATTGAGCTGGTCTTTGAATTCGCCGTTGTTCCAGTAATTGGCCGGCAGCAGCGCCAGGGCGTCGGGACGCGGTTTCATTGCCTCTGGCGCAAGGACCGTGATCTGCTCTTCCGGCGATCCGGGGCGGAAAGAATAAACAGTTCCCTCCGGACCTGCAGAAGAGAGCACCAACAGGTCGCCCGCCTTATCGAACCCCAGGTTTACGGGATCCAGCGGATTATCCCGCTCTATGGTGAGCCCCTCAGCCGGCGACCAGCCATAGATGCGCTGTTCGTGATGATCGACAAAATAGAGCTTGCCGGAAGCATCTACGGCTGCGCCCGAAATAGAATAGAACCCGTCTTCCAGTTTGTGAACCTGCGAGCCGGGCTCCAGTACCGCCGAGGTATTCGCAGGGACGGGTTTAGCCGGCTCAGCGGGAATATCGAGCACCGCAAACTCCCGGTCGCGCACTTCCAGATGATGGCTCATATCCTGGATCGCGTTACTATACGGGAATTTGCTGGCTCGAAGAAAGGTACCGCAGCCGTTCTTATCGCAGGTGGCATATCCGCTTTCGGCATTCACATGAAGGTTGCGAAAATGAATGTTCCCGGAATGATAGAGGCGGATCGCAGCGGGGAAAGGCCCGCGCGAGCGCGTTACGCGATAACCGTGATAATTGGCAATCGTAATATTCTTCGACCAATCGAATTCCAGGGGTAACGATTCGGGGCTCTCGCCTGCCTCCTCCTCCGTCTGCGGCGCGTTAAGGTCCCAATTTTCCACGTGATCGAACTTGATCTCGTTGCGGACGTGGTGTTCGTTTGAAAGCTCATACACATGGCCGGGTGTCTTCGTATCGGAAACATAGAATCCCGCCTGCGCGAAAGTATCCGGAGTCCAGATGTTTGCGAAAGTACCTCCGCCCCCATGTGTCACCCAAAGGCTGGGGTATTGGCCGTCCCATCGCTTGTGCAGATCGGGATCGGCCGTGTGGTTGTTGTTGTAGGGATTTGTACCGCTGCCGTAACCGCCCAAAAAGCGTACGTCGTCGACTAGCGAGCCGGCGCCCGCGCACCACAGCACGCCCACCGCCCGCGGATTAATGCCACCCGTGAAGACACCGAACCCGCTGATGATATTTGCGCCGCCCGCCGGCGCGGAGATCACGGCGCGGGGTGCGCCCACGTCCTGATAGTCAGGTGTGCCATCGGGAAGATCGAACTGGGTCAGGGTCGGATGCAGCCCGATCAGTACGGTGTCCTGTTTCAGAATCAGCGTATCGCGGACGATGTAATGCCCGCTCGGAAAATAAAGCACTCGATGCGCGTCAATCGCTTTTTGGATCGCGACGGTGTCGTCCGTCGTGCCGTCTCCGGCGACGCCAAGGGTGTGGACGTTCAGCCAATCTTCGGTAGATGGCAGCGCCGGAATGGCCGGTGGCAGCGGTGCAGGCAGCGCCCTCAGGGCTATGGCATCGTACCGCATCCCTATCTCGCCGGTCATCCCCTCCCCGGGAACAATCAGCCCGTAATTGAAATTCCTGATCCGGTAAACCGGGCCTTTGCCGGGTACCTTTTTGCCGCTGCCGCGAAATAGGGCGAACACCGGCACATCTTTCAAAACGGCATTGTCAAAGCCGATCTCGGTCAAGGGGCTCTTCTCATTGCTGATGATCACCGCGGGGCCGGAGATATTCTCGAAGCGGCTGTTTTTAGCCCACAGCTCGTCCGAATAATGTGGATCGATATCGATGGCGGTCGGCACGTTGCGGAACGTATCGCGTATCAGAGTGAGTCCTGCTTCATGCTCGCGTATCGCTGCCTCGCGCTGGCCTTCGAACACGGAGTCGATCAACGTGAACTGCCACGCGGGCGAAGTCTTTTCGGTGAGAATCCCGTAGCGTCCGCCATAGAAGTGCAGATCCTCGGCCTCGTTGCCAATCTGCGTGAGTGCGGCGAGGCCGGAGCCGGTATGGAAATCCATATGGCTGAGATAGGCATGCTGGGCGACGTGAAAGCGAATGGCTATCGCCGCCGGATTGCCATCGCCGATCTCAAAATCGATATTGCTCATTGCCGAATAAAACGTGCCGGGATTCGCGTCTGCAATCGCGTCATTTGGAGGCACGCTGCCCGGCGGTGGAAACGGAACGCGTCTGCCTCTGCTGTATGCATCCCCTGGACGTCCACCGGTGAACATCACCATCACGCCCGTCCCCTTCTGAAAACCCGGCGTGTTATCCGTCAGCAGAAAGACGGGTCGAGTAGCGCCGTAGCCGAAAACGCGCACGCCCGGCCACACATATACAGTGCGTGCCAGCCGGTACCGGCCCGAGGGCACGAACACGATCCCCTCACGGGCTCTGCTTTCCGCCTTGTCGATAGCGGCTTGGATCGCCCCACTATCATCGGTTTTTCCATCGCCGTGTACCGTGAATTCGCGCGCAGTCAAATATACAGCTTTGGGGTCATCAAGCCGGGCGGTTATGACCGATGCTGCCCAAGCGGCAGAAGAGACGCAAAGCAATATCGCGAGCAGCAGATTTCTTTTCATAAGCTACTTGACGCCAACTGAACTGTTACTCGCCGGCGGGATCTCTTGCATTACAGAATTGATACGAGTTCGGTCGCCCCATACCGATTCCGTATTCGCGATTATTTCCACGGGAGTGAACGGAAAGCGCTTCACCTGCTGCCGGCTATGCAATCGGGCCTGGTCGTTGTAGTGGGGCGACAATGGATGCTGCGATTCTCCATAAGGCAGTAGCGTCCAAATTTGTTTCGGATTTCCTTCAACCGCGATCATCAGATGGCCCCATCCATCGTTACACTGGATCGTTCCGTCGCTCTGCTCTACTCCTTCATCGGGATGCAATACGCCGTACACCGATTCGCCGCCGAGCGGAAAGGTTCCTCCGCGGACAACCACATTGATGCGTCCCCAGGGAACTGAGGTGCTTCCATACCGGCTCTTAATAGTCCTCAGAGCGTCCTCGAACGCCAAACGGGCGCGCTGCTGTTCCTCAGGAGAGTTGATATCAATCGTTTTCTTTCGGTTGTAAGACAGAAATCGGGCGAAAGAATCCTGCGAGAACATTCGCCGGTACGATTCGCCCCAAAAATGAATATAAGTGTATGCAACGGAACCCTTGCTGGACCGCCGGTCCCAGTTGCGAATTTCATTCATGGCATGTACCGCATCTGGTGACATCGGATGCTCACCGCCGCAGGCGAGTTCCAGAAGCGGGACGATTACATCCGAGGGCATGATATAGGTGTCGAAACCCAAGCGCGTCATCTCCTCGACGCTGAATTTTCTGTTTTCACCCAACACCTGAAAGAGTCGCTCGCCGCGCGTGTTCAAGACCTCTTCGCCAGCGTCCGGGCGCGGCTTAATCCGCAGATAATAGGGAGTTGGCTTTAGCGGCTTCAAGCCGGAATTTCGAGTGCAGACCCAGGGTGGATTATTGCAATTCTGCAAAAAGCCAGAGGCTGGATTTAGCACTTGTGGATTTTCACTAAACGGCAGATAAGGACCCCATTCTGTTTTAGAGGTCCAGCCGGGAACGGGCTTGCTCCAGTCGTAGGAATCGTCACGCCGGGCGACGTTTCCGTTGTGGACCCAAAAGATATTCTTCTTATCGGAGTAGAGAAAATTCCAGCGCGGTATGAGCTGACGACTGAGCGCGGCTTTGAACGCGCTCAAGCTATCCGCCTTCATGATCAAGTACAGTCCGGTCGCATAATTCACGCCTTCAAAGTTAGGCAGCTTCACGGAATACCCGCGATGCTTCGCGCGGTCATATTTCACCACCGGCCCGTGAACGGTATAGTAGAGCGGCAGTGTGACGGTCTCCATGCCGAAGGCTCGCTTGACCCGGAATATTTCGTGTTGGACCTTCATTTTGCGCCATTTTCCGTCGTACAAATATTCGTTGGGATTCTGCGGATTTAGCTGTTCCTCATACACGTCCGCAATATTCGGCTCGTTCCAGGTCGCAGACCAGGTGATCTTGTCATTCCATCCATCCAGAAACACGGGGCTGCCGAACCAACTAATGCCGGCTGCATCCAGCTTCCCAGGTGTAATCAAATGAGCTTCGTAGTTCTGAAACCGGTTCGCCCAAGGCATGTGAGTATGCTCCACATGAATTACCCGGCCGTTTACTGAACGCCGCGGCAGGATCGCCCATTGGTTCGATCCGAAATTGGGGAAGCTGGAGGCGCCTTCGGATAGCTTTACCAGGGCATCGTGAATGCTGTAGAACCGCATGTAGTTGCTGCGCTCCAGCGCCTCCACGTCGTCTGCGGTAATCGGCGTTATCCAGCTCTCGATCCGGCCGCGATTTCCCGCAATGTACTGATTCACACCACGCGCGAAGCCGTCCAGGATTCGATACGTATCCGGATCTATCTGGTCGCGATGCTCCTCCACGCATTGCTTGGTACGCAGCAGCCGCTGCAGGTAATCGCCATCCCAGCGGTACTCATAGGGAATAAAGTGCAGATATCCATCTCCCAGAGCATTCATTCCCTGAACTTCCGCACGGCGTCCCTGCGCATCCCGATACTGCAGCATCATCTCGGCAAGGTGATCCTGGGCCTGGGCATAGCCGTAGCCAAAGAATGTAGCGGCTTCGGTTGCACCCACAATGTGCGGCACTCCGAAGTGATCGCGATAGATGGTTACTTGCTTCGCCAGTGGATCCGCTGCTTCTGCCTCAACGGGAGAAGCCAGACACGCCGCTATCGCCATGAAAGCGGGGAGCGCGAACCCGAGCGGGGATTTCTTCATGTGAGGCCAATTATATTCGCGCCCGGCCGCGGCCCGGTTTTCGCGTGGCCTTTGTTATCCTCACGATTGCATGAGCGGGGCTATTCTCGATGGAAAGAAGATCAGCCGGGAGATACAAGACGAGCTGCGGCCGCGGATCGAACGCTTACGGCGGCCTCCTGCGTTAGCGGTGGTTCTGGTCGGCGAGAACCCTGCATCCCAGATTTACGTCCGGAACAAGATCAGGGCGTGTCGCGACCTCGGGATCCGTAGTCTTGATTTGACTCCTCCCGAAAGCCTCTCCACTGAGGATCTCCTCGAGGTAATACAGGACTTCAACCGGAATCCTGAAGTGGACGGAATCCTGGTGCAGACACCGCTCCCGAAGCATGTTGATACCCGGCGAATCCTTCAGGCTGTCGAACCGGGCAAGGACGCCGACGGGTTCCATCCATGTAACGTGGGCAACCTGGTAGCGAACCGGCCGGGCCCGCGGGCCTGCACCCCCGCCGGAATTCTCGAGCTGCTGAAGCGGTGCGGAGTTGTGATCACTGGGCAGCGCGCGGTGGTCGCCGGCCGCAGTGACATCGTGGGCAAACCGATGGCGCTGATGCTGCTGCATGAGAACGCGACGGTTACCATTTGCCACTCCCGTACCAGAGATCTCGCCGAGGAGTGCCGCCGCGCGGACATTTTGGTCGCGGCAATTGGAAAGCCTGCCGCCATCTCGGCCGATTTCATCAAGCCCGGCGCTGTCGTAATTGACGTCGGCATCAACCGCCTGACCAACGAAGCCGAAGTTGTGCGCCTCTTCGCCCATGAGCCGGCGCGACTGAAGGCATTTGAAAAAAACGGCTACACACTGGTAGGCGACGTCGATCCCATGGCTATGCGGGAGATCTCGTCGGCCTATACTCCCGTGCCAGGCGGTGTTGGTCCTTTGACAATCGCAATGCTGATGGCTAACACGGTGGCTCTGGCAGAACAACACGCAGCATGATCAAAGTCGGCCTGACGGGCGGCTATGCAAGCGGAAAGTCTTTCGCGGCGGCCGAGTTCGAGCGCCTGGGCTGTCACGTCATTTATGCCGACCGGCTAGGTCACGCGGTGCTCGAACCGGACGGGGACGCATTTCCGCCCACGGTTGAAGCATTCGGACCGGAGATACTGGACGCGGACGGAAGAATCGATCGGAAAAAGCTCGCGGCGATCGTTTTCGCCGCTCCCGAATTGCTCGAGAGGCTGAATAGCTTTGTCCATCCTGCCGTGTTTCGGCTGGAGGAGCAACTGCTGGCGCAATTCGTAGCTGAAGATCCTCGAGGCATTGCCATGCTGGAAGCGGCTATCCTGATAGAGACCGGGCGCTACGCCACACTGAACCGGCTGATCCTTACCGCATGTAGCACCGAGACCCAGATTGCGCGGGGCATGAAACGCGATGGGATGACTCGCGAACAGGTGCTGGCCAGGATCAATAGACAGATGCCGCTTGCGGAGAAAAAGCGATACGCTGACTACCTCATCAACACGGATGGCCCAAAAGAAACCACAGCGCGACAGGTAGCTTCCGTGTATCAGGATTTAAAGCAGCTTGCAGAAAATCACGCATGAAACTCCGCATTTTCCTTTTCACCTTTGTGATCACCTTGGCCTTGATCTGGCTGACGTCGCGTGCCAATTGGAGTGTTCGCGGCCTGATGGCGCCTTTGTCCCGGAGCACGCTGAAATGGTCGGACACTGCCGAGGTACATGGCGCAGGACTGACTGCGGAGGAACAGAACAACATCGATATCTACAAAGCCGCACGGCTTGCAACGGTATACATTACCAGCACGGCTGTCAGAAGAGACTTTTTCTATGGTCCAGTTGCTTCGCAGAGTCTTGGCTCTGGTTTTTTGATTAACGACAGCGGATTCATTCTGACGAACTTCCATGTCATCTCTGGCAGCAGCCGCATTCAGGTCACGCTATCGGATCAAACTCAGTACTACGCGACGGCCCTGGATCCGGATCGCTCCGACGATCTCGCTCTGATCAAAATCAATCCCAAACGCAAGCTGGAGTATTTGCGTTTAGGTGATTCAGATCATTTACAGGTGGGGCAAAAAGTCCTGGCGATTGGTAACCCGTTTGGGCTGGAAGGAACGCTGACGGTGGGTGTCGTAAGTTCCATCGGCCGGTCCATTAACGCGGAGAGATCGGAGCGGCTTCAGGGAATGATTCAGACCGATGCAGCGATTAATGGAGGAAACAGCGGCGGCCCGCTGCTCGATTCCAGCGGCAATGTGATAGGAATCAACACCGCCATTCTTGGCCAGACGAATATCGGCATTGGCTTCGCATCGCCCATCAATCGCGCCAAGGCGCTGCTTAAGGACTATCAGGCCGGACGAGTTACGGAACGGCCAAAAGTAGGGGTCACGACAGAATATGTAGCGGGTGACTTGGCCCAGGCACTGGGACTGCCTGCCCAGGGAGGATTATTGGTGCAGGGAGTGGTGCGCGGCTCGTCCGAAGATGCCGCGGGCGTGCGTGGGGCAAGGCAAATTGTGGATATCGGCAACGTCGAGCTCGGTATCGGCGGCGATCTCATCATGGCCATTGATGGCCAGCCTGTGCGCCGGGAAGATGCGCTTGTCCAGGTGATCGCTCAAAAGCATGTCGGGGATACGATTACGTTGACGATTTTCCGCAACGGGCGCACGATCAAACTGCCGGTAAAGCTGCTTCGTCCTCCTGCGGACATGGGCTGACGGATTGCCGGCGGCGGACTGAAGTATGCCGATCGCGAAGAGAACCGCTATTAACGTCTTCTTAATTTTTCACATCGTCGCAATAACCTGTTGGTGTGTCCCTGTAAATTCGGCGCTGCTAATCTCGTTTAGGAATACGGTTCGCCCGTACATGCTCTGGTCTGGACTCTTTCAGGCATGGGACATGTTCTCCCCCACTCCGCGTTCCGTGAACGCCCGTGTCGAAGCGGCCGTCATCTTTAAAGATGGCCGTATCCAAACCTGGAAATTTCCCCGCATGGAGCAGCTTAGTATTCCCGCGCGCACCTACAAAGAGCGATATCGGAAATTCGTCGAAAACGTGCAAGAGGAATCTCACTCGGCGATGTGGCCCGATGTGGCTCGGCATATAGCCCGGGCCAATAACAATCGCTCGGACCCGCCGCAAGTGGTGATGCTGATCCGCTACTGGTCCGATATTGTCCCCGCCGCGAGCACACCCTCTCATGCGCCTGAGCGTGCCCGCATTTTCTTTGAATACAACGTAAAACCAGAGGATTTGAGGTGAGCATCCGAACTCTTATTGAGGGCTGGAACCGCTTCTTCTTTGCTCCTCAATCACCGCTTCCGGTTGCGCTGTTCCGCATCCTCTACGGCTGTCTCGCGGTCGCGAACCTTGTCCTTCTCTACCCGGATTGGTTAACCTGGTTCGGCACAAATGCCTGGGTGAGCCTGCAGACGATGGCGAAGCTTGAACCGGGCGTAAGGCTCAATTTGTTCACCGTGCTTCCCGCAAGCAATGCCTGGATCACGGGCCTGTTCTGGGTCTTCTTGGCATCTGCGATTTTATTGGCAATGGGGTTTTTGACTCGCATCAACAGCGTAATAGTGTTCCTCTGCCTCACCTCCATTCATCAGCGGAATCTATACATCCTTCACGGCGGAGACACATTTATGCGCGTCGCCGGTTTCTTCCTGATGTTTGCGCCTGCCGGGGCCGCTCTGTCGATTGATCGTTTAATCCGGATCAGGAGAGGCCGCGAGGGTCCACAGGTTCAGGCAAAGCCGCCATGGGCCCAGCGAATGATTCAGTTCGAATTGGCGCTTCTTTACTTTGTTACGTTCTGCTGGAAATCGTCGGGTGCTCCTTGGGTAAACGGAACGGCGCTGTACTATGTCGCTCACCTGGATGAACTTCGGTATTTCCCAGTCCCGTCTGTACTCCAGAATCCGGTGTTTCTAAAGATAGCCACATGGTTAACACTCGCCATTGAATTCTCTCTGGGTGTCCTGATCTGGTTCAAAGAGCTCCGTTACCCGTTGCTGGCAATCGGAGTTGTCTTCCACATCTATCTTGCATACTGGCTCAATATCCCGCTATTCCAGTGGGAGGTCCTCTCAGCGTACGTTCTGTTTATCGATCCAAATGACCTGGAACATGGCTTGGGCTTCGCTCGCCGCTGCCGGCAAACTGTCACGGAAGTCAATCTGCGGGGTTAGACAGGAAGCAGGCTCAGAGCCGCCTCTATCTCACTGCGAGTGTGAAGATCGCCCTTGCGAGTACTGGCTTCAATTCCTTTCTCGTACATACTCCGGGCTTCCTCAATCCGGCCAAGTTTCTCTAATGCCTGGCCTCCGTGATAGTAAGCGGCGGCGTAGCTCTCGTCCTGCTGAATCAGCGAGCGAAACTCATCGGTCGCTTGCTCCAGTTGTCCACGGTTGGCGTACTCCATCGCCAATCCATAGCGGGCAAACGTGTTATTCGGATCCCCATCCACCATTTGTTTCAGAATGTCAAGACGGTTCGTTGCCATTTCCTACATTCTGACAGCAGATCAGGACGTGTATTCGCGGACGTGACGTGCGGCCGATTCTACAACGCCGGCTGCTTTCGCGGTCGAGGATTTGGCCGTCTTTGCCGCCTCTTCAAAGCGGTGTTGCGTTCTCCCGGCGAACTCGCCCAGCGATGCCGCCGCGTTCTCTACACTTTCGCGGCCTCTTCGCCATGCCTGCTCGGTTAAGCTCAAGGACCAATTCGCGCAGGCCGGGATTACCAGCACCAAACCCGCTGCCGTTAAGCCGCATCCGACGCCGATCAGTACCGCTCCGGCAATGCCGCTTTTGGAAGTACTTCTCATCTGTTCTCTTGGAGCCTCCTTTTCTATGGACTCAGAATTAGACCTGGGTGGTTTCGCTGTATGTGCCGAACACCTGGCGCAGGGTATCGCAGATTTCACCAACAGTCGCGTATACCCGGACGGCATCCAGGACGAGAGGCATCGTATTTTCGGTCGATTGGGCCGCGTGACGTAGTGCAGTGAGCGCCCTCTCAACAGCCGTGTTGTCACGACGGCTGCGAAGCGCCTTTAGCTTTTCCATCTGGTGCTCTTCGGCGCTTTGATCGACCTGCAACAAGTCGATCGGCTCCGGGTCGGATTGAAATCGGTTTGCGCCGACAATCACCCGCTCACCCCGCTCTATCTCTCGTTGATAGCGGTAACTGGCCGCGGCGATCTCCTGTTGCGGGAAGCCGGTCTCGATCGCAGGAATCATTCCGCCAAGTTTGTCGATTCGATCAATGTAGGCGTTCGCGGCTGCTTCCATTTGCAGCGTAAGATTCTCAAGGAAGTAGGATCCCCCGAGCGGATCGGGCGTATTTGCCACACCGGTCTCATAGGCCAGAATCTGCTGCGTTCGCAGCGCAAGTGTCACGGCATGTTCGCTAGGCAGTGCATAGGCTTCATCGAGCGAATTGGTGTGCAGCGATTGCGCCCCCCCAAGAACCGCCGCCATCGCCTGCCATGCCGTTCTCATGACATTGTTATACGGCTGCTGCCAAGTAAGCGAACACCCGGCCGTCTGGGCATGAAAGCGAAGTTTCCGGTTACGCCCGTTCTTAGCGCCATAGCGGTCGCGCATCATGTGAGCCCAGATCTTGCGGGCCGCACGGTACTTTGCAATCTCTTCGAAAAAGTCGTTGTGAGCGTTGAAAAAGAAACTCAGCCGCCCGGCGAAGTTGTCGATCTCCAGACCTCGCTGCAGGGCCCATTCGACGTACTCAATCCCATCACGCAACGTGAACGCGAGTTCCTGCTGTGCGGTCGAGCCTGCCTCGCGGATGTGATAGCCGCTGATGGAAATAGGGTTGAACCGCGGCGTGTACCGTGAACCGAACTCAATCGTATCGGTGACTAGTCGCATGGAAGGGCGCGGCGGAAAGATGTATTCCTTTTGAGCGATGTACTCCTTAAGAATGTCATTCTGAAGCGTGCCTGAAATGCGGCTCCAATCGACGCCTTGCTGCTCGGCCACGGCAAGATACATGGCCCACAACACCGCGGCCGGTGAGTTGATCGTCATCGACACGGTGACCTCGCCAAGCGGAATGCCGCGGAACAGAATCTCCATGTCTTCCAGCGAAGAGATGGAAACTCCGCATTTGCCCACTTCGCCCCGGCTCATCATGTGGTCAGCGTCGTAGCCCATCAGTGTCGGGAGATCGAAGGCGACCGAAAGGCCGGTTTGCCCTTGTTGCAGCAGATATCGATAACGCTGGTTGGTCTCCTCGGGTGTGGCAAAACCGGAGAATTGCCGCATAGTCCACAGCCTGCTTCGATACATATCGCGATGAATTCCGCGAGTGTAAGGAAATTGCCCTGGACTGCCGAGGT
This sequence comes from Bryobacteraceae bacterium, assembly GCA_035475915.1. Classification (GTDB taxonomy): domain Bacteria; phylum Acidobacteriota; class Terriglobia; order Bryobacterales; family Bryobacteraceae; genus Bog-105. The sequence goes on from DATIMA010000059.1 coordinate 68,674, forward strand.
CGCGGCTGGGATCGAAGTTCTTGAGATTTTCCGGACCGTAGATAGGCTCGATCGGGACTCCGCTTATGGTCGTAAATGGACCTTCAGTGGTCTTCATTTCGCCTGCCGCTTGTATAGTAGCGTAGGACGTATTGCGGAAGGTTTTAGGCGGAGCTGAGCTCTTGGGGTCTGTGTGGCTCAGCTCCGAACACACCAGAGTGCGTTTAAAGGGATTGAGTCTACGGTAACAGTTCAAAACCGCTTCGTCTTCGGGTAAAAGTTGGGTTTCGAACTCAATCCAAAGATTGAGGATCGCCAATCAGGCCGACCTCGGTCAGGAGCTACACCAGCCTGCCGCCGCTCCGGTCAATTCGTTCGGCGTTCAGATACGGACGAAGCGCACTCGGGATGCTGATGCTGCCGTCCTGCTGCTGATAGTTCTCCACGATGGCGACCCAGGTACGGCCGGCGGCCAACCCGCTGCCGTTCAGCGTATGCACGAATTCGGCCTTGCCCTTCCCGCTCTTCGAGCGAATCTGCGCACGGCGCGCCTGGAACCCTTCGAAATTCGAGCACGACGAAATCTCCTTGTAAGCGCTCTGGCCCGGCAGCCACACCTCGATGTCGTAGGTCTTGGCGGCGCTGAAGCCCAGATCGCCCGTGCAAAGGGCGACGGTTCGATACGGCAACTCCAGCCGCTGCAGAACGTCCTCGGCATCGCGAGTTAATTTCTCGTGCTCTTCATGGCTCTGTTCCGGCCGCGTGAACTTCACCAGCTCTACCTTCTGGAACTGATGCTGGCGAATAATTCCGCGCACGTCGCGGCCGTACGATCCAGCTTCGCTTCGGAAGCACGGAGTATAGGCGCATAGCGAGATGGGCAGCGCGTCCGCATTAAGCGTTTCATCCCGAAAGAGATTCGTAACCGGCACCTCGGCCGTAGGCGCCAGCCACAGATCGTGTCCTTCGCAACGAAACAGGTCCTCTGCGAATTTGGGCAATTGGCCGGTGCCGTAGAGACTTGCCGAGTTGATGAGAAATGGAGGGAGCACTTCTTGATAGCCGTGCTCTCCGGTGTGCAGATCGAGCATGAAATTAATCAGTGCCCGCTCTAGCCGCGCGCCTAATCCCCAGTAAACAGCAAAGCGCGCGCCGGCGACTTTAGCTGCCCGCTCCAGATCCAGAATGCCAAGTTCAGGCCCCAGGTCCCAGTGGGCCTTCGGTGCAAACGGAAATTCGCGCGGAGTTCCCCAACGCCGTAGTTCCTTGTTGTCGCGTTCATCCTTGCCGGCAGGAACAGTTTCATCGGGCAGATTGGGAACCCGGGATAAAAAATCCCGGAACTCGGCGTCGTACCGGCTCACCTCGGCATCCAGTTCGCCGGCGCGATCACCCATGGCGCGAATCTGCTGCTGGCGTTCTGAAGTGTCTTGGCCGGCCTTACGTTGCTGGGCGATTTCGGCGCTGGCCTGATTCCGCTCGGCCTTCAGGCGCTCGCTTTCCGTTACACACCGGCGGCGGCGTTGATCCAAGTCCCGAAACGCGTCGATATCGAGCGTGTAGCCTCTGGTTGCTAGCCGCCGTTGAATCTGATCCAGGTTGTTCCGAAAGAAAGTGAGATCGTACATTTGCTCAGACGGTTAATGAGCGCGGGGTCCGGAGTGCTGAAACATTAAGAACGCTGTTCGATCGGAACCCAGGGCTGACCGTTCGGAGCACCCGTGTAATCGGCTCTCGGTCGTATCAGGCGATTGTTGCGGTATTGCTCCAGAATGTGCGCCGTCCACCCTGACATCCTGCTCACCGCGAAAATGGGTGTAAAGAGGTCTACAGGAATGCCTAGCGAATAGTAGGTGGAAGCCGAATAGAAGTCGACGTTTGCATTCAGATTTTTGAGATCATGGACCGTCTGCTCGACGCGAGTGGATTTCTCGTACAGCTCTGTATGCCCAGTCCGCTTCCCAAGTTCCGCGCTCATCTTTTTCAGGTGAATTGCCCTCGGGTCCAGCACATGATAGACCCGATGCCCGAAGCCCGGAATCTTTACCTTGTTGTTCAAATCGTTCTTCACTTTCGCCACGGCGTCATCGGGTGATTTCGTGGACAGAAGCATTTGGATGACCGCCTCATTTGCGCCTCCGTGCAGCGGTCCTTTCAGTGCGCCGATTGCCGACGTGACGGCGGAGTAGATATCCGACAAAGTGGCGGCCGTGACCCGGCCGGCAAACGTGGACGCGTTCAATTCATGGTCGGCGTGCAGAATCAGCGCCACGTCAAAAACGCGTTCCATGAGGTCATCGGGCTTCTTCCCGCTCAGGGTGTAGAGAAAATTGGCCGCATATCCTAGGCCCGGATCGCCCGGAATCACCTCTTTTCCATTTCGAAGCCGGTCGAAGCTGGTGACGATAGTGGGAACGCGGGCCATCAGCTTTACCGCCTTCGCGCTATTCGCTTCTTGAGAATTATCGGCGGCCGCCGGGTCGTAGAGGCTCAGCATGGAAACCGCGGTTCGCAGCACGTCCATGGGAAGGCTCCCCTTCGGAACAGATCCCAAAAACGAGGTGATCTCCTTCGAAAGTTCGCGCTCCGCGGCTAAGGAAAGCTTCAGCGCCTCCAGCTCGCTTCGATTCGGCAGCTTTCCGTTCCAGAGGAGATAAATAACTTCTTCAAAAGTGGCGTTTTCGGCCAACGTGTTGATGTTGTAGCCGAAGTAACTGAGAATGCCCTTATCGCCGTCGATGAAACAGATTTGGGACGATGTTGCGACAACGCCCTCGAGACCTGCTCCTGCGCTCGCCATGAATTTTATTTATCTCTCCCGCTTTGATTCTATATAACTTGCTTTGCGCGCCCGGTACTCGGCCTTATTTGCGGCCGATTGCTCGTCCAAACGGCCCTAAAGATGAGAACCTGGAGCTATGGATATGGTTCGCATCGAGGATGTCATCGCGCTCAGCCAGCGGCGCGATGGGCCGTGCATTTCGATTTTCATGTCGACGGAACGGGCGGGCGTGGAAACTCTGCAAGGGCCGATTCGATTCAAGAACCGGCTCCGGGAAGCGGAACAACAATTAGGGGAGTACGGGGAAGCTGGTACGTCACGGAAACTGCTGAGGCCGCTCCGCGAACTGGTTGATGATTATCAGTTCTGGCAGCATCAGAGCGATGGCTTGGCAGTCTACCTGGCGCCAAGCTTATTGCGCTTATTCCGGATACCGATTTCGCTGCAGGATCTGGTGGTGGTCGCGAATCGTTTTCACATCAAACCGGTATTGAGCATGGTAACGGAAGAAGAGCACTTCTTCGTACTCGCGCTAAGCCAAAAACAGGTCCGATTATTGCGCTGCACCCGCTTCACGCAAGATGAAGTGGAGCTTCCGGCTGAAATCCCCGCCGCGCTCACTGAAGTGTCGCCTGACACGCCCGAGGCTCAACTGCATGCCTATTCCGCTGGTGTCGGTGCTCAGGGTGGCCCAATTTTTCATGGCAACCCCGCGGGCGCAGAGGAAAGCAAAACACGACTCCTGGTCCGATTTCAGCGCCTGGATCGGTCGTTGCGGGAAGTCCTCGGCGCCGAACGCGCACCGCTCGTTCTCGCGAGCGTCGGTTATTTGCTCCCAATCTTTCGTGAGGCGAGCACTTACGTGAACCTCTGTTCGGAGGGTGTTTCAGGCAATCCAGATGAAATTCGGAACGAGGATCTTCGGGAAATGGCGTGGCGGGTTGCCGAACCGGAGGTGACGGCCCGGCGCACGCGGGCTATCGACGGGTTCCGCGCCGCCCTTCCAGCGGAACGAGCAAGCGGCGATCTTGAACAGGTTGTGATAGCGTCCGCCGATGGGCGCGTCGATTCACTCCTGGTGGCGGTTGGGGTGCAGAAATGGGGGCGTTTCGACATGGCTAACAGGCGCGTTGAACTGCATGACGATGCAGCGCCTGGCGATGAGGATTTGATAGACTTAGCGGCGATTCTGACCCTGGAGCGGAGTGGTTCCGTCTTTGCGGTAGCTCCTGATTACGTGCCAGACCACCTCCCGGTTGCTGCCGTGTTCCGGTATTGAATCCTGAGCGGATAGCGGCCAGTTTACTGGCGAGTTGATATGCTCTCGCGAGATAATGCGAATGGTGACGTCCGCCAGTCATGCCTCTCTGCAGCTCACATCCTCTAGCGCGTCTTCCCCAGTCGAACTGGATCGGGAAGCGCTGATCCGGGCATTCCGGATCATGTACCTGTCGCGCTGTCTGGACGACCGCGAAGTCATGCTGAAGCGGCAGAACAAGATTTACTTTCAGATCAGCGGCGCTGGGCATGAAGCGGTTCAGATTGCGGCCGGCATGGTGCTGAAGCCCGGATTCGATTGGGTTGTTCCCTATTATCGTGACCGGGCATTGATGCTCACGCTGGGAATGACGCCTGAAGATATGTTGCTGCAGGCCGTAGGAGCGGCTCGTGATCCCAGTTCAGGTGGGAGACAGATGCCTTCGCACTGGTCTTCGCCTGCTCTGCGGATCCTTACTGGCTCTTCGCCAACCGGCTCACAGTATTTGCACGCCGCAGGTTGCGCGCAAGGCAAGAGCTTCGTTAATCCGGACTCCGATGAGATCACGCTGATCTGCTCTGGCGAAGGCGCCACCAGCGAAGGTGAGTTCTGGGAGTGCATGAACATTGCATGCCTGGAGCGGCTGCCGCTGCTTGCGCTCGTGGAAGACAACGGATACGCCATTTCGGTTCCGGTCGAAAAGCAGACTGCGGGCGGAAATATCTCGCGCATCCTGGAAGGCTTCCCAGGATTGCTGCGCATCGAAGTAGATGGAACGAATTTCATCGACTCGTTTCACGCCTTGAGACACGCGTCTGAATACTGCCGCGCGGGCCACGGACCCGCTTTAGTGCACGCCTCGGTCACTCGTCCTTATTCCCATTCGCTGTCGGACGATGAGCGCCTCTACAAGCCGCGCATCGAGCGGGAACAGGAAGCCGCGCGGGATCCGCTCAAAACGTTCCCTGATCTGCTGCTTCGCGAAGGACTTCTGGACCGTAGCGGCATTGATCGCATCATGCGGGAGATCGACCACGAAGTTGCGGAAACATCGCAGCGTGTCTTGCACGAACCTGGTCCTATGCGCAGTTCGGTATTTCTGCACCTCTATTCCAGCGCAGTGGATCCCACCTCGGGCGCCTTCAGCGTCGAACCGCAGCTTCAGGGCGAGCCGCGAACGATGGTGGATTCCATCAATCAGACGTTATTGGAGGAGATGGGCCGCGACGATCGCGTGCTTGTCTTTGGAGAAGACGTCGCCGATTGCAGCCGGGAGCAGTACTTATCGGAAGTAAAAGGCAAAGGCGGCGTGTTCAAAGCGACCAGTCGTTTGCAGCGGGAGTTCGGAAGCAAGCGCTGCTTTAACACACCAATCGGAGAAGCGGGCATTATCGGACGGGCCATCGGGCTCGCCGTGCGTGGATTGAAACCGATTCCGGAAATCCAGTTTTTCGATTACATCTGGCCTGCGATGATGCAGATCCGGAATGAGCTGGCCACGTTCCGTTGGAGATCGAATAACGGCTTCTCCTGTCCGATGGTGATCCGGGTGCCCATCGGCGGCTACTTGACCGGAGGGGCTATTTATCACAGCCAGTGCGGCGAGGTGATTTTCACACATATGCCGGGTCTGCGCGTTGTGTTTCCATCCAACGCGCTGGACGCCTGCGGCTTGCTGCGCACCGCCATCCGCTGCGACGATCCGGTCCTGTTTCTCGAGCACAAGAAGCTCTATCGCGAACCGTACAATCGTTCACCGCACCCCGGTCCCGACTTTACGATTCCGTTCGGTAAAGCGAAGACGGTGAAACTCGGGCATAACCTCACGATCATCACGTATGGAGCGCTGGTGCAGAAGTCGCTTCAAGCCGCATTGCAACTGGAACAGCACCGGCATGGCATTTCGGTAGAGGTGATCGACCTGCGTACCCTGGCGCCGTACGATTGGGACGCGATTCAAGCTTCCGTTCACAAGACGAGCCGGGTTCTGATTGCGCACGAGGACATGTTGTCGTGGGGTTACGGCGCGGAGATTGCCGCGCGCATCGGCAGCGAGCTCTTCACAGATCTCGACGCGCCAGTCGGACGTGTTGCGGCGCTGGATACCTGGGTTGCCTACAATCCGCAGTTGGAAGATGAGATCCTCCCCCAGGTTGGCGACATTGTGCGCGAAGGCGAGCGGCTGCTGGGATTTTAGGCGACCGTTCCGGCGCCGCTGCTCTCCGCTGTCCGGCATCCCATCAACACCCACGCGCTTAGCAGCAGCGGCACAGTCGCGATCCATACCACTTCCGTATACAGCTTGTGATCCGATAGGTATCCAATGACAGGCGAAATGACCGTCTGCAGAATGCCAAACGCGCACGTGAGCGCGGCAATTGCTACGCCCGAGCGGCCGGCGCCGTAGATATCAATCGGCAGTGCATATATGTTGACACTGCCCGCTAGTGCAAAGAAGAAGCTTATCGAGATGAGCGCCGTTGCCCAGCGTGCATCGGGAGCAAGCGGAAGCAGGAGCGTGAGCAGCGCGCCTACGGCGCTTACCCAAACCGCGCGCCGCCGCGCCGAGACAGGCTCCACCGAACGCTTAATCCAGCGGAACGACAACCATCCGCCAAAGAAGCCTCCGAAGTTCGAAATCAGTGGCGGAATCCAGACATAGGCGGCGGATTCTTTGAGGCTCAAATGATGCACGCGCGTCAGGTAAAGCGTTGTCCAATTCGACCAAAGCGAATAGCTGCCCATCCAGAGCACGTTGGCAATCACGATCAGAATCAGATTGCGCTCACCCAAAATGGCGAGCCGCGGCCGGCGATCCTTTTCTCTAGGGGCAAATTCCTCCGCTGCGGACTGTGCCGGAATCTTTCGGCTCACAAACAGCCAGATGGGAATCCATAACAACCCAAGGCCACCGGTGATCATGAACGGCACGCGCCAGCCGCGCGAAATGGCTAAGCCGATCCAGAGTGCCGAAAGTGCCGCGCCCAGGCTCAAGCCAACCTGGTTTACCGCCGCTCCTAAGGCGCGTTCTCCGGGTTTGAGATACAACCCATTCACCTTGCCGAACGCGGGCACGCCCGCCGATTCGCCAATTCCCAGCGCCACGCGGCAGAACACGAGCCCGCCAAATCCTCGCACCAGCCCTGTGCCGGCGGCTGCGGCGGACCACCAGCTCACGGCTGCGGTCATTCCACGATTCACCCCGAAGCGATCCAGAAACCAGCCGGAGAACAGGGTGCTTGCGGCATAGGCGATCGAGAAAGCGGAAATGAGGAGCCCGAAGTGAGTCTGATCGAACCGCAGACTCACCATGATGAGCGGCGCCAGCGTGTTCAGCAGCGTGCGGTCCAGATAGTTCAGCGTGGATGAGAGGACAAAAATGCCAACCGCTACCCACCGGCGAGAGACACTGGAGGAATCAGATGGCAATGGAAGATGATCTCGCGTTCGGACGCCGGAAGTTCCTCGGGGCTGCTGCATCAATAGCCGCTGCAAATGCAGCGCCTGGTCGTGATCACGAGACCGCCCCTCATGATCGCGAACTCCAACTTTTTCCCGGTAGCATCGTTGAAACCGACGGGGTTCGCGTCGGGCATTTTACCGATTCGCGCCGGCCCACCGGCTGCACCGTGGTGATCTTCGACAAAGGCGCTGTCGCTGGCGTGGACGTTCGCGGATCTGCGCCGGGCACCCGAGAGACGGATCTCCTCAATCCCATCAACACCGTTCAGCGCGTGAATGCAGTTCTGCTGTCCGGAGGCAGCGCCTTCGGCCTGGATGCAGCAACGGGCGTAATGCAGTATCTCGAAGAACACGGGCAAGGCTATCGCGTCGGATCAAACGTAGTCCCGATTGTTCCTGCAGCGATTCTCTTCGATCTTAACGTTGGCGATGGGAAGATTCGGCCGGACCGGCATGCGGGATATGCAGCTTGCCAGGCCGCTTCCGATTCGCGCGTACCGCAAGGCAACGTCGGCGCAGGCGCGGGCGCTACGGTCGGTAAGTTCTTCGGCATGAAGAACGCGATGAAGGGAGGCTTAGGGACGGCGAGCCTCCGCGTCGGAACGGAGTTGTTTGTCGGCGCGATTGTGGCCGTTAACGCCGCGGGCGATGTTCTCAATTGCCGGACCGGGCGAATCCTTGCCGGCGCGCGGACTCACGACGGGCATGGATTTTTGAATAGCATGGCGCGGATCATGGACGGCGAGACGCTGAATCGCGGCGCAACGCGTTCCGGCGCTAACACCACCATCGGCGTCGTGGTTACGAATGCGGTGCTGACAAAAACGGAAGCCACAAAGATCGCGCAAATGGCGCATGACGGGCTGGCGCGAACCATCAATCCGGTTCACACGGCTGGCGATGGCGATACGGTCTTCGCGGCCGCGACCGGAACCGTGAACACCAGGGCTGGCGTGACCACCATCGGTTCGGTGGCAGCGGAAGTCATGGCCCGAGCCATCAATAATGCCGTCCTCACCGCGACGGGAATTCCCGGGTATCCGGCCTGCCGCGATTTGGCGGACCGTTCTTAATCGTGTCCGCGCTCCGGGCAGGCAAGGCGAAAGCGACAACTGTGTCGGCGGGCTTGCTGCCGAAATAGCCGCCGCCTCCTGCCGCGATGACGACGTATTGCCGTCCATTCTTAGCAAGGTACGTGATGGGCGTGGCGTGTCCGCTGCCATCAATTGTTGACGACCAAAGCTCTTTTCCTGTACGTGAATCGAACGCCCGGAACCGCTCGTCATCTGTTGCCCCGATAAAGACTAGCCCGCCCGCAGTCGCGATGGATCCGCCGATATTCAATGCGCCGGTTTGATGCACTCCGCGGGCCTCAAGCTCTGGAACTACGCCCAGCGGAACGCGCCAGGCGAACTCACCCGTGTTTACATTCACCGCTGTCAGGAAACCCCACGGAGGCTTCTGGCATGGCCACAAGTTCTGGTCCCAAAAGCGGGCATACTCGCCGTAAGGACTGCTCCTGCGCCACGCCACTGCCGCGCCTTCGGGCTGCTTCACCATATGCCCGATCGCGCCTACTTCGTTCGTATTGACAAACACGTACCCGAGCTTCGGATCATAAGAAACGCCGGACCATGTTGCTCCTCCCAACGTTCCCGGGAATACAACGGTCGGTTTCGTTCCGTATGGTGTGTACCGGCCGTCGTTGTGCAGCTTTGAAAACAGGTCCGCGCAAAATTGGTGCGATTCGGGAGTAACGTTCGTCAAGTCCGCGGCTGTCATGCTCGAGCGGGAGAGCGCCGGCGGCTTCACTGGTATAGGCTGTGTCGGCCACGACGCTTCTCCTGGCACGTCGCTCTTCGGGACCGGACGCTCCTCCACCGGGAATACCGGCTTCCCGTTTTTGCGATCGAGAATGAACACCAGCCCCATCTTTGTTACTTCGACTACTGCAGGAATTTCATTTCCGTCCCGCCGCACGGTGACCAGCGCCGGCGGAGCAGGCGGATCATAATCCCAGATGTCGTGATGCACAAGTTGATAAGACCAGCGGCGCACGCCCGTGCGGGCATTCAACGCCACCACGGAATCGCCGTAGAGATCTGCGCCTTTCCGGTCGCCTCCGTAGAAATCGTAAGCCGTAGATCCGATTGCAAGAAAAACCGTGCCCGTCTTCGTGTCAATCGTAAAGCCGGTCCAGACGTTTGCGCCCGTGCGCTTTTGCCACCCGTTCGAATCCCAGGTTTCATGGCCCGGTTCGCCGGACTGAGGCACCGTATGAAACGTCCAAACCCGTTTTCCCGATCGCACGTCCCAGGCGCGCACGTCCCCGCGAGGCCCTTGTCCAGGGCTCTCCGGTACTTCCGCTCCGGTAATCACCAGATCCTCATAGATGCCAGGAGCTGACGTAATCGCATACGTCGAGCGGGGAAAATCGTCGGCAACGCCTTTTCGGAGATCGATTTCGCCTTCGTTCCCGAATCCCGGAACTGGCTGACCCGTTCGCGCATTCAATGCGATCAGGCGTCCATCGAAGGTGCCGAGCAGAATCCGCGGACCATCCTTGGAATCTCCGGGCCAGTAAGACACGCCGCGGTTTGCGTGATATTGAACCGTGCTTTCAGTCTTTGCCTGTGGATCGAATTTCCAAATCTCTTTCCCCGAAACAGGATCCAGAGCAATCACCTTGTTCGCGGGCGTGGTCAGGTACACAACCCCGCCGACCACCAGCGGAGTAGTCTCGAATGCCACTTGCCGGCTTTGACCCCGGGTGCCCAGCGCGGCAGGTTTCTCCCCTGTGTGATAGGTCCATGCGCGTTCCAGCGATTTGACGTTCTCAACCGTGATCTGCCGAAGAGGCGAATAGCGCGATCCGCCCGGATCGTGGCCGTAAACGGGCCAGTCGGTTTGCCCGTACATAAGCGCGGCCGCGAGGATGCCGAGCAACAGTTTCATCGCAGCTCCTGAAAGAGCGGAACCTCACCGGTCAGAGGCTCAATAAAATTGCGGAACTCCGGCGTGACATCGTTGCCCGGTTCGTTTCTCCACTCTTCCGGGAAACGCCGTTCCAGAAGCGCTACACGATCTAAACTGGCGAGCCCCGTTTCCGGCGGTTGACCGGGATGAGGTTCAAGCAAGGTCACCATGTTGCCTCCTTGTTCCTGTATGGCCGCCAGCACCGCGCGTTGTCCGCATAAGCGCGATTCGGCCCAATCACGCTCGGAAATCGAAGCGGCACTCGCGCGGCCCAGCAACCCCGGCTTCTCACTCCGAGCCCGAATCCGAAGTCGTTTTGAAACGAGCATTGCGAGCCGGTGAGCCAGGTTCATCGCCAGACTCCCCCGCGAACCGGAGCGAACATCCGCGCCGAACGGCTGGCCATGTTCATCAAGCTGGCCTTCGCACACCGCCACCACGCAGCGATTCAGTTTGCTATACACGCGGTGAACATCGTCTAGTAACTGCTCGATGGGCAACCGGCGCTCGGGAAAATAGATCAGGTGCGGCGCATCCTCAGGACCACGACGGGCCAGCGACGTCGCGGCCGCCAGCCAGCCCACATTGCGGCCCAGAACTTCGATAAATTCGACCTGTCCCGGCAAGGCTCGATTATCAGCCCCAATATCACGCGCCGCACACGCGAAAAAGCGCGCAGTCGAACCATAACCGGGCGTATGGTGGGTCTCCATCAGATCGTTGTCGATTGTCTTGGGGATGCCGACGATTTGCAGCTCACGATTGCTTTCTCGCACCATGTTCCAAAGCAGGCGCGCCGTTTCCATCGACCCGTTGCCGCCCGTACAAAACAGAAAGCGAATCTCGCGCGCGCGCAAAATGGCGATAATCCTCTGAAGATCTTCTTCCGCCAATTCGCGGCGCGAGGTTCCCAGCGCGGAAGAGGGCGTCCGGCCGACCGCGTTCATAAGCTCCGCCGCTTGGCCCGAAAGATCGATGAAGTCTTCGCGCAGGACGCCGTCGAATCCAAACCGCGCACCCCACAACGGCCCAATTTCGGGGTGCTTTCGTGCTTCCTCCCAAACGCCTAACAGGCTCGCATTGATAACGGGCGTCGGGCCGCCGGTGTGAACGAGAACCGCGCCTGCTCCGGAAGAACGCATCATCGGGTTTCAAATGCCGCCGTGCCGCCCACATGGCGAACACAGCGTGCGGCGGCGATGACGCCCGCATGCGCGCATTCACGAATCGACCCGCCCTTCAAAAATCGCGCGAGAAAACCCGCATTGAAACTGTCTCCCGCGCCCGTGGTATCCACCACGCGTGCCTTTACTGCCGGAACTCGAAAAAGTTCACCCTCGCTATACACCAGAACCCCGCGCTGCCCCAGCTTGACCGCGACCGTTCGCGCCAGTTCGCCCAGTGCTTTCGCGGCATCTTCCGCCTTTTTGCAGCCCGTCAGCATCCCAGCTTCCTGCTCATTGGGGAAGAAGAGATCAACGTGCCGGAGGACCTTCCGAATCTGCGAATCCCACTTTTCGGCCGGATCGTAATTACAATCGAGCGACGTGGTCAGGCCAAGCTGTTTCGCTTTCGCGAACAGGGCCTGAGCGTTCGCGTGCAGCTTCTTCAACAGAAAGTAGTGTCCGACATGCAGATGACGCGTCCCCTTCAGCCCGCGAAGGGGGATATCGGCGGACCTCAGTAACGGGATCGTGCCGAGATAGGTCACGCCGGAGCGCTTCCCGGACTGGTCGAACCACACAGTGATTCCCGTCTTTTCCGTTGTGGAGCGGCGTAGAAAGCTCAGGCCGACACCTGCCGACGCAAGGCGCTCTTCTACAAATTGCCCGAATGTATCCCTGCCGACCACGCCTGCGAAGCTGACCTTTGCTCCCAGGCTGGAAAGGTTAAAGGCCGTGATGGCGCTTGAACCGCCCAGCGCGAGCTGTACGTTCTCTGCCAGCTTCTCCTTTCCGGGCTCCAGACGAGCAGTCGTCTGCACCATTAAATCGACGTTTGCTTCGCCCGCGACAATGCACTCTGCGTTGCTAATCTTCATGCACGCGAAATCCCCGCACGACGCGCGTAATCACGCCATCCGGGCTCGGGTTATCGGGATTCAATCCACAGCGCAGGCTCAACTCGTAAGCCAGTAGTTGTCCGAAAAGAATTTCAAAGGGAACGCGAAGCTTGTCGGAGAGATTAGGTGCGACCGCTTGAAGAAACGTGTCCACCTTGTCCATTCCTTGTTCGCTCTTACCGATCGCTATAGTCCTGCCCAGGTTCTTGCTTTGCAATTCTTCAATCAAATCGGCTTCGTACTTCTGGCGCAATGGATCGGAAGAGAACCAGCAGAGCACAACGCTATCCGGGCGCAAAAAGCTCATCGGCCCATGCCGTAGCCCTAGAAATGTTTCGGCAATGGGAACCACCGTCCCCGCCGTCATCTCCAAAATCTTCAGCGACACTTCTGTAGCCAGCGGCTTCAGATCTCCGGAGGCGAGGATTGCTACCCGCCGGACATCGGGCCGCGCCAACTCCCGCGCGAACGCGTGCAGGCTCGGCAGAAGCTCTTCCGCGCGCCGGCAGACCGCAGGCAGAACGGGTGTTAGTTGATCGATATGAACGACCGCGAGACCCGCCAGAACCAAGTTAGTGAACGAACTGGTCATCACCAGGCTGCGGTCATTTGTCCTTGCATCCAACACGATTGCTTCTACTCCATCGAGCTTTGCAAGTTGGCCGTTCTCGTTGCAGGTAATGACCAGGTGCCTTACGGCAGGGAAGAGCCTTCGCATCTTTTCGACCACCGCGACACTTTCCGGACTGTCGCCCGAACGCGCAATAGAAATCAGCAGTCCCTCTTCAGGAAACGCGGGGTTCGCATCGGCCACCTCATTCCGCGTCTGCAGCAAGAGATCGGTCGCCGGGACGGCCCGCGCGCCGGGCCACGCCCTGGCAATCGCATCCGCAGCGTAGGCCGACGTTCCCGCTCCGGTCACAATTGTTGCCTTTGAAAGCCTCGACGCAGAAACGCACGCTCCTCTAATCCGTTCGATTGTTGTGGGCCACACAATAGGCTGCTGAAGAATCTCCTGCAGCGTGATCGCGCCCGCAACGTCGCCCGGGCGCACCCTGGATTCTGTCATTGCGTTCCGAAGGATAACGAAGAACAGCGAAAGTTGTCAAACAGCAAGACTGCGGGAATACGTTTACACAACCAGTACTTCGACCCCGGTCTGGCGGACTCTCTCCAGGATTTCAGGTGGGATCCGGTCATCCGTAATGATTCTGCGAACGCCGTTCATGGGGCCGATAACCGACAGGCTTCGCCGGCCGAATTTGCTCGCGTCCGCAATCACACTTACCTCTTGTGACCGCTGCATCATCAAGCCATTGAGCTGAGCTTCCAGAAGGTCCGGTGTCGATAGGCCTGTTTCGAAATCCAATCCGTCTACACCAACGAAAAAATGATCCGCGTGCAGTTCCCGGATCGACCGTTCCGCCTGCGGGCCGACAAACGATCCCGACACGTGCCGCATGAGCCCGCCGATCATGATCACTGAAACACTCGTCGAATCTGTGAATTCTTGGGCGATATTCAACGCGTGCGTTATCACCGTCAGCGGAGTAATGGATGCTGCCTTGATTGCCTTCGCTACCTCACCCGATGTCGTCCCGGAATCCAGAATAACCGTTTGCCTCGGCTTCACCAATCGCGCTGCTGCTCGCGCGATTCTGACCTTTTCGGCATAGTGAATCGAACGCTTTACATTCAGCGGAACATCGTCATTCGGCGATAATGGCACCATCGCGCCGCCGTACGAGCGGACCAGCAATCCCCGCTCGGCGAGTTGCCCCAAATCCGCCCGTAGAGTCACGGCGGAAACTTTGAATCGCCGCACCAAATCCTCAACCGAAACACTGCCTTCCTTCCGGAGAAGCTTGACAATTTCACGGCGTCTCTCATCGGCGAGCAAGGCGGGCGCTTTGGTGGGCATTCGGCTCAGCTTCTTTCAGGAGGTATCTTACATTATTGGGGCGACCGTCCCGCGCGCGCCAGCCGGACAAAGTGGTGCGCAAGAAGACGATCCGGAAGAAGCAGCGCTTCCCGAAAATCCGCTTCCGCGGCTTGCTTCTGACCGGTTTCTGATTTGAGCGCTCCGGAAACATAAAGCGACCAGCTCGTCTCCGCCCCCGTGCTTGTCCGTTCTCCCCAGCGGGCGACCGCCGCTTGCACCCGCGCCGTCCATTTCGTCTCATCGAATCCTTTCAGCTTCGCCGCCGCCGCGCGTGCCCAGATCAGCTGGTCCGTTCCGGTGGCCTGCACAGCCTGGCGATACTTCGCGGCTGCTTCCTGCGCGTGTCCGCAATCCGATTCCATCTTTCCGAGAAGATAATTCGTGCGCGCGGAATTCAGCATTGGCTCCAAACCATCTTGCGTGAAGGCAAGCCCAGCTACCGGCGTAGCGATGTGTTCCGCTTCGGCCAGCGCGGCATCGCAATGGCCGCCGCGAGCCTCCGCCAGAATCTGCTGCAGCCGCACTTCGAACCATACTTGCCGGACGTTGGTGCCGCCCTCCTCCCGCGGAAAGAACCGGCCATGGAACAGCGCGAGAGCCCCTTTGAAATCGCCTGCTTCCGCACGGTTCAGCGCCAATTCATAAACCAGCGCCGAAGGCATGCGGGCCGGGTCCGGATACTTCTCCAGAGCCGAAACACGTTCGGATGCTGGACGCGCCAACAAGCTGAGCGCCTGATCGAGGCCGAAGTAGATCTGATCGTTGCTGGGGTCGCTTGATAATCCGTCCCGAAAAGCTTTCAAGGCCATCTCGGGGTCTCGTTTGATGCGCATTAACGCAAGCCCCATGCTCGCATCCAGAACGGGAATCTTTGCATCGGTTTCGCGTGCTTTGGTCCATTCCGTGAGCGCCGGGTCCGTGAGCCCGCGAGAGAAATAGAAGGTTCCCAGCAGATAATGCGCCGTCGCATCGGCCGGATTCACCTGCACGGCGGACCTCAGTACTTCGAAAGCTTCCGCGCTGTTTGGAAAAACGTAGGCCGTCGAAAGCTTCGCTGCTTCGCGATAATCATCGCCAGGCGCTTGGCCGAGCTTTTGACGGCACCACGCGCGGAAATATCCAACCAGCGCATTTTTCTGCGGCAGCACGTATCCCGGCTCACTCTGGTCGGCCGGTACCGCCGGGTATTGCCTGGAAAGTACCTGTAGCGCTTGTTTGTAGAAGCCGAGCCGCATATATTCGGAAGCGATGTTCAGAACCCGGTACGGATCGGCAGCCAGATGGGCCAGGTCCGGTTCGCCCAGTTCTTCCCGAATAAAGTAATCCTCCGGCGACTTTGCCAGAGCTTGTTCCGCAACTGAGTGCGCCTCCGTGTGACCGGCTGCCTGTTCCACCGCGATCCATTCTTCAGTCGCGCGGAGATCATCCGGCTCGCTGCGGCGGACCTCCGAGAGATAACGTGCCGCCTGCTTCAAATCTCCCTGGCGTGCATGCAATTCGGCCAATTTAAGCGTCGCAGCCGCATGAAATGTTGGCATGCGCTGCGCGGTTTCGAAATTCGTCAGCGCCTTGCGGTCCTCTCCCTTCCCCTCGTACGCAAGCGCCAGGTAATACGCAATCTCCGGATTCGGCGTATCGCGGCGCTGTACCGGTTCTAAATAGCGAACGGCCTCGTCATAGAGCAGAAGGCTTGCTGAGAGCCGTCCGGCCGCCGCGCCCAGGCTGAAACTATCCGGAAATTTTTGCAAGCCTTCCCGGTACACAGCCAGAGCTTGTAAAAGCATTCCGTTCAACTCGTCATCGATCCCGGCCTGCAGCCAGTCATCTTCCGATCGCTGGTCGGGCTGCGGTATGGAATACGAGTGTTGCGGCCCCACATGAATTTCTGATTGAGGCGTCCAATCGAATTCGCCCTCGGTTTGCCGCAGCAGCACCGCTCCGTTTGGTCCCCGTAATTCAAAGGTGCACTTCTGAGCGGGATCCGTTATGGCCACTTCGCGCGCCCATGTTTTCTCCGGGTCGAGATCTACGCGCTCGTCGGCAATCGCTCGCCCGCCATTCAGAACGCGCACCGACGCGCCGTACACAGCTTGGTTCGCGTTAAACCCAAAACTGAGCTTGTCGCCATTGCGCGCCATGTGTAGAACACCCGCCAGGTTCGCTCGTGTGATGCCGCCGATCTGCCGGACCGGCATCCAGTACTCGGAGAACCGAATGGTTTGCCGCGGCTCTAAGAAAGCGTAAGTCTCCTGGTTGCGAAACAGACCGGCTTGCACCTCAACGTACGCGCTATCGTTATCGGACAGGGCTTTTCGCCAATCCAGGCCATCGGCATCTACGCCCCATGACCACGTCTTCTTGCCGGGCAGGTCGCCGTAATCCGCGTAATGAACGGTTCCCGTATTTATCTTCGGATTCCAGACGGCCATGAACGGCTCGCGGCTGCCGTGCACAAAGAGCGAGACCGGACCTTTCGTCTGGTTCCGGATAATGCTCAAATCTGTCCCGCTCGAATCCACTGGCCACGTTTGCACTTCCGTGAAGCCGTGGCTGGCGGCATAACGCATCGGATATTCGATGTGCGAATCATCCCAGACCTGGACGCCAGCGTTGTTCCACCAGTAAAAGCGGTGTCTCACATCGCTCCGGTTACTGAGCGAGACTCGTTCTTCTAAGACGGTGCTCTGCGGTCGCAATCGCAGTTCAACGGTCCACTCCATTCCGTACACGCGATCGATATTGCTGACGAAGGCCGAAGCGCTGCCATCGTCGTTCTTGCGGAACGCGAAGTCCACCGGAGACATGGATACCCAGTTGTGCGATACCGGAAAGTTGAATTCAATCCCGAATGCCGCCCAGGCTCCCCGATAACCAATATTGGCCTTCTTGATGGACGGGTTCGCATAAAAAATAGGCTGTCCGCTGATCTTGTCGGTGCAGGTATAAAGATGACCACCAATATCCGGCAGAACCGAGCACTTCAGATATTCATTCTCGAGATAAATGGCCCGCCAGACATGATCGGCGCGATGGTTGGTCAGGTTATCGCGAATCGTATACGGGTAATTGAAGTTCCTCGTCGCGTACAGATCGAACGGCGGATTCGGGTCGGGCGGACCTTCCTCGTAAGTCGGAAGCGTAAGCGTGCCCTGCCAGACGCGCACTTCGGCGGCCTGCAGACACGAACCAAGCAGGATGCTAAGAAGGGCTGCTATTACTGCGAATCGCGTGTTCAGATATCGGCTTCGTTTGCACATTGACAACGAACGACAGTTTACCCGAAAGGATTCGAAAGAGTAGCATTGAAAGACAGCGAAAGAAGAATGTTTTCTTACATCCTGCGAATATTCCTGATCGGCAGCCTAGCTGCATGTCTTTGGGCAGGACGGCCCGGCGATTTTCAGATTATCGGTCCGGGTGGCGGAGGGGCCATGTTCAACCCGACCGTCAGCCCTCACGACGAGAATACGGTTCTTGTGTCCTGTGACATGACCGGCGCATACATCACTCACGATGGAGGCCGGTCGTGGCGTATGTTCAACCTGCGCGGCACGGTACGGTTTTTCGCTTTTGATCCGGTCAATCCCAAAACGTTGTACGCGTACGTTACCGGTCTGTGGCGGAGTACCGATGACGGCGAGACGTGGAATCTGGTCTATCCCAAGCCGTCCGCCGTGCGCGGAATCCGTATGAACTCCGATCACGCGGACGAAACCATTGTGGCCGATCCCGACCCTCTGGGTCGAATCGCTACGTTCGCTATCGATCCTGCGGATTCCAAAATCCTCTATGCAGCAGCGGGTCGCGATAAGAGCACCGCACTCTACGTTTCGCGCGACTTTGGCGCAAGCTGGCAGCAAGAATCAACGCTGCCGGAGGCGCCGCTGCGGATGTGGATCGATCCGCATTCGCCGCCCCAGGCGCGATCGCTCTATCTGGTCGGCCCCCACAAGGTCGTCATCAAAAATTCCACTGGTCTCCACGATTTTCCGGCTCCTGGCACGGCACGAATCACGGACGCAACTGCCGGATTCAATTCTCAAGCCGCACCGGTCATCTACGTCATCTCGAATGAGCAAGCGTTTGTCTCGAGCGACGAAGGAAAGAGCTGGCAGCAATCCCGGTTACCCGGTGAGTCTGCATCCGTGCGGGCTGTTGCAACCAGCTTGCGCCATCCGGAAATTGCCTACCTCTCCTACCATCACCTCAACCTACATGGCAAGCGCTGGTTTGGCGTCGCGAAAACAGAGGACGCCGGAAGCACCTGGAAACTCGTCTGGCAGGAAAGCGAAACGGCTGCACCCAATATCCACGATGCCTGGATTACGGCGCGACTCGGTCCAGCCTGGGCAGAAAATCCCCTGATGCTTGGTGTAGCCGATCAAAATCCGAACCTCTGCTATGGCACGGATTTTGGACGGACCATGCAGACCGTGGATGGTGGAGCGAATTGGAAGGCGGTCTATTCACGCGAAGTTTCGTCGGGCATGTGGACCACGACCGGCCTGGATGTAACCACTAATTACGGTATTCATTTCGATCCTTTCGATACAAATCGACAGTTCATCACGTACACCGATATTGGCCTGTTTCGGAGCGAAGACGGCGGGAAATCGTGGGTTAGTTCCACCCATGGCGTTCCGCGAAAATGGCTGAACACGACGTACTGGGTTGTGTTTGATCCCGATGTAAAGGGCCGCATGTGGAGCGCCAACAGCTACACGCATGACCTACCTCGGCCGAAGATGTGGCGGCACAATTCCGTGCAGAACTTCATGGGCGGCATCTGCCGGAGCGATGATGGCGGCCGTAGCTGGGTGAAGTCGAACGCTGGCATGCCGGAAACCGCAGTGACTCACGTGTTGTTAGATCCCACCAGCTCGAAAGATCACCGTGTTCTGTATGCTGCTGCGTTTGGCCGGGGCGTTTACAAGAGCGTCGATGACGGCAGAACATGGGCACAGAAAAACAACGGAATCACGCAGGCGGAGCCATTCGCGTGGCGGCTCACGCGCGGTCCGGATGGAACGCTTTACCTGGTCCTCGCGCGGCGCTCAGAAGACGGCAGCATTGGAAACGCCGGCGATGGCGCGCTTTACAAATCGACAGATAGTGCGGAAAGCTGGCAACCGGTTCCACTCCCTTCCGGCGTGAATGGCCCCAACGGTTTGGCCGTTGATCCGAAATCGCCGCAGCGTCTCTACCTGGCAGCTTGGACCCGCGCCACGGCATCCCTGCACGGAGAAGGAGGCGGGATCTATATCTCCGATAATGGCGGCCATACTTGGCATGAGGTTCTTGATCGCGACCAGCACGTATACGACATCACGATCGACACGCGAACCCCAAACGTCATGTATGCCGCCGGATTTGAATCGTCCGCCTGGCGCTCCCAAGATCGCGGCGACCACTGGACCCGCATTCCCGGCTTCAATTTCAAATGGGGTCATCGAGTCATACTCGATCCGAAAGATCCCGGCAAGATCTATGTCACAACCTTCGGCGGAAGCGTGTGGCACGGCAGCGTGAACGGCAAGCCGGCAATCGTGGATATCGCGACGCCGGAACTCCAGCCTGGAAAATAGAGACGATGATTCGAACAGTTCTTGCTTTTGCTCTTCTTGTTACAACCGGGTTCTGCTATCAGCCAACTCACACCATGCAAAGTAAACGCGCATCCGCGGACGTTGCGCCCGATACTGATCCGAACTCCGCCTTCTGGCAGGGGGCGCCCGCCGTATTCGCCGATCGCGATTCGTTTGGGCACGTTGTTCCAGGCCATCGCACCGAAGTACGCTCGCGCTGGACTACGGACAATCTTTACCTTCTTTTCATTTGCCCGTATCAGCACCTCAATTTGAAACCTGATCCGCGCACCGATGTGGAAACGAACCAGCTCTGGAACTGGGATGTGGCCGAAGCCTTTATCGGATCGGACTTCCAGAACATCCGGCAATACAAAGAATTTGAAGTGTCGCCGCAAGGCGAGTGGGTCGACCTCGATATCGATTTAACAAAGCCTCATCATGAAGGCGGCTGGACCTGGAACTCCGGATTCACCGTAGCGGCGCGGATTGATCCGCAAGAGAAGATCTGGTATGCGTGCATGCGGATTCCTTACAAGTCGATTGACACACGCCCCGCCGCTCCGGGAAATACGCTGCGCATCAATCTCTATCGTTCGCAGGGTCCCAAAGCGCAGCACGCAGCCATCGCCTGGCAGCCCACGCATAAAGCAACGTTCCACGCGCCCGAGGCTTTCGGCACGCTCGAACTTCACTGAATCCCGACCCCGGCCTCTGCAACGCGGAAATATGAAGTGGCCGAGGGCTTCAGCGGAGAGCCTTCAGCGGTCTCCCGGCGCGCCCGAGCCTGCGAAGTGGTGGGCGGTTAGGGACTCGAACCCCAGACCTTCTGGGTGTAAACCAGACGCTCTAACCAACTGAGCTAACCGCCCGCAACGCCTCCAGTCTAGCAACGAATCTCAAGGAGGAACGTTGTTTTTGAAAAACGACAAACCGGCATCGACAATGCTGGTCGAAGCGGCAGTGGGCTCGTGCATCTGCCCGGATGTGGGGAGTCCTAACAAGACAGAAGCGTAGGAGCCGGTTCCGTCACGGCGCAGACCAGCACAATCCGTTTGTCCGCGAACATTGCAAGTCCAGGTTGCGTCCTCACAATTGTGATCGAGTGCGCTACGAGCGTGAACTGCTTCAGGATTGAGGAAATCATCGAAGACTCTGTTGCTGCGTGGCGCGCGAGTCCTTCCGATTTCCCGCCGCTTGGACCTCCGTTCTCTCGCAACGAGCAAAAAAGCCGTGAACGCCGGTTGGATTTTCACCTGGACGCGGTCGATGCCGAACTGCGCAAGACCTCACGCATCCGAGGGTCCGCGGAAGCGGCGCTCGCACACATCACGTCGGTTTTCGTGCAGATTTCAACCTATGCCCTGGATATTGACGATGCCTACATTGAGAATTTATTGCAGAATGGGTTTTTACATATCGCACGGGATCTGGCGCGCCGCGCCCGGCACATCGACCCGAACGTAAGCATGATTGACATTCTGCAGGCTGCCCGCAATGCCTGGACAGCTTGCGGATTACAAGTGCTGCTGGGGAGAGAGTTGCGGCTTACGCCAGCCATCTTCGCTTACAGCATGCTCTACCCATATAGCGATAACTATCTTGATGACGCGAAGACCTCACCGGGAGCCAAGCTGCGTTTCAACGAACGCTTCCGGCGGAGACTCGAAGGCGAATATTTTTCTCCTGAGAGCAGGCGTGAAGATGTGATCTGCCAGCTTGTCGAGCTGATCGAATCGGAATACCCCCGCAGTCTGTTTCCACAGGTCTATGCCTCGCTGCTGGCCATCCACGCGGCCCAGCAGGACAGCGTTCTGCAGATGCAGCGAAGTGACGGGGTCGATATTGCCCGGCTCACGCTTACGAAGGGGGGAACATCCGTACTGGCAGATGCCTACCTGGCCGCTGGAAGCTTGACGGAATGTGAGGCCAGGTTTGCCTTCAACTGGGGCGTGCTGCTTCAGCTGGGTGACGATCTTCAGGACATTTCTTCAGACCGCGCTCGTGGATCCCGGACTCTCTTCACGCAAACAGCCATGCAAGGGCCGCTGGATCAGCTTACGAACCGGACATTTCACTTTTCCAGGATGGCGATGGAGCAAATGGCAGGGCTTCCCAATGCGACCGGGATTTTGAAACAGCTGCTTGCCAGAAGCTGCCAGTTGCTGCTAATCCGCAATGCGGCAAATGCCTCACAGACCTATACCGGTACATACATGGCGGCATTGGAGACATACTCGCCCTTCGGATTCGATTTTCTGCGAGATCGCGAGCAACGCTTCATTCGCCGGCAGCGGTCATACAGCAGACTCTTTGAACGGGCGGTCGGTTAAGTTTGCGCACTGGCGTTGGCTGATAATCTATTTTGATCTATTCTTGCGTTTTGTGGATCGCTCTTGCGATCCTTCCCTCCACACAAAACTCAGCCGCCAAGCGCGGCCAGGCACAATTTTTGCAGTCGTGCAGCTTCTGCCATGGACCGGATGCGACCGGGACCACGGAAGGGCCTGACCTGCTGCGCTCCTCGCTGGTCCGCCACGATGACAACGGAAATCTCATTGGCCCAGTGATTCGCGACGGCCGCCCTTCCAAGGGAATGCCGCCTATCGGACTCACTGACTCACAAATTGGCGATGTTGTCGCGTTCCTGAAATGGCAGCTTGCGGAAGCCGATCGTGCAAACCCGTCCGATCCGCGCACGCTTTCTTTGCAGCGATTGTTAACCGGCAACCCCGCTGCGGGGAAAGCGTTCTTCAACGGCTTGGGCGGATGTTCGCATTGCCATTCTCCTTCCGGTGATCTCGCGGGAATCGCGAAGAAGTACGCGCCAGCCGATCTCCAGGCGCGTTTTCTCTATCCGCCGGACGTGCCGAAAACAGCTACGGTCACTACTGGCTCCGGCAAAGAAATTACCGGCGAACTGGTGCACCAGGATCAGTTCAGTATCGCGATTAGAGATCACGACGGCTGGTATCATTCGTGGCCTTGCAGCGAGGTGAAGTCTCAGGTACACGACCCGCTTGCAGCGCATCTCGAACTGCTGCACAAGTACACGGAGTCTGACGTTCATAATCTTTTCGCCTACCTGGAGACATTGAAGTGAAACTGCTGGCACTCTGTGCGGTAAGCCTGTGGTCCCTTTCCGCACAAGGATTGGATCCTGCTGCTCTTTCGAAGCCGCCAACTACAACTTGGCCGACTTACAACGGCGATTATTCCGGCCGCCGCTTCAGTACTCTGAACCAGATTAATAAGAGCAACGTCGCTTCCCTGATCATGGCATGGGCCTTCCAGACTCATTCGGCTGAACTGAAATCTACGCCTCTCGAAGTAAATGGAATCTTGTACTTTACAACTCCGGACAACGCCTGGGCAATTGATGCTCGTAACGGACGCCGCATCTGGCACTACAGCCGTCCATCACAAGGCGATCATGTCGGGCATCGCGGGGTCGCCATGTACAAGGACCGGCTCTATTTCGGAACGCCCGACGCGCATCTGATTTGCCTGAACGCGCGAGATGGAAAACCAATCTGGGACGTTGAAATAGCCGACGTGAAGCTTGGATATTACATCAGCGTTGCTCCGCTGTTGGTGAAAGGCCGGCTGATTATTGGCTCATCGGGCGATCAGACCGACATTCAGCACTTCGTGGAAGCGATCGATCCGGAGAATGGGAAAGTAGTCTGGCGATGGAATACGGTCCCCGGTTCCGATCAGCCGGGTTCGGAGACATGGCCCGATAAGGAATCGCTGACTCACGGCGGCGGCCCGGCATGGATGACCGGCACATATGATCCGGAAGCAAACCTGATCTATTGGGGCACTGGAAATCCTGCTCCCGTGCTGGCCGGCGTGGTGCGCCCTGGCGCGAATCTCTACACCTGCTCAATCGTCGCCTTGAATCCGGATACGGGCAAACTGGTCTGGTATTTCCAGCCTTCGCCGCACGATACGCATGACTGGGATGCCGTGGAAACTCCGGTGCTGTTTGACGCGGATTTTCGTGGCAAGCCTCGCAAACTGCTTGCGCAGGCCAGCCGGAACGGCTATTTCTTTTTACTCGATCGAATCACCGGTGAGCATTTGCTGACTGCGCCGTTTGTGTCTATCGATTGGGCTTCGGGCCTGAATGCCCGAGGAGAGCCCATTCCGAATCCGAAAAAAGAGCCGGCGCCCGATGGTTCGCTGGTGGAGGCCGCCGAAGAGGGCGCCACCAACTGGATGGCGCCGAGCTTCGATCCTGAAACCAAGCTCTTCTACGTGAATGCCGAGGAAGGCTTCGGAATGTACTATCTGACGCTCAATGCAAATGGTAAAGCAGTAGGCCATCAGGGAGGCGCTTCGAGCCGTCTGCGCGAGCACTCCGTTCTTGTCGCGATCGATTATCAAACAGGCAAAATACGCTGGCGCAGGAAAGCAGGGGAAGGCGGTGGGCATCCGGGTATCCTCACCACCGCCGGAGGAGTGCTGTTCACGGGAGACGTTTCGGATAACCTCCTGGTGCTTGATCCGGAAAACGGCCAGGTGCTCTGGCACGTGAACGTAGGAGGGTCGCTGGGCAGTTCACCGATGACTTACGAGTTAGATGGCCGCCAGTACGTGATTACGGGCGTAGACGGCGTGTTGTACGCGTGGGCTCTGCCGAACGCGCCATAGCTTTTATTGGATTTTCACGTTCTTGAAATCACCCGTTTCGTCGAACGATCCGATTCCAACACGCCCAGACCGAAGACTCAGATCAACCGCATGGAGCGCGGGTATGGATTGGCCATCGACGCTGACGCGAACCTCGCCGGATTTACCCTCCCATACAAGTTGAACGTGATGCCAGCCGGATGACGAGAACGCTGCCGGTCCCTCGGTATCACTGATCCGCACACGCTCTCCGCCGTAAACGTGGAACACGCCGTTGTGATGCGGCTCTTTAGTGGCCGTGTCGATGGAGAGATGCGCGTAATCGAAATGCGCCGGGTCGCGATAGGCGTAAACAATTATTAGCGAGTGGCCCAGCGGCCGCATGTCCGCTTCGACAGTTACTTTTTCCAGATCGGGCGTATCGGCCAGTGCAAATTGAATCGGACGTCGCGGGCCTGGAAGCGGATTTCTGGGTGTAACAAGGCGCAGCACTTGGGTACCACCCTGCTGCTGGATTTTCCAATCTGAGGGGGCAGGAACTGTCCAGTGGCGTCCAAAGATGCTAAGGGTGTCAGCAGCGGGTAAAAGGCTAGAGGTGAGCAAGAGGAACGCGAGGAGTCGCACTCTGTCATCCTACGATGAGACATCTTTCTGAGGAGGACATTTGCTGCAAGAATTAGAGCTGCGCCTTTCAGCGCCGAGCGAAGCCGATCGAGCCTTCATGGGCAGTTTGCGGGGCGACATCGTCATTTTGGGAGCCGGTGGAAAAATGGGGCCGTCGCTCGCGAAGCTGGCCAAACGGGCAGCGGATGAAGCAAGTGTTCGCACACGCGTCACAGCAGTTTCTCGATTTGGCTCGGAAGCCGTGCGCCGGGAGTTGGAAGCCGCGGGCGTGCAAGTTGTGGCGTGCGATCTGCTCAACCCAGCGGAAGTCGATAAGCTGCCGGACTGCGAGAACGTGTTGTATCTGGCTGGCCGCAAGTTCGGCTCCACTGGTCGCCCCGATCTCACCTGGGCCATGAACGCGATTGCGCCGGCGCTGGCTGCTTATCGTTACCGCCGAAGTCGCATGGTTGTTTTTTCCACCGGAAACGTGTATGGCTTCACGAATGTGGCTTCCGGCGGATCGCGTGAAACCGATGCGGTCTCGCCTGTCGGAGAGTACGCGCAATCCTGCCTGGCGCGCGAACGCATCTTCGAATATCACTCGAACGAATACAAAACGGAATGCCTGATTTTCCGCTTGAACTACGCCGTCGATCTGCGCTACGGCGTGTTGGTTGACGTTGCTCGAAATGTTTACGCCGGCGAGCCGGTGGATCTGACGGTTCCGGCGTTTAACGCAATCTGGCAGCGCGATGCCAATTCTTACGCGCTGCGGGCGCTCGGGCTATGCGCTTCGCCGCCGCGCATCCTGAATGTGACCGGAGCCGAAACTGTGCTGGTCCGCGAAGTAGCCGAAGAATTTGCGAAACGATTTGGCCGTGAGTGTAAGTTTCAAGGGCAGGAGGGAAGCAGCGCGCTCCTCAGCGATGCATCGCAGTGCCACCGGTCGCTGGGTCGCCCCTCTGTGTCGCTCGCGGCGCTTACCGATTGGGTCGCGGATTGGGTGACGAACCGCGGCGAAAATCTCGGCAAGCCGACTCATTTCGAAGTTGTCGACGGGAGCTTTTAATGGCGAGCGATTCGAAACTCGATCCGCAGGCTGCCGCAATTCTAAAGCAAGGCGTTGTAATTCCCGCGCATCCGCTGGCGTTGAACGCGCATCGCAAATTCGACGAGCGCCGCCAGGCAGCACTCACCCGTTATTACTGCGACGCCGGAGCGGGTGGCATTGCGGCAGGCGTGCACACAACCCAGTTCGCCATTCGCGATCCGCAGTTTGGCTTGTTCGAGCCAGTGCTGAATCTGGTTGCTTCAACTGCCCGCCAATATGAAAGGGCGTCGGGTAAGCGAATCTTGAAAATTGCCGGCCTATGCGGCCAAACCGGGCAAGCAGTTCGCGAGGCTCGATTCGCCCGGGAAGCGGGATTCGACCTGGGACTGCTTAATCTCGCAGCCATGGGTTCTGCCAGCCATCCCGAGTTGATTGCCCACTGCCGCGCAGTAGGCGAAGAGATCCCCTTATTCGGATTCTACTTGCAGCCGGCAGTTGGCGGGCGAATCCTGGAGTACGGTTTCTGGCGCGAATTTTGCCAGATCGAAGCGGTGGCCGCAATCAAAGTTGCTCCCTTCAACCGGTATCAGACGCTCGATGTAATGCGCGCTGTCGCTTACAGCGGCCGTGCCTTGAAAATCGCGCTCTACACTGGCAACGATGACAACATCATCCCGGATCTGCTCGCCGATTTTCGCTTGAAAGACGAAACGCTTCACTTTTCCGGAGGACTGCTGGGTCAGTGGGCAGTATGGACAAAGCGCGCCGTCGAACTGCTCGCGGTTATTCAGAACTGCCGTTGCGACGGAGGCCGCGGAGCCCTGGATATTCTGGAGCGCTCGGCATCGCTCACGGATGCAAATGCCGCTCTATTCGATGTCCAAAACCAGTTCGCGGGCTGTATCGCCGGCCTGCATGAAATCTTGCGGCGGCAGGGACTCCTCGCCGGGCGCTGGTGCCTCGATCCGAACGAAGATCTCTCGCCGGGGCAGATGGAAGAGATTGATCGGGTATGCGCCAGCTATCCGGAACTTCAGGACGATGAATTCGTGAAGAGCAATCTCGATCGCTGGTTACGCTAAAGCTTACCGTGGGCCCGATTATACGCGCAGCGGATCCGGGAACTGAGCCGCATACGCAAATACGGCTTTGAAATCATCTCTATCGAGGTAGGGATAATCGTTCAGGATTTCTTCTTCCGTAGCACCGGAAGCCAGCCAACGCAAGATTTCCTGAACTGTGATTCTGGTGTCCCTTACACATGGCCTTCCCGAACGTACACCCGGCCTGATCACGATCCGAGATAGATAGGGATTCACGGTCGTGTTCATGGCTCAATTTTAGCCCGGGATTCGCCCTCCGGGATAACCTACTGCATGGTCGCGGTCTGGAACGCCCGCCCAACGTGCAGAACGGCGGAAACGGCGCGGCTATAATTCATCCGCATGGGGCCAACTACAGCCACATGTGCCTCCAAACCATTACCCAGACCGAAGCGAACGCCTATCAGCGATAACTCGCCCATGCTGGGGTGAACTTCGGAAAGACCGACCTGGATAGCAAGCTCCCCTTCGCGTTCTTCAAGGAAGCGCTCCAGCAATTGCACGATCCGCTTCTTTTCCTCGAGGGCTCGAAAAATCTCGCGCATTCGCTCGCGGGTAACGTGCAGGTCGAGTCCAATCAGATTCGACGCTCCATCGAAGTACACTTCCGGCGTCAAGCCCAAATCCAGCAAGCCCTTGGAGTAGAGTAGGTTTACCCGGCGCAGGATGGCGTCATAGGCCGCGTTCTCTAACTCCAGGCGGCGTTTCAATTCCTGGTGGATATTGGGCAGCATCCAACCGCCGAAGTTGTAGTTGATGTAGTTGCGGATCGAGACCAGTTCGTCCTGCGAGATGGGGTCATCGACAGTTATGAGCTTGTTTCGCACCATCCGGTCGCGCGTCATCACTACCATCAATATGCGCCGGTCGGGCAGCGCCAGAAGCTCAACCTGGTCGAGCGTTTGGTTCCCGGTCGGAATGGCCGCCGCGATGCCGAAATTGCGAGTGATTTCGGTCAGCAGCTTCGAAGATCGCTCAATACGGGCTTCCACGCTACCGGCCTTTTGTATCTCAAGCTGCAGCCGTTCCAATTCACCATGCACGATTCTGCTGCCCAGAAGCGTTTTTACGTAGCTTTGGTACGCGCGTTCGGTTGGAACTCGGCCCGCCGAGGTGTGAGGCTGTGAAAGATATCCCTCTTCGAGAAGATCCGCCATCATGTTCCGAATGGAGGCGGAACTCATCGGATATCTTCGGGCAATTGTACGGGAAGCTACCGGTTCACCCGTTTCAATGTAGTTGTGAACGATAGCGTGCAGTACTTCGAAATGGCGTGGTGTAAGATCTCCCAACGGATTCACCTCTCGGCCAACCGGCGAGTCAAGGCATCCCCGCGAAAAAGGTGCGAATCGTCTTAACCTCTGTCCTAATTATAAGAGGGTGCAGGATTGAGTGTGTTCTTGTCAATAGGATTTTGTGCACTGTGCTCACTGCCCCTATCAAAACGTAAACCTTGCTTCGAACTGCATCGAGCGGGCCGCTAGCTGGTTCGTGATGCCGGCGAGCGGTTGTCCGAATCCCGGACCAGGCAGCGCCCCGTTGCCATATGTGCCGCTGTAGCCAACGAAGTTGGCATGATTAAACACATTGAACGCTTCCGCGCGTAGGATCAGAAGCCGCCGCTCACTTCCAAGCGGAAAAGGCCGCTCGACAAATGGAGAAATATCGTAAATCGGCCGGCCGCGTCCCGCGTTGCGGCCCACCACCACGCCGTTGATTACAGGCCGGTCCGTCGTTGCTCCGCTATCTCCGCTATTCGTTGAGCCGGTGACAAAGTTGTACGGAAGCCCGGAACCAAACGTCGCCACACCGCCGATGCTGACCTTGAGCGGAGCGATAAACACGCCGCTCAGCACAAAACGATTCCGCTGATCGAAGATCGCGCTGCCATTCTCTACTCTGCCGGTGAAATGGGGATCGTTCGGATTCTGGTTCGGAATGTCGGGATCCACATTGTCAATCGCGTGTGACCACACGTAACTGGCCAGCATAGAGGCCCGCCTGCTAAACCGGTGACTCAGATTTACGTTCAGCGCGTTGTAGTAGGCATAACCGTTATTAACATCGGTCTGAATCACGCCATACGGAGGCTGCGGGTTTGTCGCACGCTTGGGATTACACGTGAATCCCTGCTGCCCATACCACCAAACCCAATACGGCCGGGTGCAATTGGCTGCCTGTGCTGAACGAATTTGCCCAGGCGCTGTCCGAATGAACGGCGTCGGCGGATCCACGTCCACAGGACGGTTGATCTTCAAAGTGTGCGAACCAATGTAGTCGACGCTCAAGACCCAACCGGGCCTGAGCTGCTGTTCCACGCCGAAACTCCATTGCTCGGAATACGGATTCAGCAGTCGGTCCGGGTAGCCTGTTAACGTGGACACCGGGAAGAACTGGTTCAGATAAGCAGCTTCGCCCGGCCGGACGTAGAGGCTCCGCAGGGGTACAATGGCACCCGCCGGAAATAGCGGCAGCGGCGCTGAGGCCACGCTGTTTGGGAATCCGATTTGTCCGGGCGCGGCGGTGTAATTGAATACGCCGGTGGGACCGGTGAGCGCATAATTCGCCGCGGAGTTATCCACCACTTGCGAATAATAGATGCCGAAACCTCCGCGAACAACCGCTTTACCATCGCCGCGCCAGTTGTAAGCGAACCCGGCGCGTGGTGCAAAATCCTTCCGCGCATCCGTGAAAGTCTGCTGCTCATAGCGCAGCCCCAGATTGATCGTTAGGTCAGACCGCACCCGAACATCGTCCTGGACGAATAATGCCCATAGTGCGTCGGTAACAGAATAGCCGGCGTTTCCGTAGCTTTGGGTGTACGTCTGAACATTCTGAATGTCTTGGAGGTAAGCCGGACTCTCGCAGAACGAAAAATCCCGAGTGCAAGGCCGATACAGGAACTGGCCGAGAGAAATGGGCCCGCCAAATTCCTTACTGTTGCCGCCGTTATGCGAAACAATGGCGTTCGCTCCAAACCGGAGCTGATGGCGTCCTCTTATGGCCGAAACCGTATCGCTCACCTCGTATTGCCGGTTCAGCAGCAGGGCAGATTGCGAGGTGCCTGAAGTGAATGTGCCGCCGGTGGAGATTGGGACAACATACTGTGTGCCGTAAATAACCGGCGCGAATTGTGTAATCGGAGATCCAAGCTGGAACTGCAGCCGCAAATTATTGATGAGAGTTGAACTCAGAATCGCGGTCTCTCCGAATTCGGCTGAGTACGTTCGGCGCTTGAATACCCGATCCACAGTTGGCAGATTATTTCCTCCGACAGTCCCGTTCGGATTTGTATCGCGGAACCCGTCCACATCTCCCCGAAAGAAGAGATTGTTTCGATCGTTGATCCGGTGATCCAGCCGCAGGAAGCCGAGCCAGTCGCGATAATGTCCGATAAACTCACCTGGAGCAATGGGTGATGTCACCGGCGAGGCGCGATTCTCAATGGTGTATTCGCCTGCCGCGAAGAACTGCGTGCGGTTCTTCCGCCCAATGGGGCCCGAAACGGATAATGCGCTCTGCGCCAGAGTGTCATTTGTCAAATCATTCCCGCTTGCGGCGTTCTTTGAGGTGAAGCCCGACAGCGCCGCTTCTGTTGCGGACGGACGAACAAGTGCGAGCAACTCGCCATGAAAGCTATTGCCGCCGCTCTTGGTAATGATGTTCACTACACTTCCCGTACTGCCGCCGTATTCCGCCGAAAACGCATTCTCCAGAATGCTCATCTCCTGCACGGCTGCCAGCGGAATGTTTGTAAAGATGGTCTGCCGCCCCCACAAGTCGATGCCATTGCCGCCGTCGATTTCAAACCAGGTCTGACGTCGGCCTGCGCCATTCGTAGTGAACAGATTCTGATTCATGAATGCGTCGCCTTGATTGATCGCCGGGCGGTTTGCTGCATTCAGTAATGGAGCATAGGTAATCTTCCGATTTAGCAGAGGAATTTCATTCAGTTGCTGCGAGCCGAGCCGGTCGCCGAGCTGGGGCTCATCGGTGCGCACCGCTCCGAGCACGCCGGTAACAGTGATTTCCGCTTGACCTCCTGCTGCGTTGAGCTGAAGCCGGATATCGGCCCGCGTGCCGGCAACTAGCATCACATTGTCGACCGAGGCGGTTTCGAAGCCCTGCTTACTCGCGTTGATGTTGTAAGCGCCAGAGATCGGAAGCCCGCCGATTGAAAAACGGCCGGAATCATCTGTTTCCGTGCTCCGCTCCAGGCCGCTCACATTGTTTGTAATCTTCACCCGAACGTCCGAAACGGCAGCGTGGCTCTGATCAAAAACCGTCCCGTTTATGGCGGCAGTATCGGGCGTTTGAGCAATAGCCGGAAATGTTATTACCAGGCAAAAAATCGCCACATAGAACAACTTCACTGATGCTCCCGCCGGAGCTGCTGCTCCAATTCCTTCCAGCGGCTTTCGAGATCGTGGACGGCGGCAATGGCCTGCGTCGTTGCGGCGTTATCGGTCCCTTTGATCGCTTCGAAAACGCGCGCTAACTCCGTGTTGAACGACACCACTCTCTGCTGCAACTCAGCCGAAGCGGCGGCGGACTTTGAGCTTCGTAGCCTGGTAAGCGCCTCAAAATCATCGCTCATCAGTTTCGTCAACTCCAGAGAAAGCGTGAGCTGCTGCGTCAGCGCCGCTCGTGAAGCCTTCACTCTTGGATCCATCCGTAAGCTCATCGCTTGTGAATACGTTTGCCCCGCTGTAATCAACTTTACTGTGTACTGGCTTGGAAGCACTAATGCCCCTCGGGGCACTCGCGGCGTGTGGCCGCCGTAAACCCAGTATGGAAAGCGGTTATCGGTGATGATGTGATAGAACTGCGCGGTCGGCTGGTTGTGCACCGCGGTCGTTGAAAACGCAAGCAGGGGAACCGTCAGTAATGGCAGGAATGCGGCAAGCACGTAGCGCATCGGATTCAGGATGCTATTCCGTTATAACCGTGAGTTAAATGCCGTCACTCGAGCATTGATCGTTTTTTGGGATTTGCCTGATGCGCCTGAGACGGAATTTCGCACTGGAGCGCGCCAGATTGATTTCCGGCGAGACCAGCACCCGGACGCGCAGAGAGCTTGATTTTGCTTGCGGTTTAAGCTAACACATATAGGCCCGCCCTGCCGCCACAATCATTCACATGTCAACTCGAACCGCTTCTCTTCTGTTTCTCGTATGTGCTTGCAGTCTCCGATCGGCTCCGCTCGAGCATTGGGCCGGAACATGGGCCGCCAGTCCTTCGCCTCAACTGGCTGAAGCGCAGTTGCAGAAAGAAAAGCTCGAATTCGATCATCAGACGCTTCGCGAGATCGTGCATATCAGCATCGGAGGCGACACGCTGCGGGTGCGCCTTTCCAATGCATATGGCAACCCAGCCGTCCAGATCAGCGCCGCCCACATCGCGCTGCACGGGCAAGGATCGGCGACAGTGCCGGATTCCGACCGCGTGCTCACGTTTGGCGGCCGCTCTGCCGTGTCCATTCCACCCAATGCTCCTGTTCTTAGCGACCCGGTAAAGCTCCAGGCTGCGGCGGGAAGCGAGTTGTCTATCAGCCTTTATTTCGCGGAGCCAACCACCGCAGCCGGGATTCACTATGACGCGCGGCAGACTTCGTACATCGGAAATGGCGATTTGACGGCCGCGGCCAGCATGAATGATGCGGCAACCGGAACCTCCTGGGCCTTTCTGACGGGCGTAGATGTTGCGGCCCCAGCCTCCGCGGCAACAATCGTCGCATTCGGCGACTCCATTACAGACGGAGCGCGCTCCACCATCGATGCCAATCACCGCTGGCCCGATGTGCTTGCCGCCCGCTTGCTTGCCCGGCACGCAGCGCGCGAAATTGGAGTGGTTGATGCCGGTATCGGCGGCAATCGCATCCTGCACGATGCCTCAGGTAACGTCGCATTCGGCGTAAATGCGTTGGCGCGATTCGATCGTGATGTTCTTTCGGAACCCGGTGTGCGGTACGTGATTGTGCTGGAGGGCATCAATGACATTGGCCACGCGGGAACCTCCGCGCCTGCATCGGAAACCGTGAGCGCCGATGACATCATCGCCGGACTGACGCAGCTCATCGCGCGCGCGCACGAGCATGGGCTCAAGATCTTCGGCGGCACGCTTACACCTTTTGAAGGGACTATCTATCCGGGCTACTACACTCCCGAGAAGGAGATTAAGCGCAAAGCAGTGAACGAATGGATTCGCACCGGAAAAGCGTTTGACGGCGTAATCGACTTCGATAAGGCTGTCCGCGATGCAAGCAGTCCCGGCCGCATGCGTCCGGACTACGATGGTGGCGACCATCTGCATCCCGGCGATGCCGGTTATAAGGCCATGGCCGCCGCGATCGACTTATCGCTATTCAACTAGCGCAAGTTCAGTAGCTTTCCGAGCCGCGACCGCAAGGAAGCGGACACCATCCAGGCGAC
>DATIMA010000060.1:0-12602 GCA_035475915.1 Bryobacteraceae bacterium
TTGCTCAGGACACCGAGGATTTCGTCCTCGCGCATGATCAGGTACTCCGTTCCATCCAGCTTGATGTCGCTACCGGAATACTTGCCAAAGAGAATGCGATCGCCAACCTGCACGTCAAGCGGAAGCAGTTTGCCCTCTTCGGTTTTCTTACCTTTACCGATGGCAACGACTTCACCCTGTTGCGGTTTTTCCTTTGCAGAATCCGGGATGATGAGACCGCCGATCATGGTCTCGCCTTCTTCGATCCGTTTGACCACTACGCGGTCGTGTAGCGGACGAATATCCATAATTAAAAACCTCCAGTTGTGTTTCTGAGCGGACTCGATCTTCGGGGTTGAGGATCGAGACCCGGGCCCCGAGCAGCGCCCGGTCACCCATGCGTAGTTTTAGCACACTTCGCATGCGAGTGACAAGATTTTCTGGTAAGTTGCTGAAAGCAGACGAAATAAAAATGTTGCTCAAGTTGACATGACAATAACGCACTCAGATTTTCTATCGGTAACGCCAATATCGGACGGCGCGGCTATGAGGCTCGGCCGCAACGTCTGGAAGAATGTCGGGCGTGGGAGGAGGTTGCGGCTTGGCCGGACTACTAAACTGCGGCACGGTTGGATGCAGTTGAGAATGTGCGACGGGCTGCTATCTCACACAGGACGGACACTGCTGAGCCTAATGGTTCGGCCCGGCTTACGATTCCTAAAAAATCGCCGGTGAACTCAAGTTCACTGCAAGCGTCGAGATGAGTCTCGAGGCGGCACGCAAGAGTGCGTGCGCCACGCGCCCACCCCCAACCGCGCCACAGCCGCTACCCAAGACAGCAGAAGGATTCCGCACACCCAGGCCGCGCCGGTTGCCGAGAAGCCGATGCCTGTCGCGACGGTCAACCAGGCGGCGAGGCACAACGGGCATTTCGGCAGCAATACGAGGGCGGCCCCAGGCAGGATGGAAGCCGCAGCCGTGGAGCGCCGCCGGGCGCTGCAGCAGCACCGCCCATTCACTACGCACCTTCCTGGTGGTTGCAGCACCCGCTCATCTCGCGCGGCTTCTCATAAGCCGCGGTGGGATCGAGCAGGTAATCGGCGGCGTATTTGTCGTGGTGCCGCACCCAGGCCATCGAGAACGCCAACCCGTCTTCGTCGCGGCCCTTCGGAACTAAATCGAGGAAGACATACGTTCCGACTAGCGACTCGAGACCGCGCGCGTAGGTGGAGTAGGTGTGGAAGATCTCTCCCGTTTCGTCCTTATAGAACACACTCAAGCCGGGCGCGTCCTCCAGGCCAAAGCGCATTTTGTGGTAGTTGTAAGTGACCTCGCCCGTCAGCTCCTCCTTCGTGAAGTGCACGCCGTAATCGCGCTGGAAGCCGGTGGCGAATGCCGAGACCCAGTGGAAGCGCCAGCCCATCCGTTTTTGAAATGCCTCGATTTGCGGCAGGGGTGCACGCGAGACAGCGGCGAGCCTCACATCGCGATGCGCCAAGTGAATCTGCGTGGCATCGAAATGGTCGGCCAGGAAGGAACAGGCCTTGCATCCTTCTTCCCAGTTGGGCCCGAGCATGAAGTGATAGATGATCAGTTGGCTGTGACCGGCGAAGAGATCGGCGAGCGTCTCGGGGCCGTTCGGGCCTTCGAAAATATAGTTCTGTTCGACGCGCTCCCAGGGCAGTTCGCGGCGCTGCCGGCTCAGTTCATCCCTTCTACGAGTGAATTCCTTTTCAGCGGTCACGTGCGCAACGCGCGCTTTCAGCCATTCACGTCTCGAAACAACTTTGTGTTGAGTTTGTGTTGCAGTCATCGGATATCCTTTCTATTGGTTAGGCACGGACACACATCTCCTTGCTGGTCCGTGCGGGGTTACCGGTTAGCCCTTTTTCGGGCGTTTCTTCGTTTTGTGCTCTGGGGATTTCGCTTCGGCGTCTTCTTTGATGCGCAGCAGGTGGCTCGCCCAGAGCTCTTCAAAGCGGCCCACCCATCGCTCATAAATCTGCCGGATCGGCACCACGTTCAATGAGTTGATCCGCTGGCGGCGTTCTTCACGCGTGCGAATCAGGCCGGCCTCGCGGAGCACGTCAATGTGTTTCATGACCCCGAAGCGGCTGAGGTGCGGAAAAGCCTGGACGATCTCGGTGGTCGTGCGGGGGCCGTGCCGCAGCAGGTCGAGAATCGATCGCCTGGTGGCATCGGATAAAGCTTTCCACACGGCGTCGAGTTCGTCGCCGGGCATTTAGCCCCGTTTGCCGCCGGCGCGCGCGGAACAATCCTGGGCGACTCCCTCCAGGATGTATTTCCAGCCACTAGTCACGCCTTGCCGGTGAGCGGGGTCAATAAAGCCGAAGGCACGGTGCCGCAGGTCCACATGCGTTCCTCCGGACCGCTGTTCGAGCTTCAGTTCAAGGTGATTCAGCGCCGGGTAGGACATGAACATGGGGCCGCTCAGTTCCAGCAGCACCGGTGGCTTGATCACCTGCACGTACCCCCACAGATGGCCGATGCCGTTGCCGCGATCGCGGAACCACCGGCCGCCCGGCCATTGTTCGAGCAGCATCTGCATCGATTCGCCTTCCGGAGGCTTGGTGAAACCCTCACCGAACCGGTGCAGCACGCTGCGAAAAACGTCTCCAATGTCGGCCTTGATGTCAATGCCCTGGGTTGTGTCCAGCGTCAAATCGTCGATTGTCATGAGTACGTTGTCTCCTTTAACGTGACTCAATAGTAACGTGACTAGCTGGTAACGTCAAGAGAATTTTTCGAGAAATTGAAGACTACGCGCTTGTTATTCTGAAAGGGTCATACTCCTCTAAACATGCGGCGGATCTCTGTTTTTTTGGCCCTTGCCGCTGTGCTCCTGACCGCTGCCGTCGGCTACACCTACAAACTACGTCTGGATAAAGCCCGCGCGTGGCATGCGACGCCGGTACCGCAGATCAAGGCAGGCGATGAGGGGATTGCGCGGGACTGGCGTGAAGAGAAAACGGACGATAAAACTGGCAAGCCGATAATGCGAGCCGTTGCGGCTTCATTCGAGGGAACGCACGATCCAGCGACGTTTGAACTGGAGGGAGTTCGGATCAAGCTGTACGACAAGAGCGCGAGTTCCTACACTTACATCCAGAGCGACAAGGCTTTGTTCAACGAAGGCAGCGGCCTGCTGACTTCGCAAGGACTCGTCCACATCATCATCAACGTTCCGGCGGACAAAAACGCGGAAGATCCAGACGAAGCCAAGAAACACGTGCAAGTCACTACATCCGGGGTGAAGTACGAAACCAAGACGGGCAGGGCGACCACAGATCAGCCGGCATCATTCGTGTTTTCTCAGGGCGACGGGCAAGCGGTTGGGGCCGAGTATGACCCGAACACCAAGCTTCTGCATCTGAAATCGAAAGTTGCTCTCGACTGGATTGGAAACGGGCCGGTGGAAAACAAAATGCACGTCGAGGCCGGCGACCTGGTCTACAAAGAGGCCGAAGGCAAGGTTTACCTGTCGCCCTGGTCCAAGATGCAGCGGCGGACGACGACGATTCACGGGCTGAGTTCAGTGATCACTTTGCAGGACGGCATTCTGCATCAGATCGATGCTGACCAGGCGTCCGGAACGGATACGCGTGAGGATCGCCAGACCAGCTATTCGGCGGACAAGATGACCGCCATGTTTGATGACGATGGCAACCTGATCCAGATTCTGGGCGACAAGAACGCGCGAGTGGCATCTAGCCAGCCGGCGGCGCGCACTGTACTGACCGGCGACCGCGCCGATCTGCGCTTCACAATTGCAGCGACAGAGCGGAACGGAATGCCGGCGAGCGACAGTCAGCTTCACGAGGTTCTGGCGGACGGGCACGCAGTCGCGGAATCGATGCCGCTGCCTCAACCCGGCGTGCAGTTGCCCGAAACGCGCATTTTGCGGAGCGAGCATATTGAACTGGAGATGAAGCCCGGAGGGCAGGACGTGCAGGAGATTCGCGCGCCATCGCGGGCGCAACTCGAGTTCAAGCCGAACCGGGCAGACCAATCGCATCGAATTCTGAATGCATCGCGCCTGCGTGTGCTGTATGGAGCGGGGAGTTATGTGGACACGTTCTACGCCTGGAATGTCGCCACTCACACCGATAAGCCAGCGGAGGCGGCCAAAGCGGCCGGGAAGGACAGCAAACCCGCGCCGGCGCTGACCTGGAGCGACCAGATGGTAGCGAAGTTTACGCCGAATACGAACCAGATTGCGACGATTGACCAGACCGGCAATTTCCGCTACCAGGAAGGGGTGCGAAAAGCCTGGGCGAAGAAGGCATTTCTGGAGCAAACCATTAATCGCATTACGCTAACGGACGGCGCGCATGTAGAGGATGATACGGGGTCGGCCGTTGCGGACAAAATCATCATGAACCAGGCCAACGGCGACATGGACGCCAGCGGGCACGTGCTCTCTACGCATGCGCCGGACAGGAACGAGAAGCCCGGAACATCCATGTTGGACGATACGAAATCGATGCAGGCGCAGGCAGACCGGATGCAGACGCGCGAGGATAACACGAAGGTGCTGTATAGCGGGCATGCAGTGATGTGGCAGGGAGCGAACCGGATCTCAGCAAATGAGATTGATGTAGACCGCGACGCGCAATCACTGCATGCGGTTGGGAATGTCGTGAGCGAACTGGTGGACAACAGAGCGAGCGGGAGCGCGGCCGGGAATCAGCAGCAGTCCGCAGCCGATCCTCCGCCGATCTTCACTGTGGTGCACGCCCCGGAACTAACGTACTGCGATGATACGCGGATTGCGGTGTACACGGGGGGCGCAAAGCTGGTGCGCGATAAGATGACCGTTACCTCGAAAGAGATCAAGGCGTTTCTTACTCCGAAAACGAAGGACAACAGCAGCGATTCGTCGCTCGACCACGCGATTGCGAGCGGGAACGTGCAGATTTCGCAAATCGTTTCGCCGACCAGAACAAGAACCGGTACGGCCGAACACGGCGAATACTACACCAAAGATGACAAAGTGGTGTTAAACGGGGGCTCGCCGCAGATGCACGACAGCGTAAAAGGAACGACCAAGGGTCGGCAGCTTACTTACTTCAGCGATGACGATCATCTGATTGTGGAAGGACAGAAGGGCGAAGTGGCGGTGAGCCAGATGCGCAAGAAGTAAGAGGGGCAGTTGCAATGAACTGCGTTGTCGAGTGTCGGTTCATGGTACCGCTAGGACTCCTTTCAGTAATCAATTGCGTTTTTCTCCTGTACAATTGACATGCATTCTTACGCTTCGGCGAGGATCTTACAGGAGAAAAATGAAAATCTGTTATTTTGCATTGCTCGGATTGGCGGTTGCGGTTGCGCCAGCCGCTATGGCGGACGAATTTAGTTTCTCGTTCAACGGAAACGGGATCAACGCTACCGGCGTGCTCAGCGTTGGACAGCAGAGCACTAATGCTACTAATCCCCCCGGCTATGAGATCACCGGGATCAGCGGAACGTTTTCGGACACAAACGTCAATGTCTCCGGTGCGATTACCGGGCTCGTCACCCCGATATCGTATGTGAATAACCCTCTCGTCTCCGGTTTTGCATCTACCTCAGCTGGTTTATCGTACGACGACCTGTTTTACCCGGCAGGAAACTCTCCAACGGTCTGCTTTGCATTGATCAACGGCGTCCCTACCCTGACCTATCCATTTTCCGGAGGCGTGTTAGATATCTATGGCGTCGCGTTTAATATAGCCGGACCCGGAGGATACGTCGGTGAGTTTTGGAGCAACGGCGACGTGGGGCACGGGCCGATTATCTACGCAGCTGGGCTTGCGAATGCGACAAGTATCGTCGACCTTCCGAACGCCAGTCCAGGGCCGGGCGTGCCTCCGCCGGGACGGTACGGCTCGTTTACGACGAGTGCGGTGCCGGAGCCTGGTTCGCTGTTGTTGCTCGGCATCGGCCTGCTCGGCCTGCTTGCGATATGCGCCGGCAAGGGCAAACGGCTCTCGACCCGCACGGGCGCGTAGGCGTATCGGTCGGCAATATGGCTAGCGCCGCAAGTGGACCAGCCCCCAGTAGCTGGTCCACTTAGAAAGGTGAGAGCCAGGCTGCCGGGCTGTACTCTTCGCCTTGCAGGAAGATTCGGGAGATCTCCAGATTGGGGTTGAGAATCAGTAAATCAGCCCGTTTGCCGATCGCGATACTTCCGGCTTCAGCCGCCATGCCGGTGATTTCCGCCGGAGTCAGGCTGGCCATGCGAATGACATCGGGCAAGGCCGCGGAGGTCTGAGCGGCCATGGTGCGCACCATGGTATCCAGGCCCATGATCGAGCTGGCCAAGCCATCGCCTGGCACAAGTCCAACTTTACCGTTGCTTTCAATCCAGGGACCGTCTTCTTCGGCGCCGAAGCGATAAGGTCCAGGAGGCATATCCAAAGCTCGGCTGGAATCGGTTACCAGGCAGAGTCGCGCCGCACCCTTCATCCGAAATGCGAAATCGAGCAATTCGGGCGAGAGATGCTGGCCATCAGCAATCACTTCGGTGGTCATTTCGGGGTGAGCGAGAACGAACTGCTCCATGCTGGCCTGCATAGGCGTACCGAACCGGGCACGCAAGGAAGAAACAGAGCTCATGGCGCACCAAAAATGGTCCACATGGCGAACGCCAGCGCGGAAGGCAGCGGCCATTTCCGTCCAGCTGGCATCGGAGTGCCCGCAGGTAACCAGGCAGCCATGCTCCTTGGCCGCGTGGTAGAAGGCTTCCGCGCCGGGAAGTTCCGCCGCGCAGGTGGCAACCCGAATGATGCCGAGCGAGAAGAAGCGGCGATACTCTTCGGGAAGCGGATCGCGCCGTCCTTGCGGAGAATGGCACCCTACCTTGCCTTCGGCAAAATAAGGCCCGTAAAAATGGATGCCGCCGATACGTGGGCCGTCAGCGGCAGACCAGTGATCGCGCACATGGAGGCAGGCGCGGATCATGCGCTCCAACTGTTCGGGTGAGCCGGTCGTGGTGGTGGGAAAGATGG
Organism: Bryobacteraceae bacterium; assembly: GCA_035475915.1. Classification (GTDB taxonomy): domain Bacteria; phylum Acidobacteriota; class Terriglobia; order Bryobacterales; family Bryobacteraceae; genus Bog-105. The sequence continues at coordinate 6,990 of DATIMA010000060.1, forward strand.
TGGTCGTGCCGTGGCGAAGATGGGCGCGATTGGCGGTTCTGACGGCGTGCGGTGTTCCGTCCATATAATCGGACCCGGCGCCACCATGAACGTGGATATCAACAAAGCCGGGCGAGATGTAGCCGGGCCTGGCCTCAATCACCGGCCCGGTCCAAGAGGACGGCTTCCGGCGATTGATCGCCGCGATCATCCCATTCCGGGCGACGATATATGCGTCGTCGAGAACAGCGTCCGGAAGTATCAAGTTTCCGTGAAGGCAAAGATCGTTCGACATGAACTTCCATTGTCCCGAAGCGGTGTGGGAGCGTAGCACGGTGCGGAAAAAAGCCAAAAACCGCTTGCTGACGCACGCGGTTCCGAAAGCTGCTACAGCACCGCGAATGCGGCGGAGGAAAGCAATCTTAGCCCGTACCGGCCTACTTTTCAGATGGCGCGAATGGCTGGTACAGTAAATTTGTCGTGTCACTTGCCGACCTAGCAACGACAAGAGAGCAGGAATTACGCGAGCGCGTCGCATGGCTGGAAGGCCGGGTCTCGGCTTACGAACGCGTTTTTCTGGAAAACCCTGTTCCTGCCATCGTTTACGCGGCAGACACGCTGCAGATTCTGGAAGCAAACGAGCGCGCGCTGGCGCTGTACGGTTATGAGCGGCAGCAGCTTCGATCGCTGAGCGTGATCGAACTCTTTGCGCCGGACACACACCGAAGCCGCAGCGCTCTGAAAGCGGAACTGCGCAAGCCGCTGAATTCCATCGGGCCACTGGTGCATCGGGGAGCGGCGAAACAGGAGCTGGTGGTCAGCCTGATCATTTTCGCGTTTGAAACGGAAGGTCGGGCAGCCAGGATCGTGATGGTGCAGGACGAGACCGCGCGGCACCTGGCGGAAGAGAAGCTGAAATCAAGCGAGGAGCGTTTTCGGGAACTCTTTGAGAACGCCAATGACGTGATTTTTCTGCATGACCTGAAAGGCACCATTCAGGCGGTAAACCGGGCCACCGAATATCTGACCGGCTATTCCAGGACGGAAATGTTGGGCAAGAACTTTGCGGACCTGGTTGCGCCCGAAGCCCGGCATCAGACCATGGACAGCGTGCGGGCGCACTTGGGCGGCAGCGCTACCCAGCACTATGAACTGCCGATCATTTCTAAATTCGGCGCATTGCGTTTTCTTGAGGTGAGCACGCGGATTCTGTACCGGCGGGGTCATCCGGTCGCGGTGCAGGGCATCGGACGGGATGTAACGGAGCGGAAACAGGCCCAGCAGCGGCTGCTGGAATCATCGCGCGAACTGCAGGAGAAGAACGAGGAACTGAGCACCGCGCTACGCCTGGCGCGGGAAGCTACGCAACTGAAAGAACAATTTCTGGCGAATACATCGCACGAGTTGCGCACGCCCATGAACGGAATCATGGGGATGGTCAACCTGCTGAAGAGCACCGAGCTGACCGCCGATCAACGCGAGTACGCTGAAGCAGTAAGCCAGTGCGCGAACGATCTTCTGACGATTATTAACGATCTGCTGGACCTATCGCAAATCGAAGCAGGCCGGCTATCGCTAACCGACGAACCTTTCGATTCGCACGAAAGCCTGAAGACCGTAGTAAAGCTGCTGCGGCTGCGCGCGGACAGCAAGGGCCTGCTGCTGACGCACGAAATTGACCCACGGCTGCCGGATCATATTTATGGCGACAGCGTCCGGTTCCGCCAGATTCTGACGAACCTGATTGCCAACGCGATTAAGTTTACGCCGTCCGGAGGGGTGCACGTAAAGCTGGATCTGCAAGAGGCGGACGGGATGCTCCATTGCGAGGTGGTTGATTCCGGAATCGGAGTGGCCGATTCGGTGCGGGAGCGAATTTTTGAAGCGTTCTGCCAAGCCGACGGGACAACCCGGCGGCGGTTCGGGGGGACGGGCCTGGGCCTGACGATCAGCAAGCAACTGGTGGAGAATATGGGGGGCCGGATTGGGTCACACGACAATCATCCCGCGCCCGGATCCACTTTCTGGTTCGATCTGCCGCTGCGTCCCGCCCAGACGCCCGGCTCCGACGCCAACCTTGCGAGCGATCCCGTGGAGGTAGCGTAACGGGTCCGAATACGGCATTTGTGCTGGCGATTATCGGAATCCTGGGGATTTATTGTGAAGGCATCTGGCCGGGGCGATTTTTGCCGGGTGTGCTGGGTGTGGGCGCATTGGTTTCCGGCAGCTACTTTCTATCGCCTGATTCACCAGGGAGCATTGGGATAGCGCTTCTGGCAGCGGCAGCCTTGCTGTTTATTGCCGAGTCGCTGTGGAACAGCTATTTCCTTTCAGGCGCGTTCGGGACTGTCTGCCTGGCGCTGGGCGCGCGCCTGCTAATCAGCAAACCACCTGGAATCGCGGCGGAAGTGGCCGTGCCGGCTTCTATCCTATTTGGCGGCGTCACCATCTTTCTAAGCTATGCGGCAAAGCAGGCGCGCATCAGGAAATGGTCAAACATAGAGGATTTTAGATAGTCCCAGGAACTTTTCGGGCGTCTAAACGTAGGTTGAAGTGAGGTTCTTATGCGCAGTTTTGTGTTAGTTGCCGCCCTGGCGACCGTTGGATCGGCATCCCTGTTTGCATCGGTGGACCGCGGACTGCTTGCGATGGTTCCGGCAGACGCCAAGATCGTGAGCAGCATCGATGTGACGCAAGCCCGAAGCTCGGATTTCGGCCAGTATCTTTTAAGCAAGACGCAAAACGATAATCACGACTTCGCGGATTTCGTCGAGCAAACCGGATTCGATCCCCGGCGCGACCTGCAGAGCCTTATTTTCGAAAGCGCCGGGCCGGCCGTGGACCGCAGCCAATCGCGGTTTGCAATTTTGGCGCGCGGGACATTCGATGAAGACCGCATCAGAACAACGGCTCAGGCAAAGGGCGGGACGGTGGAGACCTACGAAGGGATCAAACTACTGATTCCGCCGGGGAACGGACACAAGACCGCGGTGGCATTTCCCGAGGCGGGCGTAGCGATCATGGCCGACCTGGCAAGCATGCACGAGATTCTGGGAAGCCGGGCCAACCCCATCGTGCTTGATTCCACCTTAGGGCAGCAGATCGAGCGGGTAGCAGATAACAACGATGCGTGGTTTGTCTCGCTGCTGGGCGGCGGCAAATTCCTGCATGGCGGTTTCGACCAAGGAGCCAAGCAACCGGCCCAGGCAGCGCAGGCAGCACAAGCTCTGCAATCGGTTCTGCAGTCGAGCGGCGGAATTCGCTTTGGGAGCACGGTGGATCTGACGGTGAATGCGGTAGCCCGATCGCCACAAGATGCAACCTCACTGGCGGACGTGATCCGTTTCCTGGCAAGCACGGTGCAGATGCAGCGTGAGAAAGATCCGAAAGCCGCGATCCTGGCAAGCGCGCTGGACAATATGAATCTGACGAGCAGCGGCGACAGCGTGCACCTGGCAATCTCGATTCCGGAAAAGAGCATGGAGCAGCTTGCGGAATTGGGGCCAGGCGCGCACCGGCGAGGGCGTAGGTAGAGGGCTTCCGCTAGGCTAAGGAACTCCCGATCATTAGCTTCGCAGCGCGATCACCTGAAGATATTCCGCATCCACCCTGGTGGTTCCGTCCGTAGCCCGATTGTGGCTGGACCACAGATCGGTTAGCTCTTGGCGAAGCTGCTGCTGCGCCTCTCCTCCGATTGATGCAAACGCGCGCGTCATCGGCCCGTAGTTCGCCCGGAAGAACTCGACTACATCCTCCGGCGAAAACGGATAGCTGAGTTCGTAAAAATGGCGTGAGCATTCGAGACTCGCGATCCCGCTCCTCAGCCGTTCGCGAACAGTGGGCTCATCGCCCCATAACACGGGCGACGGCATACCCGAAGGTGCAATGTGTTTTGCGATGGCCTTAAACATCTGGCCGACGAACCCAGCACCCGTCCAGTTGGCCATCGCGATTATCCCTCCGGGCCGGCAGACGCGAGTAAGCTCGGCGGCAACCAGTTCCGGATGGGGCGCGAACATCGCGGCGATTAGGGTGACCACCACATCGAACGTGGCGTTCTCGTAAGGCAGCGCTTCCGCATCGCCTTCTTCAAACACAATGGTTAGCCCCTCCGCGGCCGCGCTTCGACGCGCTTGGGCCAGCCAGTTGGTTGCGATGTCACAGCCGGTCACATGCGCCCCCGCTCTCGCCGCAATCAGCGACAGTTGCCCCGCCCCGCATCCTACATCGAGCAACTGCGCGCCCGGTTTTATCGGCAGGCGCCTGTAGAACGCCTCGGCATCGCGCTCCATATAGCGGCTGAATCGGCCATAGTCGCCTGTCATCCAGGTATTCCGCAAGCGGGTCTTTAATTCGTCCAGTCCGGTCTGTTTCTCTAGAACGGTCACGGTTGTTTCCTCCTGGCTCTACTATGCGGCGGAACGGGATTCCAAAACTTGCTCGATCATTCCACATTCTTGCCGAAAACGTCCAAATCGAGCGAAGCTGGAGCCATGGACGCCCTCTCCGAGGTGCTGAAAATCATCAAGCTCAGAGGAGCCCTGTTTTTCAATGCCGAGTTTTCCGCTCCCTGGTGCCTGGCGTCGTCTCAGTCAAGCCAGGTCGCTCCGCTGCTCTGCCCCGGAGCGGGTCACGTGATCATCTACCACTACCTGGCCGATGGCCGCGCATATGCGCAGTTGCCCCACGGCAGCCGTCGCGATCTGGAGTCAGGCGACGTGGTGATCTTCCCTCACGGAGATGCACACATACTGGGAAACGGCGCAGGCAAGCCCGTCGATTCGCTAAAGACCTTCGCTAAAAATTTGAGCCATGGACTCAAAGTTGCCCGCTATGGCGGTGGAGGGGAACTTACGAACTTTGTGTGCGGCTATTTGGCCTGCGATTCGAGATTGAGCGAAGTCGTACTTGCGGGGTTGCCCTCGATGTTCGTGGTCAATATCGCGAATGACTCCGCGGGACAATGGCTGGCGAATTCGATACAGTTCTCAGTGCGTGAAGCCGGAGGGCCAGGAACGGGCAGCGATGTGGTGCTTGCTAAGCTGTCTGAAGTTCTGTTCGTCGAGACGCTGCGGCGTTTCATCCAGGCCCTGCCGGATGAGCAGAAGGGATGGCTCGCCGGAGCACGCGATCCAGTGATCGGAGAAGCCCTCGCGCTGCTGCATAAGAACCCATCGCACCCGTGGACCGTTGCGAAACTCGCTCATCAGGTCGGAGTTTCGCGCACGCGATTTGCTGAGCGCTTTCGTCACTTTCTGGACGAGCCTCCCATGGCATATCTCGCACGGTGGCGACTTAAGCTGGCTGCGGAAATACTTATGTCTTCAGACGCGAACGTCGGCGAGATCGCGGCCGAGGTCGGCTATGCATCGGAAGCGGCGTTCAACCGCGTATTCAAGCGGGAACTTGGATGTCCGCCCGCCCAGTTCCGCCGCTCCCGCAGTCTGCGAAAGGAACCAAGTAGTCGGTGAAGATATTTCAAGGGGAGGCCACCACATCATGCACCGTGCCATCCGTAATGCGGATGAACGTGGGGATGTTCCCATGCAGGTCCAGCAGAGTGTGCATCTTGACGGCGGCCTTACGCTTGCGGAATTTGGCCCAGGGAAACAGCGACAGACACAAGTCGATGGT
>DATIMA010000061.1:0-4199 GCA_035475915.1 Bryobacteraceae bacterium
ACGAGACGATACCTACGCTTCGCGAGATTCAAAGGACAGGTAAGGTGCGCTATGTCGGCATTTCCGGGCTGCCCCTGCGGATTCTGGCGGATGTAGCAGTACGCGCGCAATTGGATAGCGTGCTCTCATACTGCCACTACAATTTGCTGCTGCGGGATCTGGATACTTATCTGACGCCGATCGTCCGGGAACACGGGATAGGGCTCATCAATGCATCGCCGCTGCACATGGGTGTGCTGACCGCGCAAGGCGCACCACCCTGGCATCCCGCTCCAGAAAGCGTGAAGCAGACAGGGAAAAGCGTGGTGAACCTGCTGGAAAAACGCGGAGTATATCCAGCCACCGCGGCGCTTCGTTTCTCATTGAACCACCCGTACGTCTCCTCAACGCTGGTCGGTATGCTATCCACTCTGGAAGTGGAGACCAACCTGAAGGCGCTGGATTTCGAAATGCCTCCGGACCTGCTGCAGGAAATCGACGAGATGGTTGCACCGGTAAAGCACGTAACCTGGCCCTCGGGCAGACCGGAGAACAGCGACGCTTAGAAGCGGTATCTGTCCTTGACCGGCGCGTTCGAAAGGACCCGGGACGCTGTCCGAACGAACGGGGGATGAGGACCCCGTCAAGCGGGACTGCCTCCCATATCATCCGCTTTAACTCAGTGCGTACTGCCATTAGCTGTATTTGAGTCCAAAAAGAGAAAGGCAATGACTTACCGTTTCCGGCTTCTGGCGGGATCGCTACTCGCCCTGCTCGTAATAGCCCTGCTCGTCTGGTATTGGAAGAGTCGCAGCCAACCACCGAATCAGTCGCCCGCATCGGCTGCAAACCGGGTTCAGCCCGCCAGCGCGCCAACTCCTGTCGCGGAGAGATCCGCGACCAGAATTCACGCGCACAATCTATTGCTGCGGAAAGGGCCGAACTTCCACGTGTACGTGAGGTGGCTCGACGGAAGCCTGGCGCGTACTCGCCGCGACGTTAGTCCTTCATTTGATCGTCCGCAGTCCTTCGACCTATTCATCCAAACGGGTGTCATTCGAGTTAACATCGGCGACATCGGTCACTACATCGACAGTTCTGTGTCCGGTTCGCCGCTCAAGCATGTGACTCTACTCGCCGATGGACGAAATTTGAAATTAACAGGTATTATTCACCAAGTAATTCCCTTACCGGTCCAAGTGATCGCATCCGTATCGGTCGCCCCCGACGATCGAGTGCGCGTTCACATCATCAAGATCGATGTCTTGAAATTGCCCGTGAAGGGTCTGCTAGGGCTTTTACATGTCTCCGCGGCAGATCTGATCAAAGCGAATATTGACGGTGTGGAGATCGAAGGAAATGACCTGCTGCTGGATACACAGAAGCTGTTGCCGCCGCCGCATATCCGTGGGCGCCTGACGCAAGTGTCGGTCGATAGTCCCGATATACAAGCCATCTATGGCCATGCAGCCGAGGATATTGAGCGTGTGGAACTGTGGCGCAATTTCTTCAGCTTGAAAGGCGGAACACTCGACTTCGGCAATCTCAGTATGCATCCGGTCAACATCATGATGGTCGATATTTCCGGTAATCCGTGGTTCGATCTCGACCTGGTCAACTACCGCGAGCAGTTCGCTAGCGGGTACACTCGGATGACCGCCGATTCTGGACTGCAAATGTTTATCCCCGACCTGCGCGATATTCCGAAGAAGACCGCACAGCAAAACGACAGCATCCAGTGGTTCAAAGACCGGAATATTCCGCCGCCCCCGCAGATCACTGATTCTGCAAAACGCTAACGAAGCGGCAGTTGGCTCGAAAGCGCGGTGCTTCGCCCGTTCCTTTAACGGCGGAATGCGAAGCAGACGAAGCAAGGGAAGCCGGAACGGTCACCCACCCGTCGGCAGTTCGACGTGGCCGCCGAATTTGTACCGCATTGCCGAAAGCACCTTCTCCGCGAACGTGTGCTCCCTGCGGGAACGGAAACGCGTGAATAGTGCGGACGCCAGTACCTCTACTGGAACAGCCTGTTCGATGGCGGCATCGATGGTCCAGCGGCCCTCGCCTGAATCTTCGACGAATCCGGTGTAATTCGAAAGATCGGGATTCTCAACCAGGGCCATGGCTGTTAAGTCGAGCAGCCATGATCCGATCACGCTGCCGCGCCGCCACAACTCAGCGATATCCGCGACATTCAGAGTGAATCGCTCTTCCTCCGGGAGGTCTTTCGAATCCTTATGGACCAGAACATCGAACCCTTCCGCGTAGGCTTGCATTACGCCGTATTCGATGCCGTTGTGAACCATTTTGACAAAGTGCCCGGAACCCGGGGGCCCCGTTCGAAGATAGCCCTGTTCGGCGGTGCCGCCCATTTTCTCGCGCCCCGGAGTCCGTTCAATATTTCCCAAGCCCGGCGAAAGAGTCTTAAAGATCGGTTCTAGCTGCTTGAACGCTTGCTCTTCGGCCCCGATCATCAGGCAATAGCCGCGCTCCACGCCCCACACGCCGCCGCTTGTCCCCGCATCGATGTACTGGATGCCCTTCTTCTTGAACTGAGCGGCACGGCGGATATCGTCCTTGTAAAAGCTGTTGCCGCCGTCGATGATGGTGTCGCCGCTCTCCATGGCAGCGGCCAGGCTTTGGACCGTTGTTTCGGTGGGATTGCCGGCCGGAACCATCACCCACACCGCGCGCGGCTTGGAGAGTTTCCGAACCAGATCTTCGAGCGAACTGGCGCCTTCAGCCCCTTCGCTCGCCAGTTTCTTTACATTTGCGGCATTCACATCGAATACAGCGCATTTGTGACCGCCGTTCTGTAACCGGCGCACCATATTCGCGCCCATTCGCCCCAGACCTACCAACCCAAGCTGCATCTTGTCTCCTCGATAAGCTAGTTTACCGATGACGAGATTCGCTTGGGCAATGCTGGTTCAGCGAATCGCTAATGCCGGTAGTTGGCGATCAGCTTATCGCCGGATTGCGGGGCAACGGCGGTATTCACGAACGTGATGGTAGACCCGCTGAGCGTGAAGTCACCGTTCAACTGCAGAAGCACCCCGTTCTTATAAAGCTGCAGACTACTGGCGGGATTGGGAGCCGCCGCGAGGCTAAATGCGAGATTAACGCCATTAGCAACGCCACCAGGAACTTCGGCGTCGGCGAAACTGACGGTTCCGCTGGTTCCAGCCATTCTGTAATACGCAAGCAGGATATCCCCGGTCTGTGGAATACTGCCCGCGCTAAACGTAATCGCCGTGCCCACCAGCGTGAAGTCAATTCCGTTTGACTGAATGAGCCCATTTCGATAGAGCGTGAGGCTGGTGGAAGGCGCAGGCGTATGCGCGAGAGCAAACGATGTGTTTGAGCCATTGGCGCTTCCGCCAGGCGTCTCGGCATCAATGAAGGCCGCGTTCGTCGTCGAGCCCGACGCTCCCAAATTCGTCACCTGGGTCGATAGCGAGTTAAGCGAAGAGTTGATGGAAGCGAGATCGGCGCTGAGGTTTGTCACGTCGCTAATCGATATGGGCAGTGTCGCGTATTGAGTGCCGCCCGAGCCTCCGGTTGAGCCGCCGCCGCCATTGCCCGAGCCGCCGCCTCCTTGCGTTGAGGACTGTCGTACCTGGCTTACAGTAAGCGGCGTGGTGCTCGGCGGCACCTGCCAGATTTCAGCCCAGGTAACAAGGCCGTCGTTGCTGTTGTAGACCGCCTGATAATAGGTGCCCGCGGATGCGGTGGTGGTCGGAACCAGCAGCACGGAGAGTGCGCCGTTGTAGATCTTTGCAGAGGTGCTCAGAGGTGACACTGTGCCGCCAGACGGTCCGGTGAAGCCATTCCAGGTAATCACCACCGTTCCCGTGAACGGCGTACCGTTTGCGTTATAAACCGTGTCTCTTATCTGTGTCAGGGATTGCGCAACCGCGCAGGTGGTGATTAGCGTCGAGCTGATGAAGATTGCCGATAACAGATGGCGGAGTTTGACCATGATGCCTCACGTGAGAGTTACCGTACAACTTGTACGGGCGACTTAAGTCAATCATGCGTGCGGCGTCGCCTGGTTCTGGCGCAAGGCCGGATTAGTCCACCAGAATGCAGGTAAGTATTTGAACGTGTGAACGTTAGCGAAACTCGCGAGAATCTTACGAACGCTGTGACCGCCTTATGCGGCGGGAAATCTTCACTTAACGTTTACAACCGATCCCAGCGCTGGAAGAGTCTATCTC
>DATIMA010000062.1:0-7052 GCA_035475915.1 Bryobacteraceae bacterium
GGCCGCGTCACCGTGCCGGGTGTATCTTCGACCATGTTGATACCGAGGTCCATCTTCAGCCAGGTGATGCCCATTTCTTCTTTGCGGGCTTTCATGCGCTGTGCGTAAACCTTGATGTCCTTCGACTCCTCCGTGTCGGCATAGATGCGCATCTTGTCACGAAACTTGCCGCCCAGCATCTGGTAGATCGGCACGCTATAGACTTTACCGGCGATATCCCAGAGAGCTTCTTCGATGGCGACGACGCCGCCTGCCTGACGCGCATCGCCGCCGAATTGTTTAATCTTTTCGAATAAGAACGTGATGTTTAGCGGATTTTCGCCTAGAATGCGGCTCTTTAAGAAGAGCGCATACGTCTGGCTGGCGCCGTCACGCACTTCCCCCAGGCCGTAGACGCCCTGGTTGGTGTCGACGCGAATGATAGTGCACGGGCTGGGCCCGGGTTTCTTCACGGTCGCCACGCGCAGGTCGGTGATTCTCAGCTTCGAAGGACTGGAATTGGTATTTACATTCTGAATTCGGGGCTCCGGATCGGCCTCGGCCCTCCCGCCGAGCAGCGCTCCGCCTAGCAGAGCGGCCGACGTTTTGAGGAGGGATCGCCGGTCCATCTTGGTTTGCCTCTGATTATGCATTCGTGTTCTTTCTCCGTGTACGTGGCCGATTCCGGGGAATTACGGCGCCAAAGCCATAGAAGGCCCTCGCGATCAGGAATATCGGCCGTCGATTTCAGTTACGAAGCATATCAGGCGGCGACTCAGCGGATTCGCCAAGCGATGGAAAGCGCGTTTGTGTTAGGGGTACTACGCTATTTCGTCGTCTTCAACTTAGCCGCGGCTGCTTTCTGCTGCTCGGCAAATTGTTTCACGCTGGGCGGAGCTTCGTTCATGGCTAAGACTTTATCCGCCGTTGTGATGGCGTCATCGTACTGCTTGTTATCCACATACGCTTTCGCAAGGTGCGCAGTGGAAACCGGATTCGGATCCTTATTGACCGCTTCTTTGAAATTTCCGACGGCGTCCGGGAATTTCTTCCTTAGACCAGCAGCGAGGCCCAGCGCATCGTAAGCTTGCCCGCTTAATTCGTTTTTATAAGCGGTCCACTTTTCCGCAGGAAAGCCGGCTGGAGGCGTGTCCGCCGTCTTGAGCACGTCCAAAACCTTGTTCGCATAATCATCTACCTTCTTTAAGCTCTGCTCTTTATCCAGGTCGTTTTCGCGTGTATGTTGCGCGATGTCTTCCGCCATGACGACTCGCGCCTGAACATCGTTCGGATTATTTTGAATGATGCGATCACCCCATACAAGCGTCTGAGCATAATCGCCCTTCTGCGCTGCCGCCTGCATGCCGATGTTGAGCAGCACCGGTTTGTAATCGGTATCTGTGAAATTATCCAGGACGTTGTTGACCGCCTGAATTTCGGCATCCGGATTATGAGCCTGCAGCGCCGTTTTTACCTTTTGAAGCGCCTCCATTTCCTGCTGCGATTTGGGCCTGGGCCCCTGCTGCTGGGCTTGGGGCTGCTGAGATGATCCCTGTTGGGATTGTGGCTGGGACGGTTGCCCGGGCTGCTGTTGAGCCATAAGCGGCATAGCGGCAAACAGGATGCCGGTAACTGGTGCAAAGAATTGAAGTCTCATGGTTTTTGTTTTCTCCTGAGGTGTCTGCGGCGCTGTATCCGGGGCTCTTCTGCAATAAGGGGCTGAGCCGGTCTAGGCGGCGAAGTGTGAGTACGACGCAACGGTCTGGGCGTTGACGTTCTTTGAGGGAGATCCCGCACCCGGCGCTAAGGTTTCTGTTCAAATCGGCTCCAGCATTAATCATTGTTCATCACATTGTTCACCAAGGGACGACACATAATCTCTGATAGAGAGCCCATGTCTGAATCAACGCATACGATTACGCGGCGCGAAGCCATCACGGTCATTTCGGGAGCGGCATTAGCGCCTCATCTTTTGGGAGCGGAGCAGGACACGGCAGGGCGCCAACCCTGGTATGCGACCATGCGGCGCTGCGGCCAGACAAACTTCAACGAACGCGATCCGATCGAGTTAGATATTCCCTGGTGGATCAAATACTGGTCGAGTCTGAAACTGGATGCGCTGCTGCTGAACGCGGGCGGCATCATGGCGTTCTATCCGACTCAAATCCCGTATCATCACCGCAGCCAATTTCTGGGCGATCGCGATTTGTTCGGCGATTTCGCGAAAGCCGCAAAAGCCGCAAACATACGCGTGATTGCCCGGATGGATTGCAATTACGTTTACCAGGAAGCGTACAAGGCGCACCCGGAGTGGGTTGAACGGACCGGCGACGGGAAGCCGGTGGTGAACGCCGAGTCACCCTGGCTTTACAAAACGTGCATGTACTCGAGCTATTTCACCCAGCAGATGCCGGCAATCATCCGGGAGGTGAATTCCCTGTATGATGTCGATGGATTCTTTACGAATGGGTGGCCGAGCACAGGACGGCCGCCGGCATGCCATTGCGAAGCGTGCAGAAATCTGGCCGATCCGGCGACGCCTGAAGGTTATCAGCAGCATCTCGACAGGGTTCTCGAAATCTGGAAATTGTGGGATGGCACGGCGAAGCAAAAGAAATGGGACAGCGTATATGTCGGCAATCTGGGCGGCGGCATCCGCGCGGTTACAAATCTGAACCGCATTGCAGCGGTGGCGTGCTGGTTCAATGCCGATCACCAGGGGCGCTCCGGGGTAACTCCTATTTGGGATTGCGCGCAGCAGGGGCGGGTCGCACAGGCCGTGATGAAGGGCCACACAATTACGAACGTGACGGGCGCTTACGCGAACACATCCCCGCTGTGGCGGCACACGTCGAAAGCTCCGCTTGAGGCTACGATGTGGATGGCACAAACCGCGGCGAGCGGCATGACGCCGTGGTATCACTGGCTGGGCGGAAAGCCGGAGGACCACCGCTGGGAGAAGAACGGCCGTGACTTTTATCAGTGGCTGGCCGCCAACCAGCCGCACTTCGTCAATCAGCATTCATTGGCCACGCTGGGGGTTGTATTTTCACAGCGGACGAACGCCTTCTATCATCCGCCCGGCGGACACGACCCGAGTGAATTTCTGCACGGCATCTACAAGGCGCTGCTGGATGGACGATTTGTTTTCGATTTCGTTCACGAAGACGACCTCGAAGCCGCAACGCCCGCCCGCTACAAGGGCCTGATCCTTCCAAATACGGCGGCGCTGAATTCCGCGCAGTGCGGCCAGCTTCGCGAGTACGTCCGGCGTGGCGGGTCGCTGCTCGCGACATTCGAGACCGGCTTCTACGATGAAACCGCGAACAGACGGGCCGAGTGGCCGCTGTCAGATGTTTTTGGAGCGAGTATCGCGGCAAACCTGGTGGGTCCAAATGGGAATGCAGCGTATGCCCGCCTGGAGCGCAATCACCCGATTCTGCAGGGCTTCGAGAATACAAAGCTTCTGCCGTTTGCCGAGTATTACATTCCACTGAGACCAGTGGAGAAGGCGATTCTGACGGTACTGCCGCCGTTTCCGGCATTTCCTCCCGAGATGGTCTATCCGCGTGTCGAGCGAACAGATCAGCCTGCCGCCGTATTACGGCAACAGGGCGTCAGCCGTACAGTTTACTTTCCGGGCGATATCGGACGCGCGTACTGGAGATCGCAGAATCCCGATCTCAGCCGCCTTCTGGTCAACTCTATTCGCTGGATGATGAATGAGGCCCCGCCGGTTTCAGTGACCGGTGAAGGTATGGCGGAGATCTTCGCCTGGAAGACCAAGCCGGGCTTTGCTGTCCACATACTCAACTACAATAATCCGGACATGCTGCGGGGCTGGTTTACCAATTCGTACCCGCTGGCAGCACAGAAGGCCCGCGTACTACTTCCTGAGGATGCTCATGTCTCGCAAATAAAGTTATTGCGGGCCGGAAAGAATGTTTCGTTTTCAAGGAATGGGCAAGCAGTGGAGTTCGTCATTCCAGGCGTAGTCGATTACGAAGTGGCCGCATTGGTCTGAGCGGTTATTTCGCTTTGTGCCAGACCCGCACCCAATCGACCAGCAGAGTTTGAGGAAACTGCGTGGTGTTGTCCGGATTGCCGGGCCAGGCGCCGCCAACCGCAAGGTTGAGCAGCAGGAAAAATGGATGGCGATAGACCCAGTGCGTTCCCGGTGGAAGGTCGGAGGGAGTCACGGTTCCATAAGACTTATCGTCGAGTGAGAAGGTGATGGAATCGGGCGACCACTCCACTGCGTAGACGTGGAAATCGTCTGCCAGCGCGGCCCCATTTGGAAGTGAATACTGGTGGCTGATGCCCTTACTTCCGGAGTAGCCGGGCCCGTGAATGGTGCCATGCACGATGGAGGGTTCCTTGCCGATGTTTTCCATGACATCGATTTCTCCGCACGCAGGCCAACCGGCGCTTTCGATATCAGCGCCGAGCATCCAGAACGCAGGCCAGATCCCCTGCCCGCGCGGAATCTTCATTCGCACCGCGACCTTTCCATACTCGGTCGTGAACTTGCCCTGCGTCTTCAGGCGGGCCGAAGTATAACCATCTCCAGTCTTGATGGCGCGAATGAGCAGATGCCCTTCGCCATCCTGCGACACGTTCTCTGGACTTTTCGTATAGGTCTCCAGTTCCTGATTGCCCCAGCCGCCGGCTCCAAGATCGTAGGTCCACTTAGCGGCATCGGGCAGCGCGCCCGCTGCGCCGTTGAAATCGTCGCTCCAGGACAGTTTCCAGTTCGTGGCGGAAAAGGCAGGAAGCGCAAAGAGCAGAAGGAGTGCAACACGAGCAGGCATGGAAACTAACTTAACAATTCTGCTACTTAAGGACCGGCGTGCGCGCCTTGACCCCACTCGGGTCCGGCAATCTGAATGCTCCAGATGGGGCCGCCCACGTAACCGGCCTCGTCTGCGCGGACAAACGCCGGCGCTCCCTCCCCGACCACCCAAACTTTCGTATCGGCTGGCTGCTTTCCTAATAGAGGTGCAATCATTCCCGAAAAGCCGCCGATCTCGACCTTCACTACAAAAAGAGTTGCTTTATGACGGGCGCCAGCTACTGAAAACACTTGTTCGCCCACGGGCTTGATCGCAAGATGCACAAGCCTCGGCTTGGGCGACGCTCCTAAATAAGACACTTTCGTCTCCTTGCTATTTGGCGAGATGTTCTTCAGCAGATTCAGAAGAATGCCATTTGCCAGGTCGGACGGAAGGTCCATATGATCGGTCTGCACCTTCTCGCGATCTTTGTCCTGATAATGGACCGTCACTTTCCCGCTGGAGGCATTGATGAAGACGTTCGTCGGATGTGGGAACTTCGGCCCTTTCTGAATGTGATGGTCGCTGATGAGTCGAAAGACGCCATGTTGAGAAAAGACGGTGGTGTCGTCGTCCACGGAACCGTCCTTGAAATGAAAAACGAGGTGCGACACCACTTCGCTCCCATGAATAATCTCGGTTAGATCGCCGGACGCAAGAAGCTTTCCTTCGCGGCTGCGCAGCGCCAGGAAGCCGTGCGTCGTCCCTTCCGGATAGCGTACGGGTATCGGTTCGGCTGACGACCGGTCGCACTGCAGCAGCAGAATCGCAAGGGGAAGCCAGCAGCAAACCGCCAGGCGTCTCATTGAGACCACATTGGATAGACGCCGCAGATGATTCCGTTTTATCGCATGAGTGGACCGTAAATTCTACCAGCGGGCACCCTCGAAAATGGGCCGGACGGTAGCTTTACTATCGGTCCGAACTGCCGCTGCGCTGTTCCCTGGCGTTTCTAACGTCCGAGTGGCCCGCTTCCGCCGCGGCCTTCTCAATTTCGGAGTTAGCCTCGCCGCCGATAAAGATGACCGCACCGGTGACGTAAAGCCATAGCAATAGCGTAGCTACGGCATTTAGCTTTCCATAAACTCTGGAAGAACGGAAGTGCTCCTGATATATCCGAAGCAGGAGTGTAGAGGGAACCCACAATGTAGCTGCGATCACCGCGCCGGGAATACTCCACTGCCATCGCCGGTCTTTTAAGTTCGGGCCGAAGCGATAAAGCAGGGAGAACGAGACAAGAAGCGGAATCACAATGAATGCCCACTCCACGACGCGCCAGAGAAGCTCGAAGTGGGCGGGCAAACCAAGCTGCCGGGCGATTATTTTCCCAGCGCGATTTCCATATACGATCGCCGCGAGCGCGATCAGGCCGAGGACACTGAGGCAAATCGTCAGTGAGAACATGATCAACAAGATCCTCGACCAGGGGCGCTTCTCTTCGACCTCATATGCCTTGTTCAGACCGGTAATTACCGCCCAGGTTCCATTCAGAGATCCCCACGCTGCATATGCGGCTGCCAAAATGGCGCCGGCGCCCAGGATCGCTCTGGCATTTTGCTCCTGTATAGTCTGCGCTATGAGCGCCGATGCCTCCGGAGGAAGAACCTGCCGAAAGGAATCGACGAGGGCAGCACGCCACTCGGAGCCGCCGCCCACCGCCTCGCCGAGCAGGATGAGGAGCAAAAGCAGCACGGGAAAAAACGCAAAGAAAAAATAAAGCCCCATCCGGGCAGATTGCCCGAAGACCTCGTCATCCCAACTCTTCCGGCAGGTGCGCTTTGCCAACTCCAGCCAGGAAAGCCCTCGCAGGCTCCACAATTTCGCCATACGTCCCGCTTTAAACGGTAGCGCGCCGGTTCAGCGGATGTGACACCGGTGGCATCGGTTGAGCGCCTGTGAGTTGATCAGGAAGCTGAGGCTGGCAGAGCACGTACCGCTCGGCGCTGACGATCTATTCGTGCCGCAACGCGACTATAGGATCGACGCGAGCGGCGCTGTGGGCAGGACCATCACGCTATTCCTTCGAAAATAACTTCTAGGCTGGGAGGGATCGGGCTTCCAAGGTAACTTGGAAGCCGAGTCCTTCCAGCCGTTTCACCGGTCTGTTCTTCAGCCGCACAGGATGCAGCTTATCGAAGTAATCTGGACCGAGGTCGCGATACTCGACCGGATCTCGGAGGATGCGATAAGCAATACACAGCAGAGCATGTGCAACCGCAATCGTGGCTCGTTTGACGCCGC
>DATIMA010000063.1:0-4773 GCA_035475915.1 Bryobacteraceae bacterium
GCTAACTCGCTTGCGTCGACTTCTGCGGACGGCTCGCCTTCATTCTCTTCGTATCGAGAGACTTGTTCGACCAGTCCTCAGCCTGCGCAATTAACGCCTTCGCTTCGTCCGGCGAGTTTGCGATATCCGCTTTCTTCCGGAGCAGCAGGTTCATGTACGACATGGCATCTTCGTTCTCTTTGTCGTACTGTAAGCACTTCCTGAGGTTGTCGAGACCATCCTCGATGACCTTGCCGTATTTCTCCTGCATCTCCGCGCGAACCTTCTTATCTTTTAGCGGACCAGGATCATCAGGCTTCATATGCTCATCGACGCGCGCAGTCTGGAGCGGCGTGAAAGCCTGCGCCCAGTTAATGACGCCTAGGTAATAGTAGGCTTCGGCATCCTTCGGATCTACTTCAATGCGGCGGCGATTCCATTTCTTCGCTTCTTCCAGGGCGGCCTGCCGCTGCTCGGGGGTACCCGTCCCTGCCGAGTTGTACGCCATGGAAGCCATAGAGGCTAGCGCCAGCGAGTTCGTCGGGTCCTTCTTCAGGACTCGCTCAAACTCCTGCTGTGCGGCCTCGTAATTCTTTTTATTGTCAGGCGAATCCGCGCCCGGGACCCACTGAATCATGTACGAAGTCGCCAGGTAAAGCTGTGCGTTCTGGTTGCTGGAATCCAGCCGGACCGCCTCTTTGAAGTGCTTCACGGCTTCGGCGTAGTGATTGTTCTTGTACGCCTGGACGCCTTGATTCATCTGGTCCCGCGATTCGAGTTTGGCGCATCCCGTCAGCGCGACCAGTCCTCCGCACAACGCGAGCGTCAACCATTTAGAGCTTTGCATGATCTCGATCCTTTTTCCGGAGTTACTGCCCGGCCTCGACCTTCGGCGTCATAATACCCACCTTGTCCAGACCCGCGCCCTTGGCATCGTCGATCGCTTTCGCCACGTAGCGGTAATCCACATCCGGGTCGCCCTTCACAAACACCACTTTCGTCGCGCGCGTTTTGAAGATATCCTGCAGCCGCGCCTGAAGGTCCGATTCCTTAATCGGTTGGCCATTAATCTGGAGGCTCGCATCTTTGGCCACTTCGATCACGACAGTCGGGTCCTGACTCGGCGGAGGCGGAGGCTGATTAGGCGGCGGCGGTTGCGGCACCAGCGTATTCAGACCATATGGTGTGAGCGGCGTGATCACCATAAAGATGATCAGAAGCACCAGTAAGACATCGATTAGCGGGGTGACATTCATATCCACCATGACACCGCTCTTGCCGCCAACTGCCATTGACATAAAGCTAAACTCCTCTCAAGGTGTAGTTACAGGTTTGAACTACTACTACTCACTTCTTTATTTTTGATCTGTTCGGTGATAAGGCCAAGCTGATCGACACCGGCCGTGCGCAGGTTATCTATTACGTCGGTAACGGCTGCAAAGCGCGCTCTGGCATCAGCCTTGATGTAGACCGTCTTATCGGAACGGTTCTGCTGAAGGTCTTTCACCTTGGTGCCCAGTTGGTCCGGGGCAACTAGCGAATTGCCAGGGCTCAAAAAGACCTTTCCGTCTCGCGTGACTGCAATCAGCACAGCGTCTTCCTTGTCCGCGTCCGCCATTTTGATGGCGTTGTAGGTATTCACCTTGTTGACATTGACGCCCTTGGACAACATAGGAGTGATCACCATGAAAATGATGAGCAGCACCAGCATCACGTCCACCATGGGCGTAACGTTGATGTCGGAAACTACTGCCGGGGCCTTCATTAACTTCATATTTGAGCTCCTCTTGACACTACCCTTGCTTAACGGCCTTCAGGAAGCGGGAGCGGCCGTAGACCACTCCCGCGGTCCTTCGATTCAACCGGAGCAGAGGTCAAGGATCGGCCGGTTACCGGGCCGCCGTGACCCTCTCTCTACGCTTGAGGAAATAATCGATCAGCTCGGAACTGGAGTTGCCCATTTCGACGTCGAATGCTTCAATCCGATTCGAGAAATAGTTAAACACCCAGACCGCCGGAATAGCCACAAACAAGCCGACCGCGGTGGTGATCAGGGCTTCCGAAATTCCACCCGCGACTGCGCCAATACCGGTTGACTTGGAAGTGGAAATTTCCTGGAACGCGTGCATGATGCCGACTACCGTTCCGAACAATCCCACAAAGGGGGCCGTGGAACCGATGGTAGCCAGGCTGCTGACGCCGCGCTTCAGTTCTGCGTGAACAATCGCCTCGGCCCTTTCCAGAGCGCGACGCGATGCCTCAATGTCCTCTCCTGGAATGTCGGAGCTCACCTGGTGAGCCTTGAATTCCTGCAAACCGGCAACCACCACCTTCGCCAGATGGCTCTTGTTGAAGCGGTCGGCAATCTTGATGGCTTCTTCCAGTTTGCCCTCGCGCAGCGCGCCGGCAACCGCGGGAGCAAATGCTCGCGACTGTTTCCGTGCGGCGCTAAAGGCGATGAACCGGTCGATCATCACGCCGATCGACCACGCCGACATAATGAACAGCACGATGATGACGCATTTCGCTATCGTGCCCATATTGCCCCAGACCGAACGCGGGTCGAAGGCGATTCCCTGACTTTCCTGGAGTAACCAGAAAGCCATTACCTGAAGTTGTAATACCATGCTTATCTCCTAAGTTGAATCGATTACTGAACGAACTAAAAACTAAAACCAAACCCAAACCTTACACTGAAACATCACTCACGGCTCGGTTTCAGCATGCTTCCTACGAACATCCTACTGGCTCAGCGTGAAGTTCACGATGATATCAGTGATTACCGTCACTGGCTGGCCATTCAGCAAAGTCGGCCGGTACTTCCACTGCAATACGGCCTCTTTGGCGGCCTGCACCAGCAGCGGATGACCGCGAACAAGCTGCAGATTTTCGATATTCCCTTCCTTGCTGATCACAGCCGTGAACTCCACCGTCCCCTGAACGCGCGCCGATTTGGCAAGCGCCGGATAGACGGGCGTCACCTTGCGAATGAGGTTGGCTTCCGCCACTTGGCCTCCGACGCGGATGACGCTGGGAGTCTTCTTGGGAGGGGGAGGCGGCGGCGGAGCGCCCGGGACGCCGCCCAGCACACCACCTAATACTCCACCCGCTACGCCACCGGCTTCACCGGTGCCGCCGACCACGCCTGCACCCGTATCGGGAGGCGGCGCGGCTTCTTCAATCTTGTTGATCTGTTTTGGAATCACCTTCGGGGCCAGCAACTGGTTCGAAACGAACTGCTTCACAACCGGTTTCTGCACCTTAGGCGCTGCCGGTGGCGGCGGTGGGGGAGGAGGTGGAGGCGGCGGGGGCGCTACCAGCATGCTCCTCAACTGCGCGCTCGGCAGTGTCTGGGTATAAATCAGAGGGATCAGGATCAAAACACAAATGACGCCAATCTGCAACAGCAGCGAAAGCACAATCGTATATGGCTTTTTGGTTTTCGACGTCCCGTCTACAAATGTTTGCTCAAACATGTAAGTCCCCTTGCTCCGGGCCCTGGATTCAGCGGTCCCGGCTTGCAATTCACTAGATTATTTCATTTCGCGGTGCGCACCGGCTTCACACTTTTCACGGGCTTGGCCACGTTCTGCGGCCGGCTTGCCGCCGCGGAGGGCCGCACGCCTCTCTTCCGGCGGTCCGCCACATCCTGCCAGAAAACCAGAATCGGACTGGCGATAAAGATGGACGAGTAAGTTCCGATGATGATACCAATCACCAGGGCAAACGAAAAGCCGTTCAAGACCTGGCCGCCAAAAAGGAACAGCGATAAAGCAGTCAGGAACGTCAGGCCCGAGGTAAGTACGGTCCGGCTCAGGGTCTGATTGATACTCAAATTCACGATGTGCGGGAATGAGCCGCGGATCTGCAGTTTCAGGTTCTCCCGAATACGATCGAAAGTAACAATCGTGTCATTCATGGAGTAACCAACTAAGGTGAGCAGCGCGGCAATTACCGTAAGGTCGATTTGTTTATGAAAAATGGAAAAGAGACCGATCGTGATGATCGTATCGTGAAACACCGCAATAACAGCGGCGACGCCGTAGATCCACTCAAACCGGAACGCAATATAGATCAGCATGGCGCCCAGCGCGATCAGAACGACGTTGATCGCCTGCTGACGCAGGTCCGCACCGATTTTCGGGCCAACAAATTCGAAGCTCCTGATGTTGAAACTGCCCGGATAACAGACCTGCTTAAGAACGTTGAGAACTTGCGGCGTTACGCCGGGCACCCCAGAAAGCTCGTCCAGGTTCCGGATGAGGCCGGAGTGCGCATCCCGGTAGGAGGTAATCGCCTTTGCGAGCGCCTGAAGCTGATCGTCGGACAGCGCGACACTGGCGTTGGCCAGCGGCTGGCGCAGCGCATCCGCGAGCGCGCTTTGCCCAACATTATTAATGTCAAATTTGCCGCCCGAATCCGGATTGAAGTTCGCGTTCAGAGTCGCAATCATATCATTACGGGCAATTTGCAGAGCCTGCTCATTCGCCGCGCCCGACGATATGAGCACCTCCTGGGAGTTGCTAATTTCCTGCACCTCTATCTCGCCCGAAAGTTTCTTGTGAAGCGCGGACCGGATGGCTTCCGCGGGAGGCCGTTTGATGAAGTTCACGTCCATCAGCGCTCCACCGGTAAAATCTATTCCGTATCTCGGTCCGCCCTTAAGCGCCAGGCTTGTAAGCCCCGCCGCCGTAAGCAGAAGAGACACAATGATGAACGGCCACTTCTTGCCGAGAAAGTCAAAGTTCGTTTGCTTGAAGATTTCCATCGAGCTTCAGGGGCCGGCATCTATAG
>DATIMA010000064.1:0-22063 GCA_035475915.1 Bryobacteraceae bacterium
CTAGCTGGAAACTACACGGTTGACGACAGCGCCGACAGCACGCCCACCGCGAATCCGCTCGCGCTTGATATCGAGAGCCTAAGAGAACAAGTGGCAAGCCTGCGCGAGACACACATATTCTCGGCCGATCTGGTCAACACCGCAACCTTCGGCTTTTCTCGCGCGAGTTATTTTTATACGGGCAAACCGGCCGTAGACGCTCCTCCGTTCCTTGCGGGCCGGCAGGTTGGCGCGGTGGTGATTGGAGGCAGCGCCACGCCAAACACGGCCAGTTCCATCAGCATGGCGGGAAGCAACAACGGCAGCCATCTGTTTGTCAGGCGAAATCTGTTTACGTATCAGGATCAGATTGCTGCGATTAAGGGAAATCATCAGCTCAGCGCCGGCGTGTGGTTCCAGCGAGTGCAGTCCAATGACACGCTCGCGCTGGGCCAATACGGCCAGGCCACTTTCGCAAATCTGGAGAGTTTTCTGCGAGGCGCCGTCACGACGTTTACCGCCGTCCCCTTGCCAACGCCGCTGGGCTGGCGCTCCTGGGAAGGGGCGTGGTTTGTTCAGGATCGGATTCGCTTTTCGCCGCGCCTCATGCTTTCACTCGGATTCCGCGACGAGTTTACGAATGGCTGGAACGAGGCGCACGGACGGGCCTCGACGTTCGTCTTTGGAATGAATGGCGCGCTTGAGACTCAACCTCGCGTTGGAAGCTCGGCATTTACGATAAACCGCGCGAAATTCCTCCCGCAGCCGCGAGTCGGTCTCGCCTGGGACCCATCCGGAAAGAATAAGACAGTGGTGCGCGCCGGATTCGGAATGTACAACGACCTGCAGGATGCGCTTAGCTATCGCATGGATCAGAACGCGCCTTTTAACACCAGCATCACGCTCACGAATTTCCCGCTTTCTGGTTTCCCTCTGACCCCCGGCGGCATTCCGGCCGGTTCAAAGATTGCTCCGGCGGGCGTCCAGCAAGATCTCTACACGCCGACAGTAATCGCCTATACCTTGAAGGTGGAGCACGCGATCACCCCGGATTTTGCGGTATCCATCGGTTACTCCGGCTCGCACGGCTACCATGAGACGCTTAGCGCAGATCTCAACCAGGCATTCCCAACCATCTGCCCCGCAGCGCCATGTCCGGCTGCGTATCCGGCCGGAACAATCTACTATCCGCCTGGCGGGCCGCGTGCCAATCCAGCTCTCGCGAGCGGGTGGACCTGGATCTCGGAAGGGAACAGTAACTACAACGCGTTGCAAGTAGATCTCCGCAAGCGCTTCGCCGGCGGGCTACAATTCCGGACCGCGTATACCTGGTCGAAATCTTTGGACAATGGGGACACGCTCAACGCCAGTGCCGCGGCAAATGCGCCCGGGCTGGCCCAAGATGCCCGGAATCTTCGCCTGGATTGGGGTCCGTCCACGTTTGACATAAGGCAGGCGCTTGCAGTCAGCGGAATTTACGAACTCCCTTTCTTTCGCAGAAGGCGTTTCATTGGAGGATGGTCAGTAAACGGAATTTTCACCTACAACACGGGTTTCCCTTTTACGCCCGAACTGAGTTTCAACCCCTCGAATAACGGCAATACGACGAATCCCGTTCGCCCTTCGTTCAATCCCAACTTTTCCGGGCCAATTGTGCCAGGCAAGCCGAACCGATATTTCGATCCGAACGCGTTTATCCTGCCACCGAATGGAACTTATGGTAACGTGGGTCGCAACGCGTTCGGCGGACCTGGTCTCGCGGCGCTCGACCTCTCGCTTGTTAAAAGTACCCGGTTGAACGAGCGGATCACCCTGGAGCTGCGTGCAGAAGCGTTTAACGCACTGAATCACGCTAGCTTCAATACGCCGAACCTGATTGTCTTCACATCTGCTTCCGAGCCGCCCTCCGGCTCCGCGGGCGTGATTACGAACACCGCCACAAACTCACGGCAGCTGCAAATTGGGGCGAAGCTGATCTGGTAGACGTTACCCCTCGTGGAACGGCAGCCAGCCGCGCGTAAAGTAATCATTCATCGTCAACGACATCATGATCAGAAACCAGATCACGCCACCCGCAATGATGATTTGGATTAACCGCATCTGGTAGAACCCATGCATCAGAACGCCAGCCACGAGACAGGCCATGATGGTTGCCAGTCCAATCTCGATAACAGTACCGAATCCGCCCAGATTGAGAAAAGCTATCAGCGTATTGACAAGCAGCAGTCCGAGTAAGCCGAAATATGTGAATAGATAGGTCTTCCAGGTGGGCGCGCTCATTTGTGTAACCCCGGCAAATAGAAGATTGCGTAGAGGAAAATCCAGACAATATCGACGAAATGCCAATAGAGCCCGACGATGCTAACAGGAGTGTGGTAAGCGGCCGAAAGGCTGCCAATCATGTTGCGGCTGATTAACCCCAAAATGAGGAAAATGCCAATGATCATGTGAACCGCATGCAGTCCGGTCATAATGAAATAAAACACGAAAAACATTTGCACCGCCGGTGCATGCGGACCGCTGCGGTTGAACCAGACGCCCGGAGCCTCGTGTTGTTGATAGTGCTCGACGTACTCGGTAAACTTAATGCCGAGGAACGCCAGCCCGATCAAAATCGTAATCAGCAGCAGAATCCCCAACAGCCGCTGCCGCCCTAGCTTCGCGCTGAGTTCGGCAAACCCCATCGTCAAGCTGCTGGTCAGCAGAATGGCACTGTTAACGGAGCCAAGCATGATGTCCATCGACGCGCTACCTTCCGCGAAGGCCTGGGGATGGTTAAACCGGTAGACCGTATAAGCGACAAACAGGCCACCGAACATCATGAGTTCGGTCATGAGGAACACCCACATGCCCGTGTCCGCGGTGCCGCGTTGTTGTTCGACTGTAGCGAAGTGCTCGCGAAGCTCCAGAGCTACCGGATCAGACAAGTTCCAGTTCCTCCTTCATTGCCTCGAAGTCATACGGCAGTTTGCTTGTAACAACCGGAGTTACCTCGAAGTTATGCGTCGGCGGCGGCGAAGTGGACTTCCACTCCAGTCCCGGAGCGCGCCAGGGATTCGGCCCGGCATCTCTACCGTGATTCCACGACCACAGCAAGTAGCACAGCGGTAAAACATATCCCACCCCAAGAATGGTTGCGCCCGCGGTCGATAACACGTGTAACATCTGGAATTCTTCCGGGTAGGCGGCGTAGCGCCGCGGCATTCCGAGGAACCCGAGCACAAATTGAGGGAAGAAGGTCAGATTGAAGCCGAGAAACACAATCAGAGCGGAAAGCCTGGCGAGCCCTTCGGGATACATTTTTCCGCTTATCTTCGGCCACCAGTAATGCACGCCTCCGAGAAATGCCATTACGGTCCCGCCCACCATGATGTAGTGGAAATGAGCGATCACGAAATATGTGTCGTGTACATGAACGTCGAGTCCCAGGGCGGCGAGAAACAGTCCAGTCATGCCGCCGATCGTGAATAAGCCGATGAATCCGATGGCGTACAGCATGGGCGTGTCCCATGAGATGGATCCTTTGTGCATGGTGGCGGTCCAGTTGAACACCTTTATGGCGGAAGGCACGGCCACGCAGTAACTAAAGAAAGAGAATGTCAAGGCGGAATAAACAGATTCACCGGCCACGAACATATGATGGCCCCAAACCAGGAATCCGAGTACCGCAATCGCGACGCTCGAAAACGCGACGGCTTTGTAGCCGAAGAGCGGCTTGCGCGAGAACACCGGAATAATCTCGCTGATCACCGCCATTCCAGGAAGAACCATGGTGTACACCGCGGGATGCGAGTAGAACCAGAACATATGCTGGAACAGAACGGGGTCGCCACCGAGCGCGGGATCGAAGATTCCAACCTTGGCGATGCGTTCCACCGCAATCATGACGAGCGTGATGGCCAGTACTGGCGTATTCAGGATGAGGACCAGGCTGTTGGCATACATCGACCAGATGAAAACGGGCAGCTTGAACCAGGTCAGGCCGGGCGCGCGCATGCGATGAATGGTTACGACAAAATTCAGGGCGGTCAGAATCGTCGAGAATCCAGCTATGAATACTCCGACAGCAGCCGCAACCACGTAGGTGGTGGAGTAACTGGTGCTGAAAGGCGTATAGAATGTCCAGCCTGTATCGACACCGCCCCGGATCAAAGCGTAAACGGTTACGGTGCCGCCTAACATGAAAATGTACCAGCTTAGTAAGTTAAGCTTCGGAAACGCCACATCTTTAGCGCCGACCATCATCGGAATCAGGAAGTTGCCTAACGTGCCGGGAATCGATGGTATTAGGAAAAACCACACCATGATGATGCCGTGCATGGTGAACAGCTTGTTGTAGGTTCCCGCGCTGACCAGCCAGTTGCGCGGCGAAAGCAGTTCCAGCCGCATCAGGAGCGCAAAGAATCCACCGAGAAAGAAAAAGCAGGTGATCGAAAAAGTGTAGAGAATTCCGATGCGCTTATGATCCGTCGACAGCAGCCAGGAAAGCAGTCCTTGCTTTTCGTTCAGGTAGTTCTTTTCGAGTTTTTCGGCAACTGCTTCAATCATGTCAGCGCTTCTCCACCTGCGAACCGGCATTTGATGTGACGCCGGGTCCACCAATTCCCTTTTGTGTTCCGTATTCCGTGGGAGCGGTTCCCGAACTTGACGGCTGCTGGGTGCCAGGCTGCGGTCCCAGGGCCTTGATGAAGGAGATCAGAGCGAGAATTTGCTCCTCCGAGACGACGCCCGTGAAATTCGGCATCACGCCGGAAGAAAATCCCCAGGGCACCTGAGCATCGGGGTTGTGCAGCTTCTCGCGGATATATGAATCATCCGCAATAATCGTTTTCCCGGTTGTGAGCAGAACAGGGCGCATATATAAGTTGCGAAGATCAGGGCAGCGCCCCTGACTATTAAAGTGATGACAATTGGCGCAGCCGAACTGATGAAAATACTTCCCACCAGTCGATGCAAGCGACCCTTCTGGCGCGCCTTGCGTCAGCCAGTTCTGATAATCCGCGGGGCTCATCGCGTACACCCACCCGATCATGCCGGAATGCTTTGTTCCGCAGTATTGGGAACAGAACAAATGATATTTACCGGGCTTCGTGGCTTCAAACCAGGTGGTGGTATAGCGATCCGGCAATACGTCCTGTTTTGTCCTGAACGCGGGGACAAAGAAATCGTGGATCACGTCTTCGGACGTCATAACCATCTTCACCGGCCTACCTACCGGAATGTGCAGTTCGTTGATTTCGCGCTGGCCCTCGGGATGTTGTATTTTCCACATCCATTGCTTCCCCACGGCGTACACAGTGATCGCGTTATCGGGCGGCCGTTCGATTGCGAAGTACAATTTCGCGCCCCAGATGAACATGCCAATAAAGAGAATGAATGGAATGATTGTCCACGCCGCTTCTACCGGAATGTTATAGCGTTCCTGGCTTCCCAGTTCGTTTTCACGTTTGCGGTGGTAATGGATGGCGCAGTAGATCAGAAAGACCGCGATAGCTACCGATACCGCGGTGCAGAGGATCAGCATTATCACGAAGAATAGATCTACCGGCCCCGACATCGAAGATGCCGATTCAGGCCACAATCGGAAATTCGTGATCATGAGTGTGTAACTTCCTTCAGGACGTTCCGATATTTTCGAAGATCGTACCGCCACAGGAAAAGCATTCCGGCGGCCATCAAGACCAGTATGAGAATTGCGCCGATCTTCACCGAGTTAATGACGACTGCGCCATACTTCCCCGTTTTGGGATCGTAGTGATAGCAGAACAGCAATATGCGGTCCACCGCCGAGCCGATGCGATTGTGAGATGCCTCCACCAGAGAGAGTTCCAGGTCTTTCGGCTCATATTCCACGCCGTAAAGGTAGCGCGCGACGCGCCCTTCGGGCGTGATGACCATGACTCCGCTGGCATGCACGAACATTTTGTTCACGGGATCCCAGCGGTAATGAAATCCGATGGATTGCATCACGGCGTTGATCGCGGCCTGGCTACCCACCAGAAAGTGCCAGCCGTTGGTGCCCGCTCTGCTTGAGTAGCTGTGAGAGTACTGATTGCGTTTCAGCGTGGCTTCCGCCGGTGTGTCGGCTGGATTGAAGCTGATGGCAACCACCTGGAAATCGCGGCCCGGCTTCAGCGATAAGGGTCTTAGCCCTGCTACGACGCCGCTTAAGATCTGGCTGCACAGCATCGGGCAGCGATAGTAAACAGGCGCCAGCACTACCGGCTTCTTACCGAAGAACGTTCGGAGGGGAAGCGAGACGCCGTTCTCATCGCGAAAGACTGTGTCGAGGGGAATCTCTGCGTTCAGATTTTGATCAATGCCGATACCGTTCAGGTTGGGAGGCAGATGTCGAGCGCTTGCCGCTTGTGCGCCACCAGAAGCCATCGCCAGCGCGAGCGGAACACAGGCCATCCATTTCCAGATACTCACGAAGCAGCCCGTGGCAGAAGTCCTGACAGGCTGAATGCCTGTCCCACTTGGTGTGCAAGCTGATGATACGGTGTGGTTGGACAGGCGCTTCCGCCTGTATTTGCTTGCTTGCGAAACTTCTGCCACACGCTGGTAGACGTTCATCGCGGCTCCGGCGCCACCTTTCCTTCGAAGCCCGTCAGGCGGGTGCCTGCCTCGGGTTGTGACAGCACCAGGTTCGGCGGCTGCTTCTGGGGCGGAATTCCGCGGGCGGCCAAAATATCGATGGCGCGCTCGATTGGGATCGCAACGGTTCCCTTTTTCTTGTCCAGCCAGTAGTAATGACTCAGCTCCCAGGTATCGCGCGCGCGCAGCGCCAGTAAATCCTTGTGCGGCGCTGGCTGCAATCTTGGTTCGGGCGGCAGAATTCCTTGCGCATGGAAAGGCAGCGGAGGCGGACTGCTCCGGGCCCGTTCATTAGCCAGGGAAGCGAATAGGAAGTAGAGCAGCAAGATGACGACCCAGATTCCGACCAGCACCGAGACTCCAGTGATAAACGTGTGCCGGATATCGATATCGGTATGCTCGAAATGGACATCGTCGTTTCGACGTTCGTGTTCCTGAAGCACGTTATCATTCGCCATGCTGTAATGCCCTCTCGAGATTCGGAGCCCGTAAGGGGAGCAAAGGGCGTTTCTGGAGCTGCCAGACGAATACCGCGATCCAGAAACACCCTATCGACGCTGGGACAACGACATTCATCCAGGTGAACCGGAAACCCACCTGGTAATACTGCGGCATCACGATCCACATCAAATCGACCCACCGCATAAAGATGATCAGGCTAACGACACAGCACAAAGCAATTACATTCCTCTTCAACGGCCGCGATAGCAACATGAGAAACGGCACGATGAACTCAAGCACGATAAGCATGACTCCGAGCCAGCCCCAGGATGTAGCGAACCTGTGTAGGTACCAGGGGATCTCGTCAGTCAAATTGCCCGACCAGATAACCACTAATTGCGAAAACTCAAAATAAGCCCACAGCATCACGAAAACCAGTAGCAATTTGCCGAGGTCGTGCAGGTGGGCAGGCTTGAATCTACTGGCCAGCGGTTCTCTTCGCGAAAGCAGCGCCATCACGATAATGATGAACGCGAATGCCGCCAATCCTTCCCGAGCCACGAACAGGAATCCCCAGATGGTCGAGAACCAGTTGTTCTCCAGGGATTCCGCCCAGTCGACAGTGGCAAACGTGATCGTGAACACGTAGATAAGCAGTCCCGGCGCGCTTATCCTGGCAAGCCGTTTTTCCAATCCGCCCTTCTCGTCCTGCTCAAGGGACCACTTGTTCAGGAAATACATAAACATTCCCCAAACAATGAAGTAAACGATGGCCCGTCCGATGAACATCGACGGGTTCATGTAAATGTGGCGATGCCGCAGGACGTATTCATTCTTGACCAGATCCGAGTGGGCCCAGTCGTAAAGCCAGGGCATTCCGACGGCGACGGGAATAAACAGAAGCGCGCATAACGGAAGAGTCCGGCTTGCGGATTCGAGCGCGCGGCGCGTCATGATTCCCCAAGCGCCGGCGGTCAAATACTGAAGCATCACGATACCCATGCATCCCAGCGTCAGCCCGAGCCAGAACAGGTATCCCATCAGATACGAGTGAAAGAAATCGCCGGGGCTGTAAATGCCGCCGATGATGCCGGCGATTCCCAGAAGAATTCCGGCACCGAGCGCTGGCGTGAATACGCGCTTGAGATCGCGCGCCAGTTCGGGCGATACATCGAAAGCAGAGGTCGTCGTCATTGCCTGGAGCCGCCTGTCTGCGGTTGATTTCCGGCGGTCAATTCGCCTCGCTGATCCGCCGGCACATCGTTCACGGTGGCGTCCCGGCTAAGCTGTAAAGCTTTCACGTACGCGACAATCGCCCAGCGGTCGTTCACCGGAATCTGGTCTCCGTAATCGCCCATCGCTCCGTAGCCGTTCTTAATCACCTGGTAAATGTAGCCAGGCGGCACGGAGCGGAGCCGGTCTGTATGAAGGTCGGCTGGGATCTTGAGGCCACGTTGAGCAACCATTCCGTTACCATCGCCGGTATACCCATGGCACGGACTGCAGTAGATATCGAAGCGCGCTTGGCCACGATGCAGCAGTTTCGAATCGACTTTCAACGGAATCGTGTCGAGAAACGCCCCGTTCGCAGCGCCGGTGTGAAAAGAATCGGTGTTATTCAGCTCATCGCGAGCGATGGTTCCAGCCGGAATGGGCCGCGCCATGCGGCCATCCGCGAAAAAGCGGCTAACCCCGAGCGGTTTGTATTTGGGCTGGTCCTGCATATCCTGGCGGCACGCGGCCGTCAGCAAGAGCAGCAGCAAGATCGCGGTGGCGCTAAACGTTCTCAACTTCCCAAACTCCTATTGGATTGAGCTCACGAAGAAAGGCTGCGGTCAGCTCGGAATCGTACAGCGGATCGCGTCTTTCGATGCACAGGAAGAAGCGGCTGCTGCTTGCGCCGCTGAATTCCGGCAAATTGAATAACGGGAAATGCGGCCGCGGAAGGCCGCACAGCGCCAGCGTGCCGACAAACGCGAATGTTCCGGCAAACAGAACTGTCAGCTCAAACAAGATGGGGATGAACATCGGCCAGCTATATAGCGGCCGCCCGCCCACATTAATTGGATAATCGATGGCGGCGATGTAATACTCCATCGTCCACGCGGTCGCGGATCCTATCAATCCACCGATCAAGACAATGGGAGGCACCAGATTCCGGCCCGGAATAATTTCTTCCAGATCCTTGATTGCGTATGGCGTGTAGGCCTCAAGCCTGCGATAGCCTTTCTTTTTTATTTCGTGGGCTGCCTCTACCAGATCGGTGGGGTTATCGAACTCGGCCACCATACCGTACGTCCCGAACTCGTTCATTTCTCGGTTCCTCCGCCAGGCCGTGAGAACGGGAGCAATTCGCGAACCTCCGACATCGGGATCATGGGAAGGAAGCGCACAAACAGCATGAACAAGACGATGAACATGCCGATTGAGCCCCAAAACATGGCGTTATCCCAGAAGGTGGCAACAAAATTCGACCAGGATGAAGGCAAAAAATCGCGGTCGAGGGCCGTGACGATGATCATGAAACGTTCCACCCACATCCCCACTAGCACGACCATAGATACGGTAAATAGCGGGATCACCCTGGTGCGGACCTTGTAGAACCACAATGCTTGCGGAATCACTACATTCAGCAGAATCACAAGCCAATAGCTCCACGAATGCGGTCCAACGGCACGATTGTGAATCGTGTACATCTCAAACCCGTTGCCGCTGTACCATGCCGTGAACGGTTCAATCAGATAGGTGTAAGCCAAAAAGAGACCGGTGACCAACATCAGTTTCCCGCAGTTGTTCAAGTGCCGGACCGTGATGAGATTGTGCAGTCCGTAGACCGACCGGAGCGGAATACCGAGCACCAGCACCATCGCGAACCCCGAATAGATCGCCCCCGCGACGAAGTACGGCGGAAAGATTGTCGAGTGCCAACCGGGCAGAATCGCGATGGTGAAATCAAAGCTAACAACCGTATGAACGGATAGCACCAGCGGCGTCGCGATGCCGGCAAGCAGGAGGCAGGCCGTCTTGTGCAGCTTCCAATGATGCGAAGATCCCCGCCAGCCGAAAGAGAGCACGCCATAAAAGCCCTTCTTGAAGCCGCCTTCTGCGCGGTCCCGCAAGGTGCCGAGATCGGGAATCATTCCGATGTACCAGAACAAGACCGAGATGGTGAAATAGGTTGACACCGCGAAGACATCCCAAACTAAGGGGCTGCGAAAGTTCGGCTGTGCGGTCATCGTATTGGGATAGGGGAGAATCCAGTAAAAGATCCAGGCGCGCCCCAGGTGAAACAAAGGGAACATCCCCGCGCACATGACGGCAAAGATGGTCATCGCTTCCGCGAACCGGTTTATGGAACTGCGCCAGGACTGATTCATCAGCAGCAGGAAGGCGGAGATCAGCGTGCCGGCATGACCGATTCCGATCCACCAGACGAAATTCGTGATGGCGAAAGCCCACGCGACTGGAATTTCAACGCCCCAAATGCCGATTCCTTTCGCGAGCAAATAGGTGATCGCGATTCCGAACACGACAAAAAGGAACAAGCCGAACCCGAACGTACACCACCAGAACAACGGCACCTTGCGGGTGAGCACAATCGAACTGATCTGTTCGCTCACCGTCTCGAAGGTCGTGCCCGGCGCTACTACTTCCAGCGGATTGTTAGGATCCAGCCCCCGGGCCGCGTGGCGTTGCCGTTCCTCCAGCGCAATTAACTCAGGCACCCTGAAACTCCGGATTTTGATTGCGAAGCTCAGCCAGATATGTGGTTCGCGGACGCGTATTCAGCTCCGCGTACATGGCGTAGTTCAGCTTTTCAGCTTTCAGCTTGGCCACTCGATTACCCTGATTGTTTTTATCGCCGAAAACGATCGCTTGCGTGGGGCAAACCTGCATGCAGGCGGTTTGAATTTCGCCATCGCGGATGAAGCGCTCCTCGTTTGCCGATTTGATTTCGGCTTCCCGAATGCGCTGCACGCAATAGGTGCATTTTTCCATCACTCCGCGGCTGCGGACCGAGACGTCCGGGTTGCGCTGCATCTTCCAGGTTTCGGTCTTCCAATCCTGAAAGAGCATGAAATTAAAACGGCGCACTTTCCACGGGCAGTTGTTGGAGCAGTATCGCGTTCCGATACAGCGGTTGTAGACCATGTCATTCAGGCCATCTCTGCTGTGATTGGTGGCCTGGACGGGGCAGACCAGCTCGCAGGGCGCGTTTTCGCATTGCATGCACGGCACCGGACAGTAATACGCAGTCGGATAGCTGAGGTCACCTTCGTAGTAGACATCGATTCGGAGCCAGTGCATGGCGCGCCGCGCTAGCACCTGCTCTTTGCCGACCACCGCGATATTGTTTTCCGCCTGGCACGCGATGACACAGGCCTGGCAGTTGACGCAGGCCGTCAAATCGATCGACATGGACCAGGCGTAGCCTGTGTAATTCCATTGCGGATAGAGCGTGAGGTTGGTGGGCGGCTCGTGCTCGGTTTGCTTGGCGAAATCAGGATTATCCTTATAGCCCTGCAGCGTGTTTCGAATCACCACGTCCCGGTGCTCCATGGACTGATTCATTTGCGTGGTGGCTAGCGGATACGGTGTGTCGAGCTTCCGAAGCTCAACACCGGTTCCGGTCCATAGCGCATCGGAGGTGCGAATCGCATAGGCATTAAAACCCGCGCCGTTGCCAGCGCGTCCGGAATGCCAGCGGCCCCAACCGAGATGCACGGTCACCGATTCATCGGGTTGACCGGGTAAAATCCAGACCGAACCCTGTACGGTGCGGCCCTGGTATTTCAACTCGACATGCTGTTGATTGTCGAAACGAAGGCGCCTGGCCGTTTTGGGGCTTAGAAAAATGGCATTGTCCCATGTGAGCTTGGTCATGGGGTGCGGCAACTCCTGCAGCCACATGTTGTTGGCATAGCGGCCGTCGTACATGTAGATATCCGGGCGCATGACGATCTCCATGCCGCCGGAACGCGCCCCTCGCGGAGCGCCGAAATTATTGTTTGGCGTCACCTCAATTGCCGGCAAGGCTGAACCGGCAATCAAACCGTCGTGCACTGACTTGCGCCACCATGCCTCAAAGTCTTTTGCGCCGCTGTGTTCGGACCAGTACGCGCGAACAATTTCATAGGAAGAGCGCCCGGGAAATCTCAGCACGGTATCGAGAATCTGAAGCTGTGAACGCGAGCCGGGATATAGCGGTGCAATCAGCGGTTGGATGATACTAACGGTGCCATCGAGCGATCGCGCGTCGCCCCAGTCCTCCAGAAAATGAGGCTCCGGAATGTGCCAGGTCGTCCTCAGCGAAGTCTCATTGAACTGAGTCGCAGCGTGGATGGAGGTTTTGACCCTCTCGATTCCGGCGGTAAAGTTGAAATCCGCGGGAGCGTTATAGACGGGATTGCCTCCCATGATCAGAAGCAGATCGACCTTTCCATCGTTCATATCGCGGGTAAGCTCGCGCAATGATTCGATCTGCTCCACCGGCTGAACCTCCAGAGGGTTCGTGTAGATGACCGTCCGGCCGCGGTTGCCGAGCGCGGCATTCATGGCGTGGCTCAGGGCATGCACCGCCGGTGATTGGTGCTCGCCCGGAATAATCACGCAAGCACCTTTGTGCGCCTGAAGATCGCGCGCCATGCGTGTTACCCAGGATTGATATGCGCCATTACTGGGACCTGCGCCGCCGACCCCGAGGGCAGCCGCCAACTCGCGTGCAAACTCTTCTATTTCGGCATAGGGCAAAGCCAGCCGGTGGTCGGCCTTTCCGCCAGTGGCGGTCATGGTGCTCTCGATCGCGTAGAGCCGGTTCATGTCCAACCGGTTGCCTTGCCTTCGCCGGGTCGAAAAGTCACGCGCATAGCGAGTGGATCCGCGACCGCACGCCAAAAAATCCGCGTCGAGCGAGACTACGACATCGGCAGTTGCGAATTTGTAATACGGATGCACCGGCTTGCCGAAGACCATCTGCGATGCGGCACGCGCGGAATGCGGCCCGGCGGGGTCGAACTGATGCCATTTCGACGCTGGAAATTTCTGAAGCACTGCTTGTAGCTGCGCTCCCAGGGTCGGCGACATGACGGTCTCGGTGAGAATGCGAAATCCCGCTCCATGGCGCTCCCGAATCGGGCCAATAGCCCGCTGCCAGTCGGACTGAAACGAATCCCAATCCGTCGGCAGCCCGAGGTGAATAATCTCGCGCGCGCGATCGGGATCGTAGAGATCCATCAAGCAGGCTTGCGAGTGAACGCTGGTCGCTCCCAGGCTGGCGGGATGATCGGGGTTGCCCTCCACTTTGGTTGGACGTCCGGTGTGGCTCTCGACAATAACTCCTTCGGCGATGCCATTTACCGACGCCGCCGTGGCGTAATACTTCGGCCTGCCCGGGATCACGTCCTCCGGCGGATCGACATAAGGCATGATTGTCTCTTCCGGCTGCCGGGTGCAGCCGCTAAGTCCCGCCAACGCCATTGAACCGGCCATAAGCGAAAGGAAACGCCGCCTGCTGGCTCCGGAAAACTCGATGCCTTCTTCGGAAAACTCTTCTTGCTCGATTTCCTCGGCATGCCCATCGAACTCCTCCGGCGTCCGCCACAGTCCCGGTTTCCGGTTCTGGGTAAGCGCTTCTATCGGAACGAGATCGTGATTGGGCATGTTCTTCATCGGTGGCAGGTGGAACAGCTTGTGAGGCTCTGGATGTGGTATTCGCGGACCAATCGCTTCCCGAGGGCGATCTGGTCGGGGGGCGGCGCGTAGTCCATCGAAAACACCTTGTCGCGCGGCCGCACGAATTGCTCAGGATGTCGGTGGCAGTTCAGGCACCACTCCATCGTTAAAGGCGCGGCCTGCCACGTCAACGGCATCTTGTCCACGCGGCCATGGCATGTGGAGCAGCCGATTCCGTGATGCACGTGAATACTGTGATCGAAATAAACGAACTCGGGTAGATCATTTACGCGCGTCCACTCGATCGATTTGCCAGTGCGATAGCTCTCGCGCACCGGTTCCAGCATTGGGCTGGTGGCCCACATCTGCGAGTGGCAGTTCATGCAGATCTTAGTTGCCGGGATGTTGGCGAAGGACGAATTCTCGACCGTTGTGTGACAGTACCGGCAATCAATGCCCAAGCCGCCGACGTGATGCTCGTGGCTGAAAGGTACAGGCTGTTCGCGGGGAACGTCCTGCATCATTTCGTATGGCGATCGGACGATCAGATAGCCATACCAGCAAACCCCGCAAAGCGCCGCTACGAGTGCAAGAATCGTAATTCTTGAAAACGAATTCGCGCTGCGCGAAAAGTATTGAGGCATCGAATGCTGCCTGCTAGGTTGAAAATGTATCACAACCCGAGCGAGGAACTCTTACGTGCGCTTAAAGGGACTAATTCTGCAAAAGAATGTTTCGCGAGTTGCTGGTAAAAGTGAAAAAATTCTTGTGAGGGAGGAGAAAGAGGTTGCTTCGAAGGTGTAATTAGGCCTCAGGCAACCGACGTGCAGCCGCCGCTGCTTCGCGGAACCGGTGCGCGCGGGCCGTGATCAGGCCGTAGTCGCCCGCCATCACGGTTTTGGTATCGATCAATTCACTGCCGACCCCGACGGCTGCGCAGCCGGCCTTCATAAAATCACCGATCGTATCAAGGTTCACTCCGCCGGTGGGAATGAGTTCGATGTGCGGGAAAGGCGCTTTGAGAGCTTTGATATATTTTGCGCCCCCAAGGGCGCTGCATGGAAAAACCTTGATGCCATCCGCGCCGGCTTCCCAACCGGTAAGCACTTCGGTGGGCGTGAGACCGCCTGGGAAAATAGGCTTGCTGTAGCGCCTGGCCATTTCCACCGTCCGGACGTTCAGGCTGGGAGTGACAATAAACTGAGCTCCAGCGAGCATGCAAGCACGGGCTGATTCAGGATCGAGAACGGTTCCCGCACCCAGCAGAACGCGGTCACCGTAACGATCCGCAACCAATTCGATCGCTTTTAGCGCGTTCTGCACCGTTAGAGTGATCTCCACGCATTCAATACCGCCCTCGAGCACTGCTTCTACAGACGCGATAGCGGTTTCGGCCGTTGGTGTCCGCACGATGGGGACCACGGCCAGTTCTTTGATGCGTGAGAGGATCTCGCTTCGGGACACGGGTCAGCTTTCAGCTTTCTTCTTGTTTACCTTGAGGTCGATGTGAATGAGTTTATGGCTATCGAAGACGCTGATGTTCTTCGTTTTACTGGTCATGCCATTTGCTTGAGCCCGCAGTTCGTAATTGATATCGGAACTCAGACCGTAGAAATGGTACTTTCCATCCTCCTGTGCGATGAAGGAACGAACCTGCAGCGATTTTCCGTTTTTCAGGAGTACGTGGGCCCCGGGAATGGGAGCGCCCGCCTGGTTAAGTACGGTACCTACGATGGAACGCGTGGTAGTTCCAGTCTGCCCCACAACCGGCGGCTGAACCTGGCCGAGGCACAATGGAGCGAGAGACAGGAGCGCCACAGCCATCGAAATGGCAGCGGCTTTTGCGGGGATATGCGGCGGCATGTGCGGCGGCGCGCTAATGCCAGTCCTCCTCCTCTTCCTCCTCATCTTCGTCCTCGTCCTCTTCCTCTTCGTCGTAGTCGAAATCCTCGTCTTCATCCTTGTCCTCGTCCTCAGAACTGAGTTCGACGGGATTGATGCTGGCAACGGTCAGGGAGGCTCCGCATTCATCGCAGGAGAGGACATCACCTTCGTCGAGTTCGTCTTCTTCTACGTCGATAGGAGCGTCACATTTTGGGCAACTAACCATAAGTAAATCCTTGTCGGAGTCAGAGAGTGTCGATTGAAGCGCCAACTGCGCAGACAACCCATTTCTAACATGCGCGGGTGCAGGCATCACGACCGAATGGATTATGCGGGCTGCGGAACGGTTACACTCGTCAATTGCTGATCGTAAGCTGCTATTTCTTCGGGGGTTAGGGTCACCAGAGTTTTTTCCATGTCCTCTGAGGTCTCAATCATGCGGCGGAGATGGGCGGCGGCCAGGCGCAAACAGTATGAATCGGAGAGCTTGCGGCCACGCCGCGAGGTGAGTTCCAGGAGGGCGGGATGGGGCAGCGCGATGACTTTTTCTTCGGGTTCTCCACTTTCGGGCGCGGCGAAGAATTTCACATCGACCGTATCCGCGTGGCGGATGGAAATTCCCGTCTGTAGCCAGCGAAACTGCACGTTCCACATGTGTCCAAAGGGGTCCGGGCCAGCTTGAAAAGAGCGGCTCTGGTCACTCATGACCCGATGCTAGCATGCACGGAGGCACGTCGTGGAAAGCCGGTCCGCGAAAATGCCCAGGTGATTGGGGCGCTTCAGATGGCTCTGGCGCGCTGGCCGATCAGGGACAAAAATTCGTTACGCGTTTCCCGATTGTCGCGGAATGCGCCCAGCATGGCGCTAGTAATTGCGCCCGAGTGCTGTTTTTCCACACCGCGCATCATCATACAGAAATGGCGCGCTTCAGCGACAACGGCGACGCCGCGGGGGTGAATGAGATCCTGAATAGTGTCAGCCACCTGCTGGGTAAGCCGCTCCTGGATCTGCAGGCGGCGTGCGAAAACATCTACAATCCGCGGGATCTTGCTCAGCCCAATCACCTTCCTGTCAGGCAAATAGGCAACCTGCACCTTCCCGAAGAACGGCAGCATATGGTGTTCGCACATGCTGAAGAATTCGATGTCGCGCACGATCACCATTTCGTCGTATTCAACATCGAACAGCGCGTCGTTCACGATCTGGGTCACATCAGCCGAATAACCGCTGGTGAGATAGCGGAGGGCCTGCTCGACGCGTTCCGGCGTGCGGACCAGGCCGTCGCGGGCAGGATCTTCACCCAAATCGCGCAGCACCTCCTTCATATGCGAAGCAATCGAGAGATCACCGGTCTTGCGCTGGATCTCAATCAGCGAGCCTTGCTTTTTTAGAGGAGCTTTAGCCATGGACTAATATCCTTTCCGCCCCGATGCGGGCCTGAGATTTGCCGGCAGCCGCGGGCAATATAACTTCGAATCCATTCCGGCGGGTCTCCTGGACGTGGACTCTTTGTACCCGCGCTGGAATCGCGCCGAACGAAGCGGCCCAGTGTTGTTGAATTAACCCGGCAATCACAAGCGCGATGTTCTCTGTAGTCGCGACCAGCCTGGCAAACTGCGGCAGGTCGGCGTTGATGTTCCGGTTGGCGAAGAGCTGCAGAATGTGTAGCCGGACGAACCGGTCGAGTGCCGATGTGGAAATGATCAGACCGGTGCGGGGGTCGACCGGACCGGTGACCGCGATCTCCAGGACGTAGTCATGGCCGTGGCCGAACGGGTTGTTGCATTTTCCGTACACGCGGGAATTAGCAGCGTCGCTCAATTCAGGAGAGTGCAGGCGGTGCGAAGCGGAGAACCGGTACCGGCGCGCGAGAGTCATCATGCAGCCAGATCCTCCGCGGTCACATCCACGTAAAGATCTTCGGTTTCGAACAGGCGCACACGCGCCAGGCGCGTAGAGGGAGAGGCCAACTGGGGTTCGAGCCGCCGCCAGATCTCGCAAGCGAGGTTCGCCGTCGTCGGAACGACGGTCTCAAAGGGCGGAACTTCGTAGTTCAGAAAACGATGATCCATCGGCTCAATGACGTGCTGTTCGAGAATATTCTTCAGATGCTTCAGATCGACGACCATGCCGGTCACGGGATCGGGATCGCCTTCCACGGTGACTTCAACGATGTAATTGTGGCCGTGACCGTTCGGATTGGCTTCATCACCGAATAGCTGGCGATTCTCTGCGTCGTCCAACGCAGGGAGCCGGCAAACGTGAGATGCCGAAAATTCGGCCTTGCGGGTAACAAACATCGCCAAGTGATTGGATGCTCGGGTGCTGTCGTTGGATACTGGTATTTACAGGCAGTTTAGGGCATCTGCGGGAGCTTTGGCCACCCGGGGATACGCAGTATCAGGAAAGTGAATACAAATAATAGTTTACGCGCGCTTTTGGGTGCGCTTACCGTGGCCTTCGTAGGCTTGATCGTGTTTAGCTTGCGTGACACCTCGGCGAAGGAAGGCGGCCGCGCGCCGGAGTTTTTGATCACGACGGACCAGGGCCAGCGAGTGACACCGGTTTCTTTCGGCGGCAAGGTGCTGGTGCTCAATTTCTGGGCGACCTGGTGCTCGCCTTGCGTGCAGGAGATTCCCTCGCTCAATCAATTTCAGAAGAGATTTGCGAAATCGGGCGTGGTGGTGGTGGCGGTCAGCATTGACAAGAATCCACAGAAGTATCGCGCTTTTCTGGATCGTATTCACGTATCCTTTGATACCGCCCGGGACCCAAGCGCCGATATCAGCGCAAAGTACGGGACCTTCCAGTACCCTGAAACGTACATCATCAAAGATGGCCGGGTGATGCGAAAGTTCGCTGAAGCCGAAGATTGGGTCAGCGATGATATGACCCAATACGTGCAAAGCCTGTTGTAGAACATCCGAACATGGCGATTGATCCGGCGGTAGTGGCGGCAGCGGAGTCGCAACTGGGCGCGCAGGCCGTTTTGTCCCAAGCGCCCGACCTGAAGCTGTATGAATACGACGGTGGGGTAGACAAATCGCAGCCCGAGCTGGTTGTCTTCCCGCGCAGCACGGAGGATGTGGTCGAGCTGGTCAAACTGGCGCGCGCGCATAACGTTCCGATTGTGGGGCGCGGGGCGGGTACCGGCCTGAGCGGGGGCGCTATTGCCCGGGCGGGCGGGATGATGATCTCGTTCGCGAGGATGAATCGGATTCTTAAGATCGATATTGAGAATGAACGAGCCATCGTTCAGCCGGGCGTTGTGAATCTGGATATTTCGGCTGCAGTGGAGCCGTTCGGGTACTTCTATGCGCCCGACCCGTCGAGCCAAAAGGCTTGCACGATCGGGGGCAACGTGGCGGAAAACGCGGGCGGACCGCACACGCTGGCGCATGGCGTGACAACCAATCACGTGGTTAGTCTGGAAGTGGTGCTGCCGGATGGGACGGTTCTGGAATGTGGCGGCACAGAACCGGATCTGCCCGGTTACGATCTGGTGGGCCTGCTGACCGGATCGGAAGGGACCATGGCGCTGGTGACGAAAATCGGCGTCAGGCTGGTACGCCGGCCGGAAGCAATCAAAACGCTGCTCGCGATTTACAACTCGGCCGATGAGGCGGGAAACACGGTTGGAGAACTGACAGCCCGTGGCATTATTCCGGTGGCGCTCGAAATGCTGGATGGACCGATGCTGCGGATGGTGGAAGCAGCTACGCACGCCGGATATCCGCTAGATGCGGCGGCAGTGCTGCTGATCGAAGTGGAAGGCCTGACGGAAGACGTAGAAGAGCAGGTTGAGGCAATCAGCGCGGTGTGCCGTGCGTGCGGGGCGCGCGATGTAAAGGCGGCGCAATCGGCCGAGGAACGCGAGTTGTTGTGGAAGGGGCGCAAGAATGCGTTTGGCGCCATTGGCCGCGTGAGCCCGACATATTACGTGCAAGATGGCGTCGTTCCGCGCACGCAAATTGCGCGGACCCTGCAGGCGATCGGCGAAATTGGAAAGAAGTACGGCATCGCCATCAGCAATGTGTTTCATGCGGGTGATGGCAATATGCATCCCATCCTGCCATTCGACCCGCGCAAGCCGGGCGATCTGGAGAGAGCGCAAAAGGCGGGCGAAGAAATACTCGATTTCTGCATCTCGGCGGGCGGGTCTATAACGGGTGAGCACGGCGTGGGCATGGAAAAAATGGAGCTGATGCAGCACCTCTTCCCGGACGAAACGCTGGAACTGATGAAGCGATTCAAGGCGCTATTCGATCCGCGGTGCGCGCTGAACCCAGGCAAAGTGCTCCCTACCGGGAACGGTTGTCTGGAAATCCGGCAGCGGCCAGAGGTGGAGGTTTAGGGATCGCCGGGGTGCGGCGACTCGAAAAGTGATGCAGCGAATCGCAATTGATATGGATGAAGTGGTCGCCGATACGATGGCCCGGTATCTTGACGTATACAACGCCGATTTCGGGCTGAGCCTGACACGCGAGCACTTCAATGGACGGCGGCTGATGGAAGTAATCGACACCGCACATGTGGCGCGCGCCAGGACGTATTTTGAGCGTGAAGATTTCTTTTCCGAGATTCCGGTGATGCCCGGCAGCCAGGAAGTAGTTCGCGAGTTGAGCGATCGCTACGAAGTCTTCATTACAACCGCGGCGATGGATGTCCCCTGTTCGTTCTCAGCCAAGTTTGAATGGCTAAAACAGCACTTCCCATTCATCTCGCCGAAGCGGATCGTGTTCTGCGGGGATAAGAGTATTATTGCGGCGGATTTCATGATCGACGACGATCCGAAGCATTTTCGAAATTTCAGCGGCGAGGGAATTGTGTATACCGCGCCGCACAATATTCGTGAGACGCGGTTCCGGCGCGTGGACAACTGGAACGATGTCCGCGAAATTTTTCTAAAGTAGATGACAGCATGCTGCTGCTTGCTGCGATGATCACGGTAATGGCAAGCACCCGAGCCACGCAGTTTGAGGAGCGCACGCTGGCGGACGACCTTACCGGCGGATACCAGGCTGTTGCCTGCGATGTGAACGGCGATGGCAAGCTGGATATTATCGCTCTGGCGAGCGATATGCCCGATCTGGTCTGGTTTGAGAACCCGATTTGGGAGCGGCACGTAATGGCGCACAACCTCCACGGGATGATTAATCTCGCCTGCTGGAACAAGACACCCCATTCAGTTCCCGAGGTAGTGGTTGCATACGGGTTCTCGATGAACCCGCGCGAGAGTGCGGGAATCGTGTCAGTATTGACGCCTGACGGCGATCCGCACCGGCCGTGGAAGGTGAGGGAAATCGACCGCCTGCCGGCCTCTCATCGGTTGCGATGGGCGGACATCGATGGCAGTGACAAGAAGGCGCTAATAAATGCCCCGCTCGCCAGCGCGGATGCGCAAGCTCCCGATTACCGCGGTCACGTGCCCCTGGTTTACTATGTTCCGGGCGAGTGGAAAAGGCGGCTGATTGGCGATGACGAGCAGGGCATCGCCCACGGAATTTTTGTGACGGACTGGGATCACGATGGCCGCGATGAAGTTCTGATCGGCAGCTTTTTAGGTATTCATTTATATAAGTTCGGCCGGGACGGTAAGTGGTCGCGCACGGAGATTGGCAAAGGCAGCCCCAAGCCGTGGCCGAATAGTGGGACAAGCGATATCGCGGTGGGGCACAACGGAGGAGAGCGTTTTCTGGCCGCGATTGAGCCGTGGCATGGGAACGAGGTCGTGGTGTATCGGAATCGCGACGGCGCGTGGGACCGGGAGGTGATCGACGACACGCTATTGGATGCGCACACAATCGAATGCGTCGATCTGGATGGCGATGGCCGCGACGAAATCGTAGCCGGATTCCGCGGGAAGCCGTACGGCGTCAATGTGTATCGCTGGAATGCGGGGAAATGGAGCCGCGAAATTTTAGACCAGGGGACGATTTCCGCGGCCGGATGCGCGATAGCCGATCTGGATGGAGATGGCCGCCAGGATATTATCTGCATCGGGCAAGCGACGCACAATTTGAAGTTGTGGCGGAATCTGCGTGGACCGCGATAATTACTCCAATCCCCGTATCTCAAAACCTGCTTCCCGCATACCCTGCACGATGCGGCTACGGATCGCTGCCACTTCCTCTGCTGTCAACGTCCGGTCTAGCGCACCTACTTCGAGGTGATAGGAGACACTCTTCTGGCCCGGAGGCAGCGGCGAGCCCACGTATTGGCGGATAAAGTCGATGCTGGCGAGGTCGGCGCCGGCCAAACGCATCAGTTCTTCCTGAACGCGGCTGACAGGCGCATGAAGATCGGCCACGGCTGATAAATCGAATCCGCTGGTGGGATATTTGCGCGGGGCGATGTATGTGAAGGTCTGGCTTGCGGCGATCTGCTGGGCAAGGTGGAGATCAACGTCGAAGAGGATGGCCCGGCCCTCGATTCCCTCCTGTTGAAGCAGGCCGGGGTGTAGTTCAAACTGACGGCCAATAACAACGCC
>DATIMA010000065.1:0-8395 GCA_035475915.1 Bryobacteraceae bacterium
GGTTTCCTGGTCGTGTTTCTTTCGATGTACACCGCCGTTGTGGAGCGCACGCGCGAGATTGGCATCCTAAAGGCCCTAGGAGCAAAACCCAAGACGATTCTCGGCATTCTCGTGCGCGAGGCCTGCGTGCTCGCCATCATCGGGTGGGCGATTGGAATTGCGTTTACGTTTGGCGCGCGCGGCGCGATTATGGCGACAATACCTGCATCGCTGCCCGTGGTAAACGTGCCGGATTGGTGGCCCATTGCGGCTGCCATTGCGCTTGCAGGTGCACTGCTGGGCGCAATCTACCCCGGCTTGAAAGCGGCGCGGCAGGACACAATAGAGGCCCTTGCCTATGAGTAGCATCCCGATAGTGAATCGCGCTCCCAGCAGCGATATCATCCGAGTGCGCGATCTGCGCAAGACATTTCACGTCGGCGAGGTGGATGTGCACGCGCTGCGCGGAGTCGATCTGGATGTCGGCCGCGGCGAGTTCCTAGCGATCATTGGGCCCTCCGGTTCAGGAAAGTCGACTCTGTTCCACATACTTGGCGGGCTGGCGCCCCCGACGGCGGGTGAGGTTTGGATTGACGGCCTGGAACTGCGGCAATTAACCGAGTCACAACGTACGGAGATGCGGCAGAAGAAAGTAGGCTTCGTATTTCAAAAATACAATCTGCTGCCCACGCTTACTGCCCGCGACAATATCGCAATTGCGCAGGCTTTGGGCGGCTCGACAACTCGCCAGCCCGACTTCGATGACATTTTGGAGTTACTCGGGATTAAGCAGCGGCTCAATCACAAGCCGAGGGCGCTCTCCGGAGGCGAGCAGCAGCGGGTTGCGATCGCTCGCGCTTTGGTAAATCAGCCAGCGATTCTGCTGGCTGATGAGCCCACTGGCAATCTGGATACCGAGAATTCAAACGCCGTGCTCGAGATTCTTCGTAACCTGAATAAGCGAACGGGCCAGACGGTCCTCATGATCACTCACAATCCGGAAGCTGCCGCATTTGCGGACCGGATTGTTGCCATGCGGGACGGAAGAATCCACGCTGCCTAAGGATCGGCTTTCAGAAGGTCCGCGAAGATAAAGCCGTCGCGCTCAAGAACTTCTCCGGCCTGTATCGCTATGGGGCGCGAGAAAACCGGCGAGTCGTATACGAACGTGTGAAACTCGCCATTTTCGCCGCAAGGATCGATATCGGCAGGGAGAGCATCAAGGA
Organism: Bryobacteraceae bacterium; assembly: GCA_035475915.1. Lineage (GTDB taxonomy): Bacteria > Acidobacteriota > Terriglobia > Bryobacterales > Bryobacteraceae > Bog-105. The sequence continues at coordinate 1,206 of DATIMA010000065.1, forward strand.
AGGAAACGTCGAATTCGCGCCCGGCAAACGATTGATCGAGTTTCGCGGGATCGATGCAAGTGACTTTGCCTCTTACACCCTTCTGAATCATGGTTGCCGCAAGATCCTTCGTTGGCGATTCCCAGATTGGGAAGAGCGGCTTCAGATCCGTTCCCTGAAGTTGCCGCTCGCGGTACTCGCGAATGTCTCGCAAGAATAAATCGCCGAAGGCGATTTCCGTTATCCCGTGATCAACTGCGCGACGGCACGCGGCGGCCATCGCCTCTTCGTAAACGGCATTCGAACAAGGCGACGGGAGTTCAACCGGCCACAAAGGCAAGCCGGCTCTGTCGGCTTGAACTTCGACCAGAACGCGGCGGACCGCATGCATCGAAACACGATCCGCCGTGCGGTTAAAGGCGGTAAGGAGCGCAACTACTTCGACATCGCGCATCTGTCGCAACAGGTAAAGAACCCAGGCGCTGTCCTTTCCGCTGCTCCAGGACAGAAGAACTCGTCTCATTGATCACAGGAATAGCAGGTACGCCGCCGCGCCATGAGGCTGGAAAGATGAGCCGCGCGAAGATAAAGGCAGGGCACGTAGCTCACCACCCCATTGCATCAATTTTTCCCTCCCTACTACCGGCGCGTCTTTTTTCACACGCTCCTCAGCATTTTATCGGCAATATTGCTGCTCCTGATTTTTCCGAAATTCGATATTCGCTGGCTTGCTCCTGTGGCGCTGACACCTCTGCTGATCGCGCTTGCGCGGACCCGCGACGCGTGGCAGCGTTTTGTGTACGGATGGGCGGCCGGAATCTTTTTCTGGTTTTTCCTGTGCACCTGGATTCAGTTTGTGCTGGAAGTCCACGGAGGCATGGGCCAGTGGGGGGGCTGGGGCTCCTTTTTCCTGTTCGCCATTCTGAAGGGCCTGCATCTGGCTGTGTTTAGCTGGCTCGCCGGGCCGCTGATGCGGCGTCCGTACGCAATCCCCGCCGTAGCGGCGCTATGGACCGGGCTTGAACGGACACACGGCACCTTCGGCTTTGCGTGGCTGCAGCTTGGCAATGCGGGCATCGATATGTCCCTGCCGCTTCGGCTTGCGCCGTTTCTCGGTGTTTATGGACTCTCGTTTGTATTCTGCATGCTGGCCGCTGGACTTGCCTGCGTGGTTCTGCGCTATCCTCGCGTTCGCCTTGCTCCGTTACTCGCGCTGCCGCTCCTCTTTCTCTTGCCCGCTATTCCCGAGAACACTCCCGCAACGGAAAGCGCCTTGCTTGTGCAGCCGAACATCGATCCTTCCGTGCAATGGACCGGGCTCCTGCAAGAGAAAACAGAGCGGCAGCTCAGGCTGTTATCGAATGCGCTTCCAGCCAAGTTGATCATCTGGCCGGAACTCCCTGCCCCGCTCTACTACTACAACGATCCCGAATTTCACGAACTTGCGACGCAGATCGCGCGACGCCATGGGTGGTTCCTGTTCGGCACGGTCGCTTACACGCCTTCCAATCAGCCTCTCAACTCTGCTCTTCTGCTGGGACCCGACGGGGCCGAAATAGGCCGGTATGACAAAATCGACCTCGTCCCGTTTGGAGAATTCGTCCCACCTTTGTTCTCATTCGTCAACCGTGTGACCCAGGAAGCCGGCGATTTTGTGCCTGGCCACGATATTAAAATTCTTCCGGCGGCCGGGCATAGGCTTGGCGTTTTCATCTGCTACGAGTCCGCTTTCCCGGATCTTGTCCGCCAGTTTGCAAAGAAGGGTGCGGACGTTCTGGTTAACATATCGAACGATGCCTACTTCGGTCATTCCGAAGCGCGGCAGCAGCATCTGCTGCTTGTACGGATGCGGGCGGCTGAGAATCGGCGCTTTATCATCCGATGCACGAATGACGGAATCAGTGCGGTAATTGATCCTGCCGGCCGTGTAATTAAACGCCTTCCACCCTTTGAGGAGTTGGCTGCGTCTGTCCGGTACGGAGCGATTGATGCCCCCACGTTCTATGCGCGCCATGGCGACTGGTTTGCCTGGGGTTGTCTGGTCGCTGGAGTGGGGCTCGGCGTGTTGAATCTGTTTCGCCCCGCAGAAGCCTAACCAATTCGCCCACGGATTCAGGAGTGCTTTCCGGTTTCGCGATTCTCGCCAGCGGCAGATTCCTCTCCACCCTCCTGGCTATTCACGAAATCGAGAATGTCGAACCGCTTTACCTCGCGGTCCGGAAAAAAGCTGTTGATTGCTGTCTGCTCGTCATTGAACATTTCAAATACGGTTGACAGCTTTGTCAGGATGAGGAGCTGTGCGCTGCGTTTTGAAATGTTCAGCAGCTTTAGCGCGCCACCGACCTGCTCTACCGAGGAATGGCCGAGGACCAAAATACCGAGCCCGGTGCTGTCGACAAAATGAACGTGCTGCATATTCAGGATCAGATTCGGGTGTGGTCCCGAAGCAAATTGAGTGAGTGCATCGCGCAGTTCAGCTGATTCCGAGCCTGCTACGATACGGCCGCGGAGATCGAAAATCGTGATCCCCTCCGTTTCCCTCCGCTGAATCTCAAGAGGCATAATTGTGCTCTCACTATATCCGGACGCCCGCTCGAGTGTTTCGTGAAGGCCACCGATAATTCTTTCGCGGATCGCACGGTACATTGAGTATTGCGGCTCAGCAAGGGGGGAAGGTCGATTGTTTAAGCACGCTCTAGTAGCTTTGCTGCAGGCCAATGTTCCAGGGCTCCCTGAGCACCGGATTGCGAACATCTTTCGGCCTCTGGCAACACCCGGCGCTTCAGAAAAGAACATCGCGCTGCTAACTCTGGCTATCACGGGAGTGATCTTCGTAGTGGTTGCCGGGCTGATTGTCTACACGATGATTCGCTTCCGGCGTAAACCCGGCGAGGACGAGCACCAGGAGCCGCCGCAAGTCTACGGGAGCAACCAGATTGAGGTTGCCTGGACGGTTATACCAATCCTGATCGTATTCGTGCTAATCGGCGTTTCAGCGCGCGTCATCGCAGGCGTGCAAAACGCGAGCCCGCCGCCGTCAACAACGAAAGTGACACTGGTCGGGCATCAATGGTGGTGGGAAGTGGAATACCCGCAATTCAAAGTGCATACCGCGAATGAAATTCACGTACCGGTTTCGCGGAACGGAAATGATGCGACGTACCTGACGCTTGAGAGCGCTGATGTGATCCATAGCTTCTGGGTGCCACAACTGGCGGGCAAAATGGATTTGATTCCTAACCGGCAGAATTTCACCTGGATTGACCCAAGCGAACCCGGGATCTATTTCGGCAATTGCGCCGAATATTGCGGTACTCAGCACGCCAACATGCTGTTGCGTGTCATCGCCCAGGAACCTGCCGATTTCGACAAGTGGGCGGCAGCCGAGGCTAAGCCAGCAGTCGACGACCCAGGAGTCAGTGCGGACCGGGCTGTTTATCAATCGCTCTCGTGTGTCAACTGCCACACCATCAGGGGGACACCGTCCATCGGCCAGTTTGGTCCTGATCTGACTCACCTGATGTCGCGGGACAACATTGGGGCGGGAGTACTGACCAATACGCCCGAACATCTGCGCGCCTGGGTGAACGATCCGCAGGTAATCAAGCCCGGATGCCTCATGCCCAGCATGAAACTTACCGATAAAGAGCTGGATCAAGTGGTGGCATACCTGGAGACGCTGAAGTAGAGCGGAGGACCATGGCTTCAATAGATTATCCACTCGAACATCCGAGGCAAAAAGAGAAGACGTACTCTTCTTTTTCGGAAGCTCTATATTCCTGGGTATCCACTGTCGATCACAAACGCCTGGGTTTGATGTACGTTATTTCGGCGCTCATTTTCATGATCGTCGCCGGCATCATGGCCGTGGTGATACGCATGCAGTTGATGTTTCCGGAAAGCCACCTAGTCGCGCCCGACACATTCAACCGCCTGTTCACCATGCACGGGACCACGATGGTCTTCCTTTTGGGAATGCCCATGATCGCGGGGTTTTCGAACTACTTCGTGCCCTTGATGATTGGGGCACGGGATATGGCGTTCCCCAGAATGAATGCCTTCGGCTTCTGGATCTTCCTGTTCGGAGGGCTGCTTTTATATTTCAGCTATATCGGCGGCGGTGGACTGGGCGGCGCCGGTTCTGCCCCCGATGTGGGCTGGTTTGCTTACGCGCCACTAACATCCAAAGCATTTTCACGAGGAGCGGCTACCGACTATTGGATTCTGGGAATTCTGGTTTCAGGTGTAGGCAGCATCGCAAGCGCAATTAACGTCATCGCCACCACCATTTCGCTGCGCTGTCCCGGCATGACGCTGAGCAAGATGCCGATGTTCGTGTGGGTGATGCTGGTCGACTCCTGGCTGATTCTTATTGCCCTTCCGCCTCTGAATGCGGCGCAGATCATGCTGCTGATGGATCGGCACCTGGGATCGAACTTCTTCGAAACTCAAGCGGGCGGCTCGGCTGTTCTTTGGCAGCACTTCTTCTGGATCTTCGGACATCCGGAGGTCTACATTCTGATCTTCCCGGCATTCGCGATCCTATCGGAGGTCATTCCGGTCTTTTCGCGCAAACCGATTTTCGGGAAGCCTGCCATGGTGGGCGCGGTAGTCGCAATCGGCTTCATCAGTCTGGGCGTTTGGGCGCACCATATGTTTGCGGTTGGAATGACGGCCTGGTCAAATACCTTTTTTGCGGCCTCCAGCATGCTGGTCGGCGTTCCCACGGGAATCAAGATCTTCAACTGGACCGCCACCATGTACGGCGGACGCATCCGCTACTCTACCGCGATGTGTTACTGCTGCGCATTTCTGCTGCAGTTTCTGGTTGCGGGCCTCACAGGCATCATGCTGGCGGTTGCGCCGTTTGACTGGCAGTTGCACGATTCCTATTTCGTCGTCGCACACTTCCATTTCACGCTGATCGGGGGAGCCGTTTTTGGCATCTTCGCCGGCATTTACTACTGGTTTCCCAAGGTGACCGGCAAACTGCTGAATGAAAAACTTGGGAAATGGAATTTCTGGCTATTTGTCATCGGATTCAATATGACGTTCCTCACTCTGCATTTTGCGGGGTTCCTCGGAATGCCGCGGCGCATTTATACCTATGCGCCGAACCGGGGCTGGGACACCATTAACTTCATTGCTTCGGTAGGTGCACTTGTTCAAGCGGCAGCCGTCGCCTGCTTTGTCTGGAACGTTTTATACACCTTGAAGAAAGGCCAGCCTGCCGGGGACGATCCTTGGGACGGCTGGACGTTGGAATGGGCGACAACTTCCCCGCCTCCGGAATACAACTTCGAGAAGCTGCCGGTCGTTCGCAGCAGCCGGCCGCTTTGGGATTTGAAGCATCCGCAAGACCCGGATTGGAAATACGAATAACCGCATGGCTGAGAACAACGAATTGACCGCCGACGCCCTTACTTTAGAGCAGCACTGGGCGCCTCCCGATCGCGGCAAAGTCGGAATTATTTTTTTGATCGTTACAGAGACGGCGCTCTTTACCATCTTTGTGGCCGCGTATCTCGTGTACATCGGTAAGAGCCTGGTTGGACCGTACCCGAAGGATGTTCTCGAAATCCCCATCATCGCTACAATCTGTCTGCTTTCGAGCAGCCTGACGGTTTATCTGGCCGAACACGCACTTTCAAAAAATGAGCTAGGCCGGTTTAAGTTCTGGTGGATTGTGACCATTTGCCTGGGACTCGAGTTCCTGGTCGCGACAGGTTTGGAATGGAAGAAGCTGATTTACGAAGATCACCTGACTATCAGCACGAACCTGTTTGGTTCAACCTTCTATTCGCTGGTTGGCCTCCACGCCAGCCACGTGACCGTTGGGATGATTTTTCTGCTGATCGTGCTAGTGGTCACATTGATGGGCTTTCCGATCCAGACGCAATTCCGCCGTGTTCTCTTTCTTTCCTGGTACTGGCACTTCGTTGACGCGGTCTGGGTGGTGGTTTTCACGGTAGTGTACATCGTCGGCAGATAAAGGGGATCGCGCCATGTCACACGAACTGCATCACGGAGAAGCGGGAGAGCGGACCGAGCAATCGCATATCGAACTGCCTCATCCAACCTTCTGGCCGATGGTGTTTGCGTTTGGAGTTACGCTCCTCGTCGCCGGATTAGTAACCCATTGGGCGGTAAGCGCGGTAGGCTTCGTCTTGGCATTCCGTGCGGCACTCGGTTGGTGGCACGATCTCATTCCTCTTGAAAAACACGAGGAAGTGCCGGTGGATCCGGCCCACCGGCCCGCTCCTATTGCGGTCGAAACCCGCACCGTAATACGCCTGAAGCTGGGCGAATCGGGACATCGCGTGCATGTTCCCGAAAGTGCGCATCCATATTCAGCGGGAATCAAGGGCGGTTTGGCTGGCGGCGCTGCTATGGCGGCTCTGGCTTGCCTGTACGGGCTCATAGCCCAGCACAGCATCTGGTATCCGGTGAACCTGCTGGCCGGAGTGGTGATACCCAACATGGGATCGGAATCCCTAGAACAGCTTCGGGCATTCAACGGCTTGGCATTCGTTGCCGCATTCGTAGGACATGGAATTCTTTCAATGCTTATGGGCGTGGTCTACGCAGCCATCTTGCCCATGTTTCCTAAATACGCGCCGTTTTGGGCAGGCATCCTCATGCCGTTATTCTGGAGCGGGCTGGTGGCAACTACATTAACAATTCTCAATCCCGCTTTGAACGACCGCATCAGTTGGCCGTGGTTTGTCGCGTGCCAGCTTGCCTTCGGCCTGGTGGGCGGCTATGTGATCGCGCGTAGCACCAACATCCATACCATGCAGTCGTGGAGCATGGCGGAACGCGCGAAGCTCGAGGCGCCGGGCATCCGGCCGCCGCGCGAGGACTCGGATAAGTGAGGAATAGCGTCCCCGCCACCATGCCATCGCGCCCTCTTCTGTGCGCATTCGCCGTTGTCAGTATTGCTGTTCTGTTAACGGCAGGTTGCGAGCCGCCCGGCAAACCTAAACCAGAGATTGCCCCTGCAGACATAACAGATTTCAACACGCTCTTCAGCGAAAACTGCTCGGGCTGCCACGGCATGGATGGAAAGAATGGCGCAGGGCGTCCCTTGAACGATCCGTTGTACCTGGCGGTTATTCCGAAAGACACCCTTCGGAACGTGATCGAGAATGGCCGGAAGGGAACAGCCATGCCGGCATGGGCGCGCGACCGCGGCGGCCCGCTTTATCCGA
>DATIMA010000066.1:0-4808 GCA_035475915.1 Bryobacteraceae bacterium
GTGCCCCAGGCGCGTTCTGCAAGATAAGGACCCCAACGTTTCCAGTGCTTGATGCGGGATTCGTCTTCGGCGAGACGCTGCTGCTCCCCATTGCTAGTTGCCCGGATGGCCATGCAGGGTCAGTATATAGTGACGGCTACAAGATTCTCTTCAGCACCGGAATTCGCCGGAAGACCCAGGCGCTCAATGCAAATGTGATAACCGTGCTCTCACAGGTGAGGACAACAAACTTCACGAGCGGATGCCACGATGCGCCATAAAGAATGCGCGCTAAGGCGATAACCACCGGCGGATGAAACACGTACACACTGAACGCGTTCTCCGATAAGAAGCGTGCCACGGGTCCCTGAAAGTTGAACTTTTCGCGAAATAACACCAGAAGCCCGAAGCAGAATCCGACACCGGTGAATGCCTCCCAGGTGTTGATCGCCGCGCTTTGCCAGTGCCAGCCGCCCGAATATGCTTTCGTATTGCCCTGCAGCGCTCCACCCGTAATCAGGATTGCCAGCCAGGCCGCAACTCCTAGGGTTAATGCCAGGCTCAGCCAGCGAAGACCCGCTCCAAACGGCAGTTTCTGAAGCCAACCGCGCCGGCCTGCGTAGATGCCTGCGGCGAACAGCAGAACGTACTGCGGAAAGTCGCCGAGCTGCATATTCAAGAACGAATAGCCAGGCGACGTGCTGAGCCGGACGAGAAATGTCAGCGCAGCTATCGTAAGGCAGAAGAGAATCAGCCTGTCTGTGCCCGGTGCGCCGCTAGACTGAGTGCCATTGGCTTTCGAACGCCCCGCCCGAATTACGACGTAGGCTGCAGAAAATATAAGCAGCGCCAGGCAGAACCACAGCGGCCCGTTTTCCGATAAAAATTCGAGATCGATAATATGCTTCCACCATTCGCGCGCAAAGGTGGAACGTGGCGCACTCCAGGAATGCGCCACGAAGTACTCCGTCACCGGGCCCAGCACGAACATGTAGAAGAGCACCGGCCATCCCAGCCGGAATGCCCGCCCTCGCAAGAATCCCCAGGCGCCTTTCCTCTCAAATGATGCCGGCACAAAGAATCCTGCAATGAAGAACAGCAATCCCATAAAGAACGACTGCAGAAACATCTGCCAGGCGACGAACGTGAGCAGTGTTGGAACTGATAAGTGGGTCCTGTCGACGAAGTACCAGTTCCCCAGCGGACTGTAGGTATCCGCCGCGTGCATGCTGATCACCAGGACGATCATGGTCCAGCGAAGATTGTCGATAAAGAGCACGCGCTGAGCGCCTCCGGACTGGCTCGCCGGAAGCGGCTGCGTGAAAGAACCGGGAACACTCCGGGTCTGCGTAAACGCCTCTAATCGAATAGCGGATTCTGCGAGCCGGCAAAACGCTGCCGCCGCGGAACGTGGAAATATTCGAACGCGCGGTCCGTGGCGATCCGCCCGCGTGGAGTACGGTCCAGAAATCCAAGCTGGATCAGATACGGCTCGTACACTTCTTCGATTGTGTCCGCTTGCTCGTCAATAGAAGCCGCAATCGTACTCAGTCCCACTGGCCCGCCCCCGTACTTCGCGGCAATCGTCATCATGATTTTTTGATCGATCTCATCCAGCCCGTAGCGGTCTACCTTCAAAAGATCGAGCGCCGCCTGAGCCACGCCCTCGTCGATGTGCCCGTCTGCCCGCACCTGGGCATAATCGCGCACGCGCCGCAGCAGCCGGTTCGCAATGCGCGGTGTGCCCCGGCCGCGCCTCGCAATCTCACGCGCCGCATCGTGCGTGATCGCCACTTCCAGCAATCCCGCCGATCGCTCCACAATCTGGGCCAGGGTCGGTTCGTCATATGGATCCAGCCGCAGCACGATTCCGAATCGGCTTCGTAGCGGGGCGCTCAAAAGCCCCTGCCTCGTAGTCGCCCCCACCGCGGTGAATCGCGGCAACGAAATCGAATGCGTGCGCGCGCCCGGTCCTGTTCCGATCAGAATATCCAGCCGGAAATCTTCCAGAGCAGCATACAGGATCTCCTCAATGTCCGGCAGCAGCCGGTGAATCTCGTCGATGAAGAAAACCTGTCTGGTCCGAACGTTGCTCAAAATCCCCGTGAGGTCCAGCTTTTTCTGCAGAACCGGACCAGCCGTTTGATCGATGGCGACGGACAACTCCTGCGCGATGATCCCGGCCAGTGTCGTTTTACCCAAACCGGGCGGTCCGCAGAGCAATACGTGATCCATGGCCTCGCCCCGCCGGGTCGCCGCTTCAATCGCAATAGAGAGTTGTTCGCGCACGTGCGGCTGCCCGGCGAAATCGTCCAGGCGCGTGGGCCGCAGCGCCACTTCAAACTGGCGATCATCCTCCTGCTGGGCGGGAGAAACCATGCCTTCGGAGCGCATCAGATTCTCACGTTAGCGCATTACGGCGAGCGCAGCGCGAAAGTAGGGTTCGAAGGTATCCGGCGCACCGCGGTCCTTCACTTTTTGGATGGCCTGCTCCGCGGCCGCCCGCGCGCAACCCAGGTTCTGCAGCGCGGAAAGAACATCCCGTTCGAGCGGACTCAGACTAGTCTCCACGCCCGCCGCGATGACGGCCTTGCCCGCAGCCTCCATGCCCATCAGCTTGTCTTTCAGTTCCAGAACAATCCGCTCGGCAGTCTTTTTGCCGACGCCCGGGATTCGGACCAGGCGCTGGACATCGCCGGTCCGGATCGCGCCCACCAACTCCGCTGTCGGCAGCCCCGAAAGCACCGTGATTGCCAGCTTCGGACCAATCCCGCTTACCGTGATAAGTCTTTCAAAGACGGTCTTCTCGTCCGAGGTCGCAAACCCGAAAAGAAGCAGCGCGTCTTCCCGGACATGAGTGTGAATCCGCAGCGCAACGGCCGCGCCTGCATCCGGCAGCGAGGTGTAGGTGGAAATCGGGATTTGTACTTCATAGCCCACCCCCGCAGCCTCGACTACTACCTGGTTTGGATGCTTCTCCAGAACTGTCCCACGCAAGTGCCCAATCATGTCTGAATGATTCATTATGGCGTTCGGAGGACGGAGGCGGTCTAGCGCGTGAGGCTTTGCCCCTCGCCATGCCTATGCCATAGATTGCGAGGATGAATCCCTAGATACTCAAATTCAGGTAGCGCCTCATCTGTCGTTCCAGTTTCAGGATCCCGGGTGATGCCCGATGAAGCCGTTCCAGATTCTGCCGTCTGGCACGCCGCACAGCAACGGCAAGACTAATCCATCTGAGTTACAAAAAGGTGGAAACGCCATTTGTGATTCGCACCTGATGCGGACCTCTCAGAGGACCACCAACCGCAGGTCGGGAGCAATCTGCCTGAGATCGTCGGGGTCGCTCGCGATCACTGGTTGCCCGGCTCTCTGCGCACACACTACGACGTGAGCATCGACAATATCGGCCGTTGCGGTTCGCGCCAGTAGAAGACCAACTGCGGTTGCATCTGGTCCATCCAGCGCAACAAGATCTGTGCCGGCCTGTCGAATCAATCGGGATAGCAGAGCTTGCCTCGCGGGATTCCGAATCGCCTGTGCAAGAGCTGTCGCCGGAATGGTGATGCGCATCCCAAGCTCTTTCGCCCGCGCGATTAAAGTAAGCACGCGGCGATCTCTGCGGTCCAAGGCGATCAGGGCGCCGGCATCAAAAGTGATGCCGTTCACGCAGCTTTACCGCCTCTGGAACCTTTCTTCTGTTTGCTGACGCCAAGGATCTCGTCTGTCCAAAGGCGCTCGTTTTTTGTGAGCGGCCCTCCGGTTTGGTCCAGGGCATGCTGCAACATTTCTTTCCACCCTGCCGCATCGTGAACTGCGACAGTGACCGCGTGCTGCACGAATCCGGAGACACTGGCTGCTTCTCCGGCGTTGACCAGGGCGCGGATCTCTTCGAGTTGCTCATCCTGAAGCGTGATGGTAACCTTAGTAGTCGCCATACTGCTTACCATACTACAAAATGGCCGAAAGGTGGTTCGTAAATGAATACCATCAAGATACTCATCGACGCTGGCGGGGCGCTCCCTCTGACTTCGAAGACGCCTTCCTGATACCGGCCTTCCCTCACCACGCGTGATAAAACCCGTCCCGCTGTAATACCTCAACGGGCACTCCAAAAGTGGCCGAAAGCCGGTCGGACGTAAGCACCTCCGCCTTCGGCCCATCTACAGAAACCTGTCCTGCGCGCAGAACAACCACGCGATCAATCTCCGGGATAATATCGTCCAGATGATGCGTCACGAGGAGCAGGCCCACGCCGCTTTGCGCCAGCATGCGAAGCTGCGTTCGCACTTCATGTAGGGCCACTAAATCCAGGCTGGTCGTTGGTTCATCCAGCAGCAGGGTTGCCGGATTGTGAATCAGCGATCGGGCAATCAACAGGCGTCTGGCTTCTCCCGACGACAATTCATCCAGCCACCTGCCCGCCAGGTGCGAAACTTCCAGGCGCACCATCGCCTCCATCGCTGCTGCTTCCATTTCAGGCGTGACATGGTGGTTCGGCCAAATGCCCACCGATCCGAAAAATCCGGAAAGCACCAGCTCGCGGCCGGTGATATCTCGTGTGCATTGCGCCATCAAATCGTTGCTCACTACGCCCAGGTGCGAACGCAGATCGAAGATGTTCCAGTTTTGCTGGCCCAGAATCCGCAGCTGCGTTTCCGGGCGCAGCAGTGGATAGCATTCGCGCGTAATTGTCTTGATGAGGGTCGATTTCCCGCTGCCGTTTGGCCCAAGAATGGCCACGTGCTCTCCAGCCTGCACGCGCAGCGATAAGCCATTCAGCGCCAGTCGCGTGCCGCGCTGTACAAACACGCTTTGAAATTCGAGTA
>DATIMA010000067.1:0-9109 GCA_035475915.1 Bryobacteraceae bacterium
CACCAGAATGCAGGTAAGTATTTGAACGTGTGAACGTTAGCGAAACTCGCGAGAATCTTACGAACGCTGTGACCGCCTTATGCGGCGGGAAATCTTCACTTAACGTTTACAACCGATCCCAGCGCTGGAAGAGTCTATCTCTAGGGTGTGACATTAAAAACGTTCTTGAGGAGGTTGACTTGAGTCGACAAATAGTTCACTCTCTTAGTTGCTCGCTGATTGTAGGATCAGCACTTTGCCTCACCCCACAACATCTGTTATCCGATACATTTGGACAAACAAATCTTGTTTCTGACATGCCCGGACTTGCAGCCGTCACCGATACTAACCTAAAGAATCCATGGGGCGTATCGTTCGCGCCTACAAGTCCGTTTTGGGTTTCGAACCAGGTGAGTAACAATTCCACGCTCTATTCTGCTGCCGGGTCCCCGGCGCCGTTGGTTGTTAACGTCCCTGGCGGTCCCACGGGCCAGGTCTTCACCGGAGCTAGCTCGTTTACCGGGAGCCCACTTTTTACCTTTGCCACGCTTGGGGGCTCAATTTACACGTGGAATCCATCCAATGCAACCACGGCCCAACTCGCGGCCACAACACCGGGAGCTGCATATACCGGGTTAGCAGTCGGCAGCAATGCTTCCGGAAGTTTTCTCTACGCCGCAAGCGGGGGCGGAACCATCGATGTATTTGACTCCAGCTTCGCCCATGCTAGTCTTGCGGGCTCTTTCATCGACCCAAATCTGCCCGCCGGCTATGTGCCTTACAACATCCAGAACGTCAACGGCCAGCTCTATGTTGAGTACGCCAATTTCATCAACAGCCAAGGCGCCGTGAGCGTGTTCGATACGAACGGAAACTTTATCAAGGAACTTGTTGCTCCCGGGGGTTCTCACTTGAACCAGCCTTGGGGTATTGTGATTGCACCAGCCGGGTTTGGCAATTTCGCAAACGACTTGCTCGTCGGTAACTTAGGGAACGGAGAGATTAACGCCTTTGATCCGGCCAGTGGTGTGTTTCTTGGGACCTTGGACGGAGCCAATGGACAGCCGATCGTGAATGACGGCCTATGGTCGCTCACCACACGTACAGGCAGCGGGTTCGATACCAATGCCGTTTACTTCTCGGCGGGGATCAATGGACAGCAAGACGGATTGTTCGGTCGGATCGATGCGACTCAGACCCCAACCCCGGAACCGCTCTCGATTGGACTTTCAGCGTTGGGCTTTATCATGATTGGATTCTTTGCGGCGCGGCGGCGCATTCGAGCGAAATAGCAAGGACCGCTTACCGCGACCTATCGGAAAGCTCTCATCCCGCCTGGAGGCGCTCACGACCGCGCCTCATGGCCGGGGTGGACTGAAGATTTGATATCCACATGCAAACCGCTAAAACTGTCGCGATTACCCTAACCGCATTGATTTTGGTGATTCTCGCGGTCTGTTACGGACTCCTTAAATCAGGTAGTCTGAGTGCGCGGAAGAAGCCAGGAAGTGTCGAGTATGCAATTGCGAATTATGCTTTGGACCTCTCCATTCCAGCCGCTGCAAAGAGCGCAAGAAATCCCATTGCCGCCACTTCCGAAGCTCTCCTTGCGGGAAGCAAGTCTTTTTCGGAAAATTGTGCGGTTTGCCACGGCAATGATGGCGCGGCAAAGACGAACACCGCGAAGGGCCTTTCACCCGAGGTGCCTGACCTCAAGGCAGAGCGTGTCCAAAAGCTTCCCGATGGCCAGATGTTCTATCTCGTTAAGAACGGAATACGGTTCACCGGTATGCCGGGCTGGGACCTTCGCGATGAGCAAATTTGGAAGCTGGTTCTGGTGATACGGCAGTTCGCAAAAGAGCCTGCATCCTCGGAATCGGGTAAAGGCCCTTCATGAGTCTGTTAGTGCGAACACTAAGCTGCCGCTCCTCACCTGTAATCACATCAATGCCGTGCCCGTTGGCCGGCGCTCTTATTCCCGACCGGGTCTGTGGAAATCACATATTGGCTGTAGTCGATATTTAACTCGGATTTTCCAGTGAAAAATCCTTTTGAAGTAGCCCGGCTGTGCTGCGGGAAGGAGAACCCCTCCAGAGCAATGTATTCGCGTTCTATAAACGGCCGTCCAGTCCAGAAAGAGGGACTGGCGGCGGGCCTGCCTTCGATGCGCACCAGCGAAAAGTCTTTCACCTCGACCCAGGCTGTTCCTTCAATCAGGGCGAAATTGTGCGCTCGTGGATGGATCTTAACGATGTAACATCGCTTCCCGCGCAGCATTTCCGTTCCCTGCACCTTCATTGAATAGTTTGCCGAGGTGAGGAGGGTATGCATTCGTTCCGAAGGCCGGCTTAGGTTGCCGTCCTCCCTTAGAATGCGATTGATCACTCGCCTCTGTAGAAATCCGGGCCCCTTGCGCCACAACACTTGATATGTTTTGCCGGTTCCCTTTTGGTATCGCACATCCGCTAACATTTCAGCCGCTTCCTCAAAGTGGCTGTTACGAACCGTGTAATGTTCCACCACTGCATATCCAACCAGCCTCTGCTCTCGATATTCTTGAGCCTTGTTAATGCCAGAAATGACTTCTTGGGTTTGGAGTGGTGTCGCACCTTCTAGTCCCACGCTCAGGCTCCAACCCATAAAAGACAAGACGCCGAGCCATAAATAGCAGTTCCGGTGCAATTGGCGACGCTCAGAGTGGGCCTTGATGAACATGACGAAGAACAAGGATACCGCTCGATCACAGTTTATGCGGGCAAGCGATTGGGTTGCGTCATCGGCCGTTTATATTTACACGAACTTTACTCGATAGTGACCACAAGCGCCGCATCTCCCTTCAATATTGTAAGGTCGCGAGCCGCCGTTGTTGTATACAGCGCAGAGCCGCGAGTAGTGCTTCCCAATGGCGGACCCAAACCCAAACACATTGAGCGATAACGAGATTGTTGAACGCGTTCTCGGTGGTGATACGGGTCTGTACGAGGTGATTATGCGGCGATATAATCGCTGCCTATATCGCGTGGCATGGGCTATTGTTAAGGACGAGCAAGAGGCCCAGGACGTGATACAAGAGACCTATGTTCGAGGTTACGAACACTTGATCCAATTCGCGGGTCGATCCCGGTTGTCAACCTGGCTGACCAAGATCGCCATTCATGAAGCCTGGAGTCGCGTGAAGCGCCGTATCAAGGAATGTAATATCGACGCGGCCACAGCATCTTTGCGGAAAGCCACCGATGTGATTCACACGCCTGAGGATGATCTGCTTACAGTCGAAGCTCGAAGATTTCTGGAACAAGCGATTAGCGCATTGCCAGAAGCCGAGCGCGTTGTTTTTGTGATGCGCTCTATCGAGGAAATTAGCACGGCAGAGACTGCGAAGTGTTTGGGAATCACCCCCGAAGCCGTCAAGATGCGCAGCCTGCGTGCTCGATCCATGTTACGGCGGATTCTCTATGAGCGCGTACACGCGACAGGCCCCAAGGCATTCCAGTTTCTTGGTGAACAGTGTGATCGCGTTACATGCGCGGTTCTTTTGCGCGTTACCAGCTTACGCCAGACTAGCACGCTGCCTTAGGCATTAGGGGTCCCGGTGAGCATGGAGAGTCCTCGAGTGCTCACCGGTTCGAAGCCACTGTTTTCGAGATGCTAGTACTATTTCGCCGTTTTCGCTATCCTGCCGCGTTCTTCATCACCGCGCGCAGCATCTTGATTGGCTGCCCGCGTCCCGTCGATTGATGGGCCTTCATGTAAATGGTGCGATGCCATGCTCATAGACGCATGTTCGGAGCGGAAAAAGAGGAAGAAATTGGAGCCAACCTCGATCGCTCTGCCCTCTGCTTCCACAGCGTCCATCGCCTTTGACGAGGTGATTCCACTGCTTCCATCGGCGGCCGGCCAGTCTGCCTGAGATAAGACCAGCACCGGTCTCACCTCCCACCAGATCGCTCCGGTGTTGACACGGGAATTGTCGACGACGTGGCTGTGATTCGGGGTTGGCACGAAGATCGGTCCCGTCGGAGGACCGCTGGTCTTTCCGAGTGCGTTGAGTGTCTTGGACAGGTCAACCGAAGAAGCGTGCATCGTGCAAGTGCCAGGCACGGGGTTATTTGGATCGGGACATTGGGTCGTAATGGCCGGATTGACAGTCGCCTTCCAAGCTTCCGGCAGAAAGCCGAAGAGTTGAATGAGCTGTTTCCCCAGAGCGACCCCGCATAGCTCACCAGCCCTCCCTCCGTTCGGACAAGGCATCGCGTGGGCGGGGTTTTGGTCGTTATCTACGGAGAACATTGGAATCAACACGTAGAGATGAGCGGTATGTTTGATATCGGTCCCGCTCGGATCGGCCGTTGGTTCTGTGATCGGCTGGCAGATCGGAGTCTGCATTTCATTCGGATCGGATTGCGCCAATACCCCATTGAAATCTAAATCCAATGTGGGCTGGTCGACGCAGTCAAAATTCTGCAGGTAAGTGAATGTCACCAGCCGGCCGTTTCCAAACCCGTTTGTCTGGTTGGGCGCCAGTTGCGTTTGCGCATATGTAATATGTGCGGAAAGCATCATAGACACGCAACCAACAAGCAGTAGAAAAGGACGGACAGACCTGGTGAGAGATGTCATTGTGAGAACACGCAGTACGTGAGGTTTCGACGGTAACATGAACTGCTCCTTAACAAGTTAGTAACTAATATCCGCGAATCGGCGGAATATGGGGTTGTTATACGACTACAGCGAGAGGACGTATTGCACAACGTCCCGCTTTTCCTGTTCAGTCAGGCCCAGGCTCATGCACGAGTTGTAATGATCCACTACGTCATGAAGGGTCCGGAAGCGGCCATCGTGATAGAACCCTCCTTTTTGGTGCGTGAAGATGCCGGCGAGCGGCGATGTGCGATAGCTGTGATCGGGCGCGCGATTCGCCTGAAAATCGTCAATGCAAATGTCCGATGCAGGATGTAAGTTCCAGCCCGGCTCGGTCCACAGCGGCTCGACGTGGCAGTTGTTGCATTTCGCTTTCCCGCTGAACAGCTCATCGCCTCGCTTGGCTGCCGCGGGGTCGAAGTCCCGTCCAGGTTTGGGGCGTGGCGCGGCGATCGCGAGCTGATAGAACTGCAGCGCCGGCAGCGTCTTGGTAATCAGATCGTCGTCTGGATTGATATGCGGCAGATCCCCGAAACCATTTGCGGCCGCAATAGGGAATTGCATCGCGTTATTCAGGCGTGGATCGAAGAAGCGCCCTTTGCCGTGCATCTCCAGGTTGGCGACGAAGGCATTCCAATGCGGTACCGATCCCCAGCCGGTCCAGGTGTGCAAATTTACTCCTGCCAGGCCGAAAGCCGGCGGAATCAGCACTGCGGCGGATTTGCCGTCCGGGCGAAAACCTTTCCCATCGAGAAATAGCTCGGCATCAAATTTGCCCGGTCCCCATGCGCTAAGTACCTGCCGGACAGTGGCAACATTGACGCCCAGCAGGTCGGCGACCGCCTGCAGGTTCGGAGCTAGTGAGATGATCGCGCCAACGTTGAGGTCGCGATTCGCCCAACCATCGAGCCTGCGGCCGATACCAGGCGCCACAGCGTTATCAACTGTCGAATGACACAGGGCGCATTGAATCCCTATTGACCGGAGCGCGCCTGAGGAATCAAAATCGCCGGTCAAACCAATCACTGCTTTACTCCGCAGCAAGGCAAGCGTTATGGCAGGATCGTTCAAGTCTGCCTCGCTTAGAACCAACCGGTTCGCGCCCGGAGCACCATGCAGCACAACCCGGTCCTTCAGTGCGGGCAGCAGCGCATCAATGTCGACCTTTAATCCGGCCGAGAGTGCCTGGGCGGGAGTAAGGCCCGGACCAACGCCGCCGAATGCCTTGCCCTCGATGGCTTCATGCAGTTTGAGAGTGCCGCCCCAGAATGCTTCGTCGCCGAAGGTATCAAACCGAAAGATCTGGCGGCCTTGGTGAATCATCTTTTCGGCGTTCGCGATCTGCGGATCTTCCGCTGCGTACGCTTTCTGGTGGATACTCACTTGCGACACGCCGAGTACGCCAACTACGGCGAGACTTGCAATAAGGACGATCGATTTCGTGGACATATTCACCCCTCTGGACGTTCACCCCTCTGGACGGGAAGTACTGTCCTAATAGAGAAACGGCGGAAGAAAAGGTAACGGGCAGGGCGTTTCGGATTTGTAAATATTTATACGTGAGCTGTTCACAACTCTTTTACATCCTAAACAGCACCAGGCGGCTTAGTCGGCTGCTCTAACCAGTAGGTCGCATATGAAACAGATCGTATTGGTTACCGCGCTGTTGGCGCTAACATCTCCAGTATTTGCCCAGAACCAGAATAAGAACGGTACGTTCACTGGCGAGATCATGGATAAGCCGTGCGCGCAGATGGGGTCGCACGCAAACATGATGAAAGAAGAAGGAGCCAAGGATGCCAGAGACTGCACGCTGAAATGTGTAAAGAGCGGCGCTAGCTTTGTGCTATTTGATCCTGCGACAAAGAAGGTGTACCCGATAGCTGACCAGGAGAAAGTTCGAGAATACGCCGGGCAGCACGTCCAGGTGACTGGAACGTATGATGATGCGGATCAGCTTCTTCATGTGAAGAGCGTCGCGCCGGGCGCGAAATAGTGATCACCTGATCACTGTTCTACTCTCCAGGTGGAGACGTTCTTCCAACGTTCCAGCTGTTCCGTAGCCCAGGCAAGGCTCTTCTCCTTGTGACAAGTTGTGCAGGGATTTGGAATCTTATACGCACTGGTCATTGCCGGAGAGATAAATCGGAAAGTGTGGCTGCGGACGTTTTGATCGGCAAGCGTTTGTTCAATCTGTGGCATGTGGCACGCGATGCATTCGCCGCCCGGGCTGCCTGCTTTATGATGCGTGTGCTCTTCAATCGTGCTCGTATGAGGTCCGTTCGGAGAGCCCGGACCATGGCATTCCAGGCACATGACGCTTGCCGGCTTTATTAGTAGAGCCTGGTTCTCAGTGCCATGCACATCGTGGCAGCTGAAGCACTTTATCCCACGCGTGTACATCACGCTTTGAACGAAATCATTTCCCTGCATGCGGTTCTTGTGAGCGGTTCCGTCCGGGAAATGCGTGAACGTCGTTTCCCCAAGCCTGTGCTCTTCCAATTTCCAGAAATCTTCCAATTTGCCGCCCATATGAAAGCCCACCGGCCAATCGTAATACTTGCCATCAATCGGGTTCTTTAGCGGCTGCCCTTGGGAATGGCACTGAATACAGGTGTCATTCGCCTGAACGAAATCGAGACGCGCGGGGTTGATGATGTTTGCCCGCGACGGATGCGCAACATGCAGGCTTCCGGGACCATGGCAGCGTTCACAGCCGACATTCCATTCCGTGACTGTCTTCGTCTTGATGTTGTAATTCACCGAGTGACAGCCGTCGCAGAGCGGGCCGGTGGGGCGCTTGAGGTTGTCTGGCGGGTACAGCGGGGCCCACCAGTCCGTTCCATTTTTTACAAAGTAGGGCCGCCAGATTTGGTGCGCGATATCCCATTGGGCCGGCAATACAAAATAGTCATCGCCGATCTTCTTGAAATATCGCTGCTTCCAGCGGCTTCCATACACGAAGGCAATGTCGGCGCGGGTGAACGTAACCAGGGGATTGGGCTTCGATAAGTCCGGGAGAATAGCGTCCGGATACTCTTTGGGGTCTCGGACGACGTTCGCCATGCGGGTTGTCTTCCAGCGCTCATAGATATTCGGATGACAGGTCCTGCACGCAAGAGATCCGGTGAATGTCGGAACACTGGCAGCAGGCGTCTGCGCATATGCAGCGATACACGCCAGGAACAGGACCGGAACAACTTTGTAGAGGCTCATCGGCGGCTCCCAAGTAGTGTACATACAAATGCTGAAGATGTGCTGAAACTGGCCAAAGTTCGTCACAGTAAGTGTTCAAGCCCGCTCCCGTTGGTCGCGGCTCATTAAACTGTTGAGAGAAGAGGAGGCCTTTTCTGAGCCATGACCGACGGGAGTGGTTGTGACGAACTTGGGCAAGTTATAGAGACCTTTCCGCCACTTCATTCAACTCATCCGCCGCGAGTACAATCGGGTTCGCCTTCATGCTGCTTGCGCGGGCGGCTTTCTCTACCAGTTCGGGAATCTGTTTCTGTTGCAGCCCATAAGTGAGGAGCGGAGCGATCGAAAGCTGCGAAAGCAAATCCGCGATCCAGCCGACAGCATCTTCCGCTTCGGCTTGCGGATTGCCCGTCAGGATGCGCGCGATCTCGCGATATCTTCTGAGTGCTTCGTGGTTGGGGTCGCGTTTGCGAAGGGTGTGGATGTTTACGGCAACGCCGGCCGGAAGAACGGCCGCGCAGAGTGCGCCATGTGGGGCATGCAGTATACCTCCCAAAGGTGCGGCGAAACCATGGACAACGCCCAGCCCGGCATTGGTCAAGGAGATGCCGCTGAGTAGGCTGGCGTAGGCCATCGATTCACGAGCGTCGCGATCGAGACCATCGCGAAACGCAGCTCGAAGCGACGAGGCAACGCGCTTCATCCCTTCGACGCAGAAAAGGTCCGTGAGGGGGTTGGCGCGTATCGATACGTAGGGCTCAATAAGTTGGGTAAGAGTGTCCAGGCCGGTCGTGGCAGTGATTTGCGGCGGGACGTCTAAGGTAAGTTCTGGATCGATCAGAGCAACCTTGGCGAATAGAAGCGGGCTGCGCAGGCTGGCCTTGACGCCATGCTCGGGTGAATCCAGAACCGCATTGCGAGTAACCTCTGCACCGGTGCCGGCCGTCGTAGGGACGGCAACCCAGGGCAGGGGAGCGTTGCGGAGCGGCTGACCCCGACCGGTGACCTCCAGATAATCCAGCGGTTCGCCGGAGTTGGCGGCGAGCGCCGCAATTGCTTTTGCCGCATCCATCACGCTGCCGCCACCGATGCCGGCGATGATCTCCGCATGGCGTCCGGCCAGCGCGCCTTCTCGAACCAAGTCAATAGTAGGCTCGCGGGGAATGCTGAACCGCGAACAGCGGATTCCTAAAGCTTCGAGCGCGGCAATCAGCGGAGCTGCCCGATCGGCGCTAGCCCCGGTGATCACAAGGGCGCGGGTCCCGAACTCCCGGACCAGGCCGGGAAGTTGCCG